>JANOTB010000070.1:0-15094 GCA_031416115.1 Gemmatimonadota bacterium
GAGACGCTGGGCGGTGCGACGATGCACACCGAGGTGAGCGGCGTCGCGCATTACGCGCTCGAGGACGATCAGGCCTGTCTCTCAAAGGTCCGCGAACTCGTCTCGCGGCTCGCGCCGCCGGTGCGCATCGCACCGCACGACGCCGACCTGCCGCCCGGTGCCGAGCCGGAGACGTTGTACGACGTGCTTCCCACCGACCATCGGATGTCGTACGACATGCACGCCGTGCTGCGCGCGGTGCTCGACGGCGGTTCGCTCGACGAGTTCCAGCCGCATCTGGCGCGGGAACTCATCTGCGGCGACGCGCGCATCGAGGGGATCCCGGTCGGCGTGATCGCGAATG
The DNA here is from genome assembly GCA_031416115.1 of Gemmatimonadota bacterium. GTDB lineage: Bacteria > Gemmatimonadota > Gemmatimonadetes > Gemmatimonadales > Gemmatimonadaceae > Pseudogemmatithrix. The sequence continues at coordinate 344 of JANOTB010000070.1, forward strand.
CGCGCGGGCTCATCAAGGGCCGACCAGGTGAGCAGCCCCGCTTCGGCGGGATCATCTACGCCGAGAGCGCGGAGAAGGTCGCGTTCTTCATCGACCGCTGCGACCGCGAGGGGATCCCGCTGCTCTTCGTGCAGGACGTCTCGGGCTTCATGGTGGGCAAGGAGGCGGAGCACGAGGGGATCATCCGTGCCGGCGCGCGTTGGGTGGAGGCCATGGCCACGGCCACGGTGCCCAAGCTCGTGCTCACGGTGAACCATGCGTCAGGCGCCGGCTACTATGCCATGGCCGGGCAGGGCTTCGACCCTGACTTCATCTTCTCGTGGCCCACGGGCCGCATGGCGGTAATGGAGGGTGAAGCCGCCGTCGCCGCTGTTCACGGCGCCGCGATCACGGCCGCGAAGGTCGCGGGTCGCGACCCGAGCGATGCCGTCCGCGACTCCATGGCGGAGATGCGCGAAGACTACGAGCATCAACTCGATGCGCGCTACGCCGGCGCCCGCGGGTTCGTCGACGCGATCGTGTATCCGGAGGACACGCGGACGACGCTCGCGATGGCACTGCGCGCCGCCTGGCAGAACCCTGGGCCGCACCTCGGACCGTACGTCATCCCAGCGATGGTCGGGCCCGTGCGTTGAGGGACGGTACGGCTGGACGCGGGTGACGCTAGCTTCCACTCCCATGGCCAAGCCGCTGCTGATCTATGGCGTCACCGGATACACCGGTCGCCTCATCGTCGCTGAAGCGCTCGCGCGCGGACTCCGTCCTGTGCTCTCGGGCCGGAACGCCGACGCGGTGCGTGCACTCGCGGCGCAGCACGGGCTCGAGGCGCGACCGGTCTCGCTCGACGATCCCGCGGCGCTTCGCGAGGCGCTCACGGGCATGGGCGCCGTCCTGCACTGCGCAGGACCATTCTTCCGCACCGTGAGAGCGATGCTCGACGCCTGTCTCGACATGGGCGTGCACTACATGGACATCACCGGGGAGATCGCCGTCTTCGAGCGGCTCGCGACCGCGAGCGAGCGGGCGCGCGAGGCGGGGATCACGCTACTGCCGGGCGTGGGCTTCGACGTCGTCCCGACCGACTGCCTTGCCGCACACCTCAAGCGCCGGCTCCCCGGTGCGATCGCACTCGAACTCGCCTTCAGTGGCGGCTCAGGGCCGTCGCACGGAACGGCCGCGACCGTCATCGAGGGCATGGGGCTCGGCGGCGCGATCAGGAGGAACGGACGCATCGAACGCGTGCCGTCGGCCTGGCGATCACGGACCATCGCGTTCGCGGACAAAGCTCGGCTCTGCGTGACGATCCCGTGGGGAGACGTGTCGACCGCGTTCCACAGCACGGGCGTCCCGGACATCACGACCTACATGGCGACGTCGCGTTCGGGGCTGCGTTCGCTCCGCCTGTCGCGCTACCTCGAACCGATCCTGCGCATGGCGGCCGTCAAGCGGTTCCTGCTCAAGCGGCTCAAGAATCGACCCGCGGGGCCGAGCGCCGACGCCCTTGCACGCACGCAGAGCCAGGTGTGGGGCGAGGCCCGGGACGTGGGCGGGACGGTCGTGCAGTCGAGACTCACGGCGCCGAACGGCTACACCCTGACGGCGCTCGCGGCGGTCCGCGCCGCGGAGCGCCTGCTCGCGGGTGGCGTGGCGGTCGGCTTCATGACGCCGTCAAAAGCGTTCGGCGCTGACTTCGTGTTGGAGATCCCAGGCACCGTGCGTGAGGATCTTCCGTGACCGAGCGGATGACGGCGAAGCTGGTGATCGCCGCGGCCGGTATGGCGGTCTTCCTCACCGGCGTGCGGATGGAACTGGCGATCGTGCGGTGGATCGGGATCGGGCTCGTCGCGGTCGCGTTCCTGCTGCGCTTCATTGGCCGCTACTGATGCGGTAGCCGCGCTTCACGTCCACCGCACCGGCACGAGCGCCAAGGCCCGTACCAAGTCCGAAGACGACCGCCGTTCCTGGTCCGATGATCGGGAGGAGCCACGCCACCGGGTACGCGACGATCGCGGCGATGAGTCCCACCATGATCGCCGCACCGGGCGAGAGCGCCGCCTCCACGTAGCGCAGGCGTTCACGTACGAACCGACGAGCGATGCTGTAGCCGAACCATGAGGCGCCGAAGGCGACCGCGAGACCGATGAGACCGAGCATGGGATCACTCCTGTTGCTGGGAATACGAGCGCTCCGGTCCGCTGGTTTCGACGGCGAGGTAGACCGCAGGGTGCCACGGGGGCGTGGCGGCCGTTGGCGCCGCTGGCTAGCGTATGTGTACGGCGGGACCGCGCTGGCCCGCCGACCCCCATTCTGAGCCCCCGATGTTCCCAGCTACTGATCGCCGGATCGCCGTGCTCGAGGCGGAACTCGCGCGTGTGCGCGCGGAGTTCGAGACGGCCCTCGACGCGGTTCCTCGTGAGCGGTTGAACACGGCGCCGCCGGACCAATGGACCCCGACGCAGATCATCTGGCACCTGGCCAAAGTCGAACGCGGCGTGGCGCGCCTCTTCGAGCGTCTCGACGCGGCGCTCCCATTCAACTCGACGGTTCCGCCGGGTCCACGCACGGACTCGGTGCTCTCGCTCCTGGACAAGGACAACTTTCGAGACCGTAGCCGAAAGATCCCCGCGCCCGATGGAATCCGGCCGCCGGCTCCCGGAGAGATCGACCTCGTGGCCGAACGCGCGCGGTGGAACGACGGGCGCGTGCAGCTCTTGGCGGCGATGCGGAAGGCCGGCCCGAGACTCTCGCTCATCCGGCACCCACATCCGATCTTCGGACCCTACGACGGCTGGCAGTGGTCGCTCATGATCGCGCGGCACGAGGAACGGCACCTGCTGCAGCTGCACGAAGTCGTGGCGCTGACCGCTTAGATTGCCGCATGGCCGTAGCGCATCCGATCCCTGAGCTCCTCTCGCCCGCCGGGTCACTCGATGCCGTGCGGGCCGCCGTGGCCAATGGCGCCGATGCGGTCTACTGCGGCGCGTCCAAGTTCAACGCCCGCGACGACGGGGCCCAGCTCACGCTCGACGAGCTCGAGCAAGCCTGCCTGATCGCGCATGGGCACGGCGCGCGCATCTACCTCACGCTCAACATCCTCGTCAAACCGAGCGAGCTGCACGAGGCGCTCAGCTATCTCGGAGAGTGCATCGATCGCGGCATCGACGCGGCGATCGTTCAGGACGTTGGCCTCGTGCGGCTGATCCAGCGCGTCTATCCGGGCTTCGAGATCCACGGCTCCACGCAGATGACGGTGCACGATGCGTCTGGCGCGAAGGTCATGGCGCGCCTCGGCGTCGATCGCGTGGTGCTCGCGCGCGAGAACACGCTCGACGACATCCGCGCGATCCACGCGGCGGTGCCGGCACTCGGGCTCGAGAGCTTCGTGCATGGCGCGCTCTGCATCGCGTACTCCGGTCAGTGCTTCATGTCGGGGATGATCTCGGAGCGATCGGCCAACCGCGGCTCGTGCGCGCAGTCCTGCCGCAAGGACTACGTGCTGCGCGACGCCGAGAGCGGCGTCGAGCTCGACCGCGGCTACCTGATCTCGGCGAAGGACCTCGGGGCGTGGGACCACCTCGCGGAACTCGCGGAGGCCGGCATCGGATGCCTCAAGATCGAGGGTCGCAAGAAGAAACCCGAATTCGTCGCGACCGTCACGCGCGGGTACCGCGAGTTCCTCAAGCAGGTGGAGCAGGGGGAGTTCGTCGCGCCGACGTTCGAAGAAGTGCAACCACTGGTGCAGATCTTCTCGCGCGGGTTCACGGGCGGCATGTACGGCGGCCGCGCCGGGCGCGAGTACATCACGCGCACGCAGCCCGACAACCGCGGCGTAGAACTCGGCGTCGTGACGGGTTTCGCCGACGGCGAAGTGATGGTCGAGGTCCGCGCGCCGATCGAGGAGCGCGATGGACTCGGCTTCGAGCCACCAGCTGGCGGACACCTCGAGAGCACCGGCTTCACCGCTGGGACGGTCCGCACGCTCAGCGAGCACGGCGGAGTCTGGCGACAAGCGATCAGGGCGCGACATCGGGTGCCGATCGGTTGGCGCGTGGTGCGGAGCGCGCAGGCGGCGTTGCTCGAACGCGCACGCGCGAGTTTCGCAGACGTCGGGCGCGAGGAACGCCGACGCCGCGTGCCGCTCTCGGTCCGCGTCTTCGGCACCGCGGGCGCGCCGCTCAAGGCGATCATCACGGCAGAGGACCACGAGGTGACTGTGCGGAGCGAAGCAGCCCTCGCACCTGCCGCGTCGCGCGCGATCGACATGGCGCAGCTGCGCGAACAGCTCGGCCGACTCGGCGAGACGCCGTTCGTGCTCGCGGACGTCGAGATGTCAGGGCTCGCGGAGGGGCTCTTTCTCCCGGTGCGCCAGCTCAACCACCTGCGGCAGTCGGCCGTGGACGAACTGCTCGTGCAACGCGATTGGGCGCAGCAGGCGGCCGCAGCCGAGCGTGAGGCGCTGATCACGGCAGCGATCGCGGCACTCGTCGCTCCAGCCGCTGCCGCACTCGACGCGCCGGTGGCGCACCCTCCGCGCACGGCGATCGTGGTCGCCGAGGTCTGGCGGATCGAAGACGCCCAAACGGCGCTCGAGGCCGGGGCGGGGGAGATCGTCCTCGACCCGTTCCTGCGACACCCGTTTCCGTCGGTCGCCCGCGTGCGAGCACTCGCCGACACGGTGCGGCATCGCGGCGGGGTCTTCCGCCTCGGCTGCCGTCGATCGTGCGTCCCGAGGAGCGCAGGAAGCTCGACAAGTGGCTCGCGCTCGGCACGCCGCTGCTCTCGGGTCATGTCGGCCTGCTGGCCGAGCTGGCGGCGGCTGGACGCGATGTCGTGGCTGACTACGCAACGAACTGCTTCAACCAGCACACCGCCGCCGAGCTCTTCGCACTCGGAGCGTCACGCATCACCCCGTCGATCGAACTCACGGTCGATGAGATCGCCGCCGTCACCGCCCCATGGAAGGGTGACCGGTTCGACGCGTTCGTATTCGGGCGTCCCGAGGGCATGACGCTCGAGCACTGCGTGCTGAGCGCCGCATTCGATCGCACGCCGACCCACTGTCGCGATCTCTGCACCAGGACGCACGTGGACACCGTGCTCAAGGATCCGGCCGGTTACGACTTTCCGATCGCGACCGACTACGCCTGCCGCAACCGCCTCCTACACTCGCGGCCGGTGGAAGGCACGGAGTTCCTCTCCCGGCTTTGGCAGGCGGGCATCCGGCGCTACCGACTCGTGTTCAACGTGTTCCATGACGACGTGGCCGCGATCGTGAGTGGCTACGTGGCGTCGCTCGCGGCGGTGGAGAGTGGTCGCGGGCCGGGACGTCCGGTGCGCGAGGTCGTTGGCGTCGCGTTCACGCGCGGGCATTTCTCGCGGGCCGTGTAGCTGGATCGATCGCGATGGGAACGCGCCTCGACCCCGGCGCGATAGCGCGCAGTCACGCGGGAACGCGATGCGGCGCTGACGCCGCGCTCCACTATCCTTCGCCGTGCCCGTTTCCGCCCCCACCGTCTCTCCGCGCCTGGCCGAGGCCCGAGCCCTCCTCCGGGAGCGCTTCGACTTTCCGGACTTCCGTCCCGGACAGACCGACGCGGTGAGCGCGGTGCTCGAGGGGCGTGACACGCTCGTGGTGCTCCCGACCGGTGGCGGCAAGTCGCTCTGCTATCAGGTGCCGGCACTCCTGCTCGATGGGCTCACGGTCGTCATCTCGCCGCTCATCTCCCTCATGAAGGATCAGGTCGACGCGCTCACCGCGCGCGGGCTCCCTGCCACTTTCATCAACAGCACGCTTTCGGCGTCCGAGGTGAGCGACCGGATGGCGCGCGTCCAGCGAGGCGAATTCAAGCTCCTGTACGTTGCGCCCGAGCGATTCGATCTCGGCAGCACCGCTGAGCGATTGAAGGCCGTCGGCGTGCGACTGCTCGCCGTGGACGAAGCGCACTGCATCAGTGAATGGGGGCACGACTTCCGTCCGAGCTATCTGCGCGTGAAGGACGTGCGCGTGCGCCTCGGCGCGCCGCCCACGGTCGCGCTCACGGCGACGGCCACGCCGGAGGTTCGCGAGGACATCGTGCGGCAGCTCGGGCTGCGCGATCCCGTGCTCGTCCTCACCGGGTTCGACCGCACCAACCTGACGTATCACGTGATCGCGACGAAGAACGACGCCGCGAAGGACGCGACGCTGATCGACCTGCTACGCGAGCGCACCGACGACGGGGTCGCGATCGTGTACGCGAGCACGCGCAAGACAGTCGAGCGGGTCGCGACCATGCTCCAGCATGCCCGTGTGGCGGCGGTGGCGTACCACGCTGGTCTCGACGACGCGCACCGCGCTGAGGTACAGGACGCGTTCATGCAGGAGCGCGCGCGGGTGATCGTCGCGACCAATGCCTTCGGCATGGGGATCGACAAGTCCAACGTGCGGCTCGTCGTGCACCATGCGATGCCCGGCACGCTCGAGGCCTACTATCAGGAAGCGGGGCGTGCCGGACGCGATCGCCAGCCGGCGACGGCGATCCTGTTGCATGCGTTCCCCGACCGCTTCATGCACGAGTTCTTCATCAACGGCGCCCTTCCAGAGCGCGACGTGGTGACCGCAGTGTACGATGCCTGCGTGCGATTGGCCGGCCGGAACGGACTCGTCTCCGAGAGTGCCGCGTCGATCGCCGTCGAGGCGCGCGGCAAGGTGAGCGACCGCGAGGCCGAGTCGGCGTTGCGGGTGCTCGCGCGTGGTGGCGCACTCGCCGTGGCCGATCCTTCGCGCTCGCAGGCGCAGGTGCGACTGCTGGCAACTCCGGCGCGGATCAAGGCCGAGCTCAACGAGACCGAGCATGGCCTCGAACTCGCGCTGCTCCGGTCGCTCTGGCGACGCGCGGGTGAGACATTCCAGCTCGGCATCGTGGCCGATCTTGACGCCGTGCCGCCGGGCATAGGGGGCGCCAACGGCGCGACCGCACTCCTCGACGCGCTGCAGGGCAGGCAGATGGTCGTCTGGCGGCGACTCGGCGAGGGGATCACGCTGACCGACAAGTCGAAGGACATCACAGTGTGGCCTGTGGACTGGGCGGGACTCGAGCGACGTCGCCGTGGCGAGTTACGCAAGCTCGAGATGGTGCAGAAGTACGCCTACACCGATCAGTGTCGACGAGCGTTCGTGCTGCGCTACTTCGGCGACCCGGCGGCACGCCCCAAGTGCGAGGGGTGCGACAACTGCCTCGGTGCGCGGATCACGGCGAGTGAGGGCGTCGCGCCCGGGAAGGGGCGGCGTGGTGGTGGCGCGAGAGGGCCGACGGGCGCGAAGAGCTCCAAGGCCAACCCGAAGGCCAGCTCGAAGGCCACGGGCGCGGGCTCTGGGGCAACGGCTGGCGCCACCGACGCGCCGCTCACGCGCGAGGAGATCGAGGTACTCGACGCCCTCAAGGTCGTGCGGAGCCGACTCGCCAAGGAGGAGGGAGTGCCCGCCTACGTGATCTTCCCCGACCGTTCCCTCCGCGAGATGGCCCGTGCCCGTCCGCGCACGAGCGGCGAGCTGGCGCGCGTGCACGGAGTCGGTCCGGCGAGACTCGAGAAGTTCGGCGTGGCTTTTCTCGACGTCCTCAGCAACGCCTGAGCGTCAGTTGCCCTGTTTCTGGCAGATATCCACGACCGTCCGACCGAACGTCCGCGCGTTGTCGAGGATCGGCCAGAGCTGGTCCAGGAACGCCTTGGTGTCGGCGCGCCGCTTGGGGTCGAGCCCCGCCACTGGCATCGCCCAGACGGAATCGATCGCGGTGCGCTTCATCTTGTAGTATGCGATCGTCGGGGCCCATTGCTCTGCGGTCCGACAGGGCCCGCGGTGCAGTCGTTCGCGCACGGTGCGAATCCCGAGCGTCGGGTTGGGGAACGAGTAGCGCGCGTTCACGGCGCCCGACCAGTCGAAGTCATACGCGACCGGGATATAGTCACCGTCGGGCTTGCGGAACAGCTCGATGTTGTGGAGCCCGGAGAGTGACCAGTCGGTGTTGCCGATCCAATATTCGAAGATCGAGATGCGGTCGAGCGTCGTCGAATCGACGTCGGCGAAGAGCGCGCCCATGGTCTCGCTGTACTCGAGCTTGTGCTCGTCGGCGAGCTCGTCCTCTATTTCGAGGAAGAACGCGGTCACGACGATCGGCTTCACGCGGTCGGTCGAATCCTTGTACGTGATGCTGGCGAGACGCGTGCGATGGTGCACCTCCTGCACGACCGAGTACGTCCGGTACATGAGGTATTCGAGGAGGATGTACTGCTGGTAGTCCTCCGCGGCCGGACGGCAGGGCGTGACGATCTTGAGGCGAGGGTTCCCCTGGAGGATCGAGCTGTCGCGCGCGGTCTTTCCGGCACGGATGAAGATCGGCGGGAAGGCGCAGTTGCGCGCCTGACGGCGAAAGTGACCGCGCGCCCGGAGCTCGGTCGGGACGCGGCGCACGACGCCCTTCTCGTCGGTGTAGCTCATTTCGGCGCCGAACCAACGCAGCTCGGTCGAATCACGCTCGCGCACCAAATCTCGCAGGTTGGTCGTGAGTGTGAGCTCGAGCGGCGCCTCGTCGCGGAAGAGCGCTTGTGCGTGCGCGCTGCTCGGCAGCGCGCCTAGCACAAGGGTCACGAGGATCGAGCGCAGGAAGGTCCGGGTCATCGTAGCTCCACGCCGCGGAGCGGCGAGTCGGGGAACGCGCCGAGGTCGTCTGACACGACGCCCGGCGTCACGGTGTCGAGCATGGTCACGCCGTACTCCAGTACCCGCAGCTCATGCTCCTGCACGCTGCCCAGGTACTTCCAACTTGCGAACAGCGTAGCGAAGCAGGGTTCACAGAGTTCCCGTGCCCGGTCGACGTCCACCGACCTGATCCGTAGCATCTGCGCAAAGCGCGGGCGTTCGCTCGTCACCGAATCGTCTTCCGCGAGATCGGGGTCGTTGCGCTTGCGGCGGCGCCACGCGCGGTCAGCGAGCGCCTCGAGCTGGTCCGGCGACATCGACTTGAGCACCTCGTCGTCCATGCGGGCGAGGAACATCCCGGTGCGGTTCGCGGTCGCGAGCGCCCGATCGAGCTTGCGCCCCGCATCCCGGCCCTCCAGCGCAGACGGTTTGCCAAAGTCGCTCACCCAGAGCCCGACCATCAGCGCGTTGAAGCCGATCGAGATGACCCACGCGACCTCAGGCGAGACTCCGGCCGCCATCCCGATGCCGATCACCACGAAGATGCCCGCCGCGTCCTTGCTGTCGTCGAGGGAGGTGCGGAACCGGACCGCAGCGACGATGCCGCCCAGCGAGAACGCGAGCTCGATCGATGTCTTGACCAGCACGACGATCGCCGCCGCGACGACCGGCAGGATCAAATAGGTCTGGACGACGGACTGCTGGAATCCCTTCTTGCGACGCGTGAGCGTGTAGATCCACGAGACTGGCAGTGCCGTCACGAATGCCGTGAGCATCGCGACGGCGGCTCCGAGGGCGGTGGGCAGTGGCGCGGGGGCACTTACCGCAGCCGAGACACCGCCAAGGATCTGCCGGACCTGCGTCGCGGCGAAGATCCCGGTGCCGGCGGGCATGAAGTCACGGAGCCAGTAGTAGACCGCGCCGACCACGAGATACCAGAGCACCGTGCGCGCAACGAGGTTGCGCCAGACGGGGAGTTCAGAGAGCGAGGGAGGCATTCGCGAAGTTGGAGGGAGCATCGTACGGGAAAGTGCGGTGCAAACGCGCCGTCTGCAACTGCTCCGGAGCGCCCAGTCACCGGAGCGCCCGGCACCGGAGCGCCCGGACGGGGTATCTTGCTCCGTCCCTCACCCCTTGAGTCATGCACCTCGTCCGATGCAGGGCCGTTCACGTCGCCTGTTCGCTCATCGCCACGCTGGTTGCCGGGCGTCCGGCGGCATTGCCGGCGCAGCGCACCGGCGGGCCGGCGGTGCCGAAGCCGGCGCTCGTGGTCTTCATCACGATCGACCAGCTGCGACCGGACTATCTCACGCGGTGGCACGATCAGCTCACCGGCGGGCTCCGTCGCCTGGTCGACGACGGCGCATTCGCTCCACAGGGCGTGCACGACCACGCGATCACCGAGACGGCCCCAGGGCACGCCTCGACACTCTCCGGACGGTTCCCGTACTCGACCGGCATCGCGCGCAACAGCGTCGGGGTCAATACGGCCACCGCTCCGCTGGTCGGCTCTGCGGGCGCAGGCGCGTCGCCCTTCCGGTTCAACGGCACCACGCTCGCCGACTGGATGATCGCTGCTGACGCCCGCACAAAGGTGCTCTCGGTCTCGCGAAAGGATCGAGGAGCGATCCTGCCGATCGGACGGGCCAAGCTGCCGGTGTTCTGGTATGCGCAGGCGGCCGGCGCCTTCGTGACGAGTACCTGGTACGCGGATACCCTGCCGCGCTGGGTGCAGGCGTTCAACGCGGAGGACCGCGTGATGACGCACTACGCCGGCTCCCTGTGGACGCCGCTGCTCGCCGAAGCGAACTACCCCGAGGCGGACTCGGTCCCCGGGGAGCTCCCCAGCGGCGAGGTGCGCTTCCCGCACGTCGTCCCCGACGACACGCTGCAGGCACGCAATCTGGTGATCAGCTTCCCGGTGATGGATGAGTTGACGCTCGAGTTCGCATGGCGTGGTGTCCGCGCCATGGATCTCGGTGCGGGACCGCAGACGGACCTGCTCGCGGTGTCGCTCTCCACGACCGACGCGATCGGTCACCGTTGGGGCCCCGATTCGCGCGAACTGCATGATCAGGTGTTGCGCCTCGACCGGTCACTCGGCCTGTTCCTCGATTCCCTCGTCGCGCTGCGAGGGGCGGACCGCGTCCTCCTCGTGCTGACCTCCGATCATGGCGTCGCGCCGAGCCCGGATGTGCGCTCGACGTGGGGCGACAACGCCAGAGCGACACGTGTGTTCCGCGAGGACTTCGATCCCGCGCTCGCATCGCTCTCTCAGACCGTGCGACGCCACCGGCTCGCCTCCGAGGCGTTCGGGTTCGACGGCCTGACGCTCGAAGTCGACCGGTCGAAGGTCGTCGGCCAGGAGCAGGGTGTGCGTGAACTCGCTCGGGCGTTCGCGCGTGAGGCGCGTAAGGTCGCCGGGGTCGAGCGCGTCGACGTGATCGACGACTTGGTGACCGCGGACACGGTGAAGGACGCCACGGCACGTCGGTGGCTGCACATGTTCCGCCCCGGTGGCGACGTGATCGCGGCGATCACGCTCCGGCCGTACAACTACTTCGGCCGCGGCAACACGGCGACGCACGGTTCGCCGCACGATTACGACGCAAGGGTGCCGATCATCTTCTGGGGAACACCGTTCGTCCCCGGCCGCGTTCGTGGGAGTGTGCGGGTGGTGGATATCGCTCCGACCCTCGCCCAACTGCTCGGCATAAGCCCGTCGGAACGACTCGACGGGCATGCGCTGCCACAGGTATTCCGACCCTCCGTACCATAGATTGTTCGAGATCAGAAGCAGTCGAGATGGCAGAGGTGTTGCCTCACATCTCCCCTCTCCCATCTCCCCTCTGCCGTTCATGCACGACTCGACCTACTTCGAAGAACACCACCTCGCCACGCGCGAGATGGTCCGCGCATTCGCCCGTGAGGAGGTCGCTCCGGTCGCGCGCCACTTCGACGACACCCAGGAGTTCCCCTGGGACAATGTGAAGAAGATGGCCGACCTCGGGCTCCTCGGGATCCCGTGGTCCGAGGAGCTCGGCGGGTCGGGACTCGACAAGATCAGCTTCATGATCGCGATCGAGGAACTCGCGCGCGTCTGCGCGTCGCACTCGATCACCATCTCGGCGCATACGACCCTCGGCACCTCGCCGATCGTGAACTTCGGCACCGAGGAGCAGAAGCGCCGTCTCGTGCCGCGCCTCGCGAGCGGCAAGGTGCTCGGCGGCTTCGGCCTCACCGAGCCTGATGCCGGCTCCGACGCCGGCGGCACCAAGACCACGGCGGTGCGAAAGGGCGGTCACTACGTCATCAACGGCACCAAGCGCTTCATCACACACGGCGGTGTGGGCGAGAGCTTCGTGATCACCGCGGTGACGAATCCGGGGAAGGGCACCAAGGGGATCTCGAGCTTCGTGCTCACCAAGGAGACCTGTGACCTCGAGCGCGTGAAGGGTCTTGGCATCGGCCACGACCCCGAGATCGGACCGATGAAGGGATTCCGCTCTGGGAAGAAGGAGGACAAGCTCGGCTGGCGCGCCTCGGACACGCGCGAGCTGATCTTCGAGGACGTCGAGGTGCCGGTGGAGAATCGGATCGGCGAGGAGGGAAGAGGCTTCATCAACTTCATGAAGACCCTCGACGAGGGGCGCATCGGGATCGCCGCCCTCTCGCTTGGTGTCGCACAGGGTGCATTCGAGGAAGCGCTCAAGTACACGAGCGAGCGGAAGCAGTTCGGTAAGCGGATCGCTGAGTTCCAGGGCGTCCACTTCCAGCTCTCCGACATGGCGACCGAGCTCGAGGCCGGCCGTCATCTCACGTACCACGCCGCCTGGCTCGCGCAGAACGGACATCCGTTCGGCAAGGAGGCCGCGATGGCCAAGCTCTTCACCTCCGAGCTAGCGATGCGCAACACGATCAAGGCGATCCAGCTGCACGGCGGGTACGGCTACACCAAGGACTACCCGGTCGAGCGATTCATGCGCGACGCCAAGATCGGCGAGATCGGTGAGGGCACCTCGGAGGTGCAGCGAATGGTGATCGCCAGGCACCTGATCGCGGGACTCACGCTCTGACCTCGGCGCACCCGGCCCGGTTGCGCGGGCCGGGGCGGGGTGGCACCATACAGGCACGAAGATGTCAGCGCCCCGGCGGTTCGCGGGGCGCATTGTCTGCCGGGGCCCCGTGCTCCGGCATCTCTCGGAGCCGACACCAACTATGGATCGCACGCTGCGCCGACGCTTCCCGGTCGCCCGGAGCACCCCGCAGGGGTGGTCTGGGGCAACGACCGGGCGGTTGCCGCGTGGACGATCCGGTGCGGGATCGGGGGCTCACCAGCCGCCATGAATAATGAAGCGCGAGATCTTGATCAGCGCGACGCAGCGCGAAGTGCGCGTCGCGATCATCGAGGACGAACAGCTCGTTGAACTGCAGGTCGACCGTCCGGAGAACAAGCGGATGGTCGGCGACATTTATCTCGGGAAGGTCGAAGCGGTGCTGCCTGGGCTCCAGGCGGCGTTCGTGAACATCGGCACCGAGAAGAGCGCCTTCCTCCACAACTCCGACCTCGTCTACGACGAGGACGGGGATGATGACGACGACGAGGACGGCGACGACGACGAGGGGGGCGAGGCCGACGAGGCCCAGTCCGCTGCGGCGCAGTCCGCTGCGTCCCAGTCCGCCGCGGCAGAGGATGCGCCTGCTGAACCGGCCAAGAAGCCCCGCCGCGGCGGCGGTGGCCGCCGCAAACGCAAGGACCCGCCCAAGATCGAGGACGTGCTCAAGCGCGGTCAGTCGCTCATCTGCCAAGTCTCCAAGGAACCGATCTCCACGAAGGGCCCGCGCGTCACCGCGCAGGTCTCCATGGCCGGCCGTTTTCTCGTCTACATGCCGTTCGCCTCACGCGTGGGTGTGAGCCGCAAGATCGGCGAGCGGGCCGAACGCCAGCGGCTGCGCGAGCAGGTGCAGAAGGTGCTGCCCAAGGACTCGGGCGGCGTGATCGTGCGCACCGTGGGTGAGGACGTCACGCAGGAGACGTTCACGCGCGAGTTGGAGACGCTGATCGGGCAGTGGCAGAAGATCAACAAGAAGACGAAGTTCGTCGGCAACGCGCCCAAGCTGCTCCACCGCGAGACCTCGCTCACGCGCGGGATCATCCGCGACCTCTTCTCGACCAAGGTCGACCGGCTCACGGTCGACTCGCGCCAGGTGTACAACGAGATCGTCGAGTACTTGAAGGGGATCGCGCCCGAGCTGATCGATCGCGTGCACCTGCATGAGGACAAGGTGCCGCTCTTCGACAAGGAGGGCGTGGAGACCGAGATCCGCGACCTCTTCAAACGGCGTTGCGATCTGCCGAGCGGCGGCTACCTGATCATCGAGCCGACCGAGGCATTGATCTCGATCGACGTGAACACGGGACGCTTCACCGGCAAGAAGGACCCGGAGAAGACGGTCACCAAAACGAATGTCGAGGCAGCGCGCGAGATCGCACGTCAACTGCGACTGCGCGACGTGGGCGGCATCATCGTCTGCGACTTCATCGACATGGAGACCAAGGCCAACCGCGACAAGGTGCTGCAGGAGTTGCGCACGCATTTGGCCCGCGACCGCGCGCGCACCAAGGCCTTCGCGGTGAGCGACCTCGGGCTGATCGAGATGACGCGCCAGCGGGTGCGTCAGAGCCACTTCCACGCCATGACCGAGCCCTGCCCGGTCTGTTTGGGCACGGGTCGTGTCTTCACCTCCGAGACGATCGTGCGGCGCATGGAGCGCGCCGTGCGCAGAGTCGCGAGCGAGGGGCGGCGCGACAACATCGTGGTCAAGCTGCACCCCGACACCGTGATGTACGTGCTCGAGCAGGAGAAGGAGCTGATCAAGCGGCTGGAGAAGGGCATTGGGTTCACGGTCGAGATGCGGGACGACCCGCTCCTCAAGCCGGACGAGTTCAAGCTGGTGATCAAGGGAGCGGGGCGGGACATCACGAGCCAGTACGCGGTGGCTTAACGGCAGAGGGGAGATGGGAGAGGGGAGAGGTGGGGAACTAACCCTCACATCCACCTCTCACCTCTCAC
>JANOTB010000071.1:0-6512 GCA_031416115.1 Gemmatimonadota bacterium
TACAGGGCCGCAGCGCGTCGCGGATCGCGGCCTCGCCCTTCACCTTGGACCTGAAGAACGCGACCTTGACGCGCCCCTCATCGTCAGCGGGAAATCCGTAGAACGAAATGCCGTTGCCGAGGTCCCAGATGTAGATCGGAAAGCGATTGGGCATGAACGGCGCGGCGCCGCCGCCGGGATCGAACCAGTGCAATTGCTGCGGCTCCACTTCGAGAGGCAGCCAGTGACGATAGGCAACATTAGTGTCTCATGCGTCTGCGACGCACCCACGTGGCACGAAACGGAGGTACAGTGCCGTGCGGCGCGGGCACCGAGGTCGGCCCCTGCATTGGTGCGACGAGCCCGAACATTAGTGTGACCCGGAGTCCCACGAGCACCCCGTATTGCGACGCCAGCACCGCGCTGGGCAGCGCGTTCTTTAGATTCCGTATCCGGGGACTCCACGCCCGTGCCGCTCAGTAGGAGGTGACGCATGGAAGTCCTCTATCCGCGGTGTGCCGGGTTGGATGTGCACGCCAAGACGGTCGTGGGGTGTGTGCGGATCGCCGCGGGTGCGACCGTCCGCTACGAACGGCGCACGGTCTCGTCGACGACCCGCGGCCTGCTCGAGCTGCTGGACTGGCTGACGGCACAGCAGGTCACGGACGTGGCGATGGAAGCGACCGGCGTCTACTGGAAGCCGGTGTGGCATGTGCTTGAGGGCCACGTCACGCTCGTGCTCGCCAATGCCATGCACATCCGCAACATCCCAGGTCGGAAGAGCGACACGAACGACGCGACCTGGATCGCGGATCTGCTGGCCCTGGGGCTGATCCGGAGTAGCTTCGTGCCCCCCGCCTCGATTCAAGACCTGCGCGACCTCACGCGGACGCGGACGCAGCTGGTCCGCGAGGCCGCTCGGCACACGCAGCGCATCCAGAAGACCCTCGAGGACGCGAACATCAAGCTGACGGAGGTGATCAGCAACATCCGAGGCACGAGTGGGCTCGCCATGCTCCAGGCGCTCATCGCCGGAGAGAGCGACCCCGAGCGATTGGCGGACCGCGCGTCGCGACGCCTTACGGCGACCCGGGCCGAACTCGTGGAGGCGCTGCACGGCCGGGTGACGCCCCACCATCGCTTCATGCTCCAGCTGCATCTGACGCAGATCGCGGCGCTCGACGCCGCGCTCACCGATATCGAAGCGCGGATTCAGGACGCACTCGTTCCGTTTCGAGCCGCGGTCACGCTCTTGACGACGATGCCGGGCGTGAGTGCGACCGCAGCCGCCGTGATTGTGGCGGAGATCGGCGACGACATGTCCGTCTTTCCGTCGGCGGGTCATCTCCTGTCCTGGGCGGGCTTGTGCCCTCGCCTGGACGAAAGTGCGGGGAAGCGCCGCTCGACGCGCACCCGCGCGGGGGCGCCGTGGCTGAAGACGACCCTCGTGCAAATCGCCTGGCCCGCGTGTCGCAAGAAGCACAGCTACTTCCAGGCGCAGTTTCTCCGGCTCAAGAGTCGACGGGGCCCGAAGAAGGCGATCGTCGCGGTGGCCGCGTCCATGCTCACCGACGTCTACTACATGCTGCGCGACGGCGCGGAATTTCGCGACCTCGGGGATCAGCACTTTGCCCAACGCGACAAGACCCGCGTGACCAACCGGCTCCTGCAACGCCTTCGCGATCTCGGTGTCGAGGTAGAAGTGAAAGCCGCCTGAACAACGGGCAATCCGATCAGTTTCTCTTTAGTGGCTCACCGGTCTCCGACCGACGCACGTGGGCATGAAACGGGTACATTGGTCGAGGCGGCACGGGCAGCGAGGTCGGCCCTGCATTGGTGCGACAAGCCCGTACTTTAGTGTGACCCGGAGTCCCATGAGCACCCCGTATTGCGACGCCGGCCTGTCGCCGGAGAGCGCACCTTTTAGATTTCGCCTTCGGGGATTCCACGCCCGTGCCGCCCGCTGAGGGAGGCTGCTGATGGAAGTACTGTATCCGCGCTGTGCCGGCTTGGATGTCCACGCGAAGACGGTCGTGGGCTGTGTGCGCCTCGCGGTGGGCGCGAAGGTCACCTACGAACATCGCACGGTGTCGACGACGACGCGAGGACTGCTCGCCCTCGCAGATTGGCTCACCGCGCAGGGCGTCACGCATGTGGCGATGGAAGCGACCGGCGTCTACTGGAAGCCGGTCTGGCATGTGCTCGAGGACCACGTCGCGCTGATCCTGGCGAATGCGATGCACATCCGGAACATCCCGGGTCGGAAGAGCGATACGAACGACGCCACGTGGATCGCCGACCTACTGGCCCTGGGGTTGATCCGGAGCAGCTTCGTCCCGCCCGCGCCGATCCAAGCGCTGCGCGATCTCACGCGCACGCGCAAGCAACTGGTGCGGGAGATCGCGCGACACACGCAGCGGCTCCAAAAGACGCTCGAAGACGCCAACGTCAAGCTGACGGAAGTGATCAGCGATGTGCTCGGTACGAGTGGGCGGGCGATCCTCGCGGCCCTCGTGGCGGGCGAAACCGACCCGGCACGGCTGGCGAGCCTGACCTCGGGGCGCCTGAAGGCGACGCGGGCGGAACTGACGGAGGCGCTGCACGGGCGGGTGACCGCGCATCACCGCTTCTTACTCCAGGTGCATCTCACGCAGATCGCCGCGCTCGATCTCGCCGTCGCCACCGTCGAAGCGCGGATTCGCGAGGCGCTCGTCCCTTTTCAGGCCGCGGTCAGTCTGCTCACGACGATGCCGGGCGTCAGTGACACGGCCGCCGCGGTCATCCTGGCCGAGATCGGCGCCGACATGTCGATCTTCCCGAGCGCCGGCCATCTCCTGTCGTGGGCCGGGCTGTGCCCGCGCTTGGACGAGAGTGCCGGGAAGCGCCGCTCGACGCGCACGCGCCAGGGCGCCCCGTGGCTCAAGACCCTGCTCGTCCAAATCGCGTGGCCCGCCGCCCGCAAGAAGCAGAGCTACTTCCAAGCCCAATTCTTCCGGCTCAAAACGCGTCGCGGTCCCAAGAAGGCCATCGTCGCCGTCGCCGCCTCGATGTTGACCGACGTCTACTACATGCTGCGCGACGGCACGGAATTCCACGATCTCGGCGCCCAGCATTTCGCCGAGCACGACAAGACCCGCGTGACCAATCGCCTCCTCAAGCGCCTGCGCGACCTCGGGGTTACGGTGGAAGTGAAGGCCGCCTGATTAACCCGCTGACCATCAGTTTCTTTTTAGCAGGGTCTGGGGATGACAGAACCCCCGTTATCCGACCCTGGCCTCCCCAACGCAGGGCCGTGTTTTGCGGCGTGCTGCCGTGGCACAGCTTGCTGCCGTGGCAGCTGGGCCGGTGCGACGGCAACGGCCGCGACGATCATGGCCAGCGTGATTCGTGCGCATCTCGTGGCGGTAGATGTTACCCTGTGGTCGCCAGGGGTGCTAATTGATAATTAGATTTGCATATATCACCGTTGGCTGCTAGGCTCGGGTCGTGGTCGATCGCCTGCTGCGCCCATCGCTGCTCGGCCTCGCCCGGCGGCATCCGGTGGTGACGATCACCGGTCCCCGGCAGTCGGGCAAGAGCACCCTGTGCCGGGACGCCTTTCCGCGCAAGCCGTACGTCTCGCTCGAGCCGCCGGATCAGCGCGACCTGGCGCGGCACGACCCCCGGGCCTTTCTGGCGCGATTCCCACGTGGCGTCGTGATTGACGAGGTGCAGCGCGCGCCTGAGCTGCTGTCCTATGTGCAGGAGGCCGTCGACCGCGACCCCACACCCGGGCGGTACATCCTGACCGGCTCCCAGCAACTGGGGCTGATCGAGGCCGTGACCCAGACGCTGGCGGGCCGCACGGCCCTCCTGCAACTGTTGCCGCTGAACCTGACCGAGATTCAACGGTTCCCGAAGGCGCCCGCGGATCTGTGGACGCTGATCTGGACCGGCGGCTATCCGCGCATCTACGACCGGAAGCTGCCGGCCGACGAGTGGCTGTCGAGCTATGCCTCGACCTACGTCGAGCGCGATGTTCGCCAGTTGGTGAATGTCGGGGATCTCCTGGCGTTTCAGACCTTCGTGCGCCTGTGTGCCGGTCGCGTCGGGCAGCTCGTCAACCTGTCGGCACTTGGCGCCGACGCCGGCATCACGCACATGACTGCGCGCGCCTGGTTGTCCGTGCTCGAGGCGAGCTTCATCGCCTTCCGGCTGCCGCCGCTGCACCGCAACCTCACGAAGCGGCTGGTGAAGACGCCCAAGCTCTACTTCTTTGACACTGGCTTGCTCTGCTGGGCGCTGGGCATCCAGTCACCGGCTCAGCTCATCACGCATCCGCTACGGGGCGCGATCTTCGAGTGCTGGGTGGTGTCCGAGATCCTCAAGCACCACACCCACCGCGGCCTGACGCCACGCCTGTCGTTCTTTCGCGATCAGAAAGGGCACGAGTGCGACCTGGTGATCGAGCAGGGCGATCGGCTCACCGCGGTCGAGATCAAGTCGGGCCAGACCGTGGCCTCCGACGTGTTCGCCGCACTTGCCCGCGTGGTGGATGACTTGCGCGCCGGTCCCGGAGGCACGATGCCGGTCGCCCCCGTCGTCGTCCACGCCGGCAGCGACTCACACGCACGCACGGCGGCACACCAGTTGTCGTGGCGGGATGTCGACCGCTTCAAGTGGACGGCCAAGCGCCCGGACTCTACTTCGGCCCCTTCCAGTCGAGCACGAGCGTGATCGCCGACGGCCTGCCATCGCCTTGAGGCGGCATGAGTGTAAGCAGTCGGCCGTCCGGGCCGACATCGTAAAGTTGCAGATAAATGTTGTTCGCCATCGGCAAGCGGCTGCCGTCAACGGCGCGGCTCGCGCCGTATTCCACCGAAGTGCCGCGGATGACGACCGGGACGCTGATGATCCGTCCGTCGAAGGTGGCGTAATACAGCGTCTTGCCGTCGCGGCTCCATCGCGGCTGGGTACCGCCGCCCGACGAGAGCGGCCACACGCCACCGGGCCCTGGAAACGGACGTACAGCAATATCTTGCACCCCCGATTCGTTGGTCTGGTAGGCCACCCATTTCCCATCAGGCGAAAACTGTCCAAGAGTTTCGTCGAACTCGGTTCGCAGGAAGAGCACTGGAGCACCGGCGTTCGAACCGGTGATCGGCAGCGCCCACAAGTCCCGATTGTTCTTGGAAAGTGAGTAGTACATCAGCCAGCGGCCGTCCCGCGACCAACTGGTGGGCGCCAGATCTTCGCCTGTTGCCAGCAGTTGCTGCTCGTTGACCTCGCCGTTCGCAGGTTTGATGAAGAGGCCGAACGCCCCGGCTCGGTTCGATCGGAAGGCTACCTGCCGATCATCGGGTGACCAGACAGGGAAGGCGTCCTGCGACGGGTGTGACGTGAACCGCGACGACCCGCCGCGAACCAAATCGATCATCCACAGGTCGTCGTTCCCTTGCTCGCTCCGTCGTACCAGCACGCGTCGTCCGTCGTTCGAGAGGGCGGGTTGGATCGCCGATGCCTCGAGGCGGAGCGGGAGCGCCGAGGTCGCGCCACCGGACGGGCTCAACCAGGCCAGCCCCAAACTGGTGAGACCGGATCGATATGCCACCGTGCCCGATGGCGACACGTCGAACGCCCCGCGCGACGAAATGGTCCCATCGACAGGAATCTCGGACGCGATCGGAATGGGCTCACCGACGGTCTTCCTTCCCTCAAGGTCGATGCCGTGTGACACGAGCATCCCATCCTTGACGTACATGACCTCGCCCGACGGTGCGTACTGGCCGCCGGAGTCGGCGGCCACCAACCGCACGCCCTCGATTTGGTCGCGCGTGGCCAGGTAGATGCCGCGTCGCTCGGGTACTCCGCTGTGGATGAAATACAGAAACCGGCGACCATCAGGGAGCCAGTGCGGGGAGCGGTGCGCATCACCTGCCGCGACTCGTGTGACGGCGACCGGTGCTCCGCCGGATGCGGGCACACGCATTACGGGTCCAATTTGTGGGACGAAGAGGATCTCGCCCTGCGATCCCCAGGAGCCTCCCCGCGGACTGGACGCGTCGGCCACCACGGTGGGCCGAGTCCCATCGACCTCCAGGCGTTTCAGCTTGCCGCCGGCGAAGAAGCCGATCGACGAGCCGTCCGGTGACCAGAACGGGAAGGCGGCGCCGTCGGTGTTTGGCAGCACGCGGGCCTCCGCGCGATCGAGGCGCCTGACCCACAACCGAGAGACGTTCTTGTCAATTGCGACGAAGGCCACTTGACGGCCGTCGGCCGACAACGCGAACGAGAATGGGTCCGTCGTCTGGGCCGTAGCAATGTCGACGCGTGTCTCTGGTCTCGGTTCGGGCGCGAAATAGGCGCGCGCGGCAAAGCCGGCCGCCACCGCGCCGATCGCCAGGCCGATCACGGCTCCGGCCAGTCCAAGTGTCACCCCGGAGCGGCCCCGCACGAGGGGGACGACCTTCGTCGAAGTCTCGGAATGCCCGGCCAGCACCTCCTCGATCACCAGCCGCGCCTCGCCGATGTCGCGAAGCCGTCGTCTCGGATCG
>JANOTB010000072.1:0-16068 GCA_031416115.1 Gemmatimonadota bacterium
GTATTGAAGAGCGAAGTCGTCGCCGTATTCACCAGACTGCCCGCTCCATTCAACGTCGCTCCATTCATCGCGAACACACCCGTCCCCTGCGTGCGCAACTGCCCCGCGATCGTGAGCGTCCGCGACGAGAGCGCGAGCGTCTGCGCACCGCTGCTTCCGCCCACGGTGATGAACGTCCCGCTGAACGTCGTATCGAGACTCACGGTGTAACTCCCCGCGAGGTCGATCACGACACTATCGATCGCGTTCGGCACACGACCCAGGCTCCAGTTGGACGGCGCACTCCAGTTCCCGCCCGCCGCATTCGTCCACGCGATCAACGCCGCCGAGGTGTTGAACGTCGTGCTCGTCGCGCCGGTGAGCCCACTCGCGCTCGCAACGAGCGTGTAGCCCGCGCCGATCGCGCTGACCGTCAGCCCTGTGAACGTGGCAACGCCGGCGACGGCATTTACGACGAGCGTGCCGCCCAGCGTCGCGCCGCCCGGGTTCGCTCCGAACGCGACGGTCACGGCCCCAGTGAACGCGGTCGCTGTGTTCGCGAACGCATCCCGCGCGACGACCTGAACTGCCGGCGCGAGCGGTGTCGCCACGGGTGCGCTCGGCGGCTGCACGCTGAACGCGAGCGTGGTCGCGGCTCCGGCGGTGACCGCGAAGGCAGTGCTCGCCGCCACGGTGAGCGCGCCCGATGACGCGACCAGTGTGTAGCCGGCCGCCGCGCGATCGATGCTGACACCGCCGAACGTCGCAACACCCGCCACGGCATTCGATGTGATCGGACCGGCGAGCGTTCCGCCGGCGGGGTTCGCCCCGAACGCGAGTGACACGGCACCGGTGAACGTCGTCGCGACATTGTTCTGTGCGTCGCGCGCCGTCACGGTCATCACGCCGAGCGATGCCCCCGCCAGTGCCGAACTCGGACCAGTCGTGAAGACCAACTGCGTCGCAACAGTCGATGAAGCCGTCGCACTGAACGTCACGGGGCTGGCCGCCAGTCCCGCTGCCGTCGCGGTCAACGTCTGCGCTCCGGCCGCCGGGCCGAGCGTCCAGTTCGTCGATGCATCGCCACTCGAGTTGGTGGCAACGCTCGACGCGCTCACACTGCCGCCATTCGCCGGCACGAAGGTCACGGCCACGCCAGCCACGCCCGAGGCGTCGCTCGCGGTCACTCGCACCGAGACTGCGGTCGGGAGCACGGAGCCAGCGGGGCCGCTCTGTGCATTGCCGGAGGTGACCGCGATCGCCGCCGCAGGGAGCGTCGTCGTGACGATCGTCGAGTCCGCCGGCCCTGTGAGGAGTGATGCGATCACGGTCGCGGTACCGCGTCGCACGAACGTGGTCGCGGTGCCCACGCGCGCGTTGGCGAACCGCACCAACGTGCTGTCGGTACTCGTGAACACGATCGGCGCGTCAAGCACCGCGCTGCCCTGCCCGTCGAACGCTTGCGCCGTGAAGGTGAGGGGTGACCCACCCAACGCTGTCGCGGACGTCGGTAGGAGATCCACCCGCGTGGCCTGCGCACCGGGACCTACATAGATGGGTCGGACGACGATGCGCGAGGGAGGCGCGCCGGCACGCGCGGGCTCGACCAAGAGTGTGTCCGGCCCGCTGCGAAAGACCGTATCACCCGCGGTGCTGATGAAGCGGAGACGGAGCGCCATCTGCTCCCCCTCGGCAGGGGAGTTCGCGCTCAGGTCCACCGTGAGCGAGAGCGCTACCGAGTCCCGATCCGCCGGGAAGTCGATCACGCGGTCGATCGCGACCGCTCCCCCCACCCGTGCCAATGTCAGACGGACCCGCGCGAACGCCACTCCGCTCAAAGCCGACGCGTCACCCGGCGAAGCGCGGAACTCCGGCTGGATCGCGAGCGCTCGACTCTGACGAACGCCTCGCTCCGGCCCGGTCACCTCGCGACCGCAGCTGAGCGAAGCGAGGAGCAGACCGAGGGTTACCGCAGCGGTCGCCGTGCCAACTCGTGGGGCCGTGCCCCCTGCGCGGATGAGCGTCATGCCTAAAACGTGAGCGCGCGCATGAGGGGCCGCAAGCGGAAACATGACGGGTCGTGTGACGGGGGTCACTCGCGCGGTGCCGCGTACCTCATTTTGTCGAGGATCAGCACGGACCGGCGTGTCGCGACCGCGCCATGCGGCGACCATCGCACCGGGCTCGGCAGCACGGCCGCCAACCGTGCCGCTTCCTCGCGCGTGAGCGACTTCGCCGACGTCTTGAAATGCACTCTCGCCGCCATCTCGGCGCCGAACACTCCGTCCCCCCACTCGGCCAAGTTGAGGTAGAGGTCGAGGATCCGGTCCTTGGGCAGGCAGATCTCGAGCACCAGCGTGAGATATGCCTCGTACCCTTTGCGGACGTACGATCGCCCTTCCCAGAGGAAGAGGTTCTTCGCGACCTGCTGCGTGATCGTCGATGCGCCGCGGAGCCGGCGTCCGCGGCGGGCGCGGTCGAGGGCATTCTGGATCTCTTCGACGTCAAACCCGAAGTGCAGATAAAAGCGATCATCCTCGGCGGCGAGTACGGCGCGTCGCAGATGCGCGGAGATCTCGGCTCGGGCGACGAGGTCTCGCCGGGGATAGCGCGGCTGCTTTCCGGCGATCGTCCGCTGCACGGCGCGTCGCAGCATGACCATGGTCGTTGCGGGCTGCACGACGTTGAGCGGGAGGATCAGCACGAACGGCCCGAGTACGAGCACGGCCATCGCGATGAGCAGCCCTCGACGGACGCGGCGGGCGATCGCGGAGAGCTTGGCACGCGGTGCGTTTGCCGAGGCGAGCATTGCCGCTCTCTGCTACGGCCGGTGCGACAGCCAGGCGCGCGGCACCTCTCGCCACGGACCGGCACCGACGCGAACGCGCAGTCGGAGCTCCGCGCCGCCGCCCGCCTGGAAATAGCGGATCGTGAGCGCATGAGGCCCCGCCCGCAGCGCGACCATGCCGAGTCGCTCGAGCGTGCCGTGCAGACCATCGTTGTCCACGACCACCTGATCCCCGATCGAGAGCGAGCTGCCGTCGTCGGATCTGAGCGAGAACTCGTACATGCCGTCCTCCGGCACCTCGATGAACCCCCGGAACAGCAGCGCGTAGCGTTCGGCAGGACCGTCGTTCCAGCGCTCGACCGCGCCGGTCACGTCGGAGCCCTGCGGCGTGAGCGTGTCGATTCCGACGGTCGTTCGGGCCGACGTCTCCATGTACGATCGTCGTAGTCCGAGTACCAGTACCGCCGGATCCACGGCGTCGGCCTCACGGTAGTTGGTGCGGCGAAACGTCGCGCCGCGCGGCGGGGTCGCGCGACCATCTGCGGTGAAGGCGCGCGCCGTGACGCGCACGCCCTCAAAGGTCGTGGTCACGTCGACCGGCTTCACGTACTGCGGGCTCCGAGCCGTTGGATCGGAGCCGTCGAGCGTGTAGCGGATCTCGGCGTCGGCGATCGCCGTCGCGAGTGGCACGCGTACGCGCGGCTCGAGCGTGATCACGTCGCGCTCCAAGCCTGTGACGTTCGGCAAGCGGTAGTTCACGCGCAGCCGGTCGAGCACGCGCATCGCATTGGGCAAGCGGCGCGCAAAGCTCGCCCAGTCGCGCGCCGCCTTGGGCGACCAGGTCACCTCGGCGAGCGCGAGTGCGCGCGGATACGCCATGTACTCCACCGCGGCCGGCGTCTTGAGGTACTCGGTCCAGAGATTTCCCTGCGCACCGAGGATCCGCGTGGCTTCAGTCTCCGTGAGCACGTCGGGGACCGGTTCGTACGCGTACACCTGCTCGAGCGTGAGCAGGCCGCCGATCGCGAGCGGCTCGAATCGTTCGTCGGCCTGGTAGTAGTCGAAGTAGAGCGCCGACGTGGGCGTCATGATCACGTCGCGCCCCTGCCGCGCCGCGTCGATCCCCCCACCGATGCCGCGCCAACTCATCACCGTGGCGCCGGGTGCGAGTCCGCCCTCGAGGATCTCGTCCCACCCGACGAGTCGGCGCCCGCGCGCGGCGAGCCAGGTGTCGATCCGTCGGATGAACCAGCTCTGCAACTCATGTTCGTCCTTGAGCCGTTCGCGCGTGATGATCTCCTGCGCAACCGGACTCGCCTTCCATCGGACCTTCGGTGCCTCGTCCCCACCGATGTGGATCAGCCTCGAGGGGAAGAGCGCGAGCACCTCGGTCAGCACGTCCTGCAGGAACTCGAACGTCCGCTCGCTCGGGCAGAGGATGTCGTCGGAGACGCCCCAGATGGTGAGGACCTCGAATGGTCCAGGGGTGCAGGCGAGATCGGGGTAGGCGGTGATGGCCGCGAGCGCGTGGCCCGGCATCTCGATCTCGGGGACCACGGTCACGTTGCGCGCCGCCGCGTAGGCGACGACCTCGCGCACCTCGTCCTGTGTGTAGAAGCCGCAGTGCGGCGTCCCGTCGCCGACGTAGGGCGCAAAGTTCTTCGCGACCATCGTCTCCCTGCGGCAGCTGCCGATCTCAGTGAGGCGCGGATACTTCTTGATCTCGATCCGCCAGCCCTGGTCCTCGGTGAGATGCCAGTGGAACGTGTTGAGCTTGTAGAGCGCCATGAGGTCGATGTAGCGCTTGACGAACGCGACCGGCTGGAAGTGGCGCCCGACGTCGAGATGCAGACCGCGATACGCGAAGCGTGGTGCGTCGGTGACCGTCACCGACCCGATGCCCGGCATCGGCGTGTCACTGGCCCGTGCCGCGTCGATCAACTGCTGCAGCGTCAGCAGCGCATAGAACCGACCCGCTGCGCGCGGGGCGGTGATCGTCACGGCGGCGGGGGCCACGGTGAGTGTGTAGCTCTCGAGTCCGCGCGCCGAGTCGCCGGGGACGATCCTGACCCGGATGTCGGAGGCGCCGAGCTCGGCGTCACTCAAGTAGGCGACGTTGGTGATCAGTGACGACGGGATCGTCCACGAGCCATCGAAGGGCACCGCGCTCGCGGGCGCCGGGATGACCGGCAGGTCGGCGCGTCGGCCGACGCTCTGGGCCGGCAGCGCAACAGGCAGCGTGACCACGAGTGAGCAGGCGAGCAGGCCGAGCAATGTGCGCGCACCAGCGAGCATCAGGTCGGCGGATGTCCGGTCGAGGTCGTCAGTGGCGGCAGGGATTCGCATCTCAGAAACGTAAGCGCTAGCCCGCGGCCAGCGCGGCGCGCGGTCACGCCTCCCTGCTACGCCGCTTCCGCCCACTCCACCAGCGCACCACGACCACGACCACGAGCCCGACCGGCACGAGTACGCCCAGCGACGAAATGGCCGCGGCCACGAGCCCGACGAAGTTGCGCCACGACTGCACGAACGCCTCGCCGATCACGCTGCGCCCGGGCGTCTCACCGACGATCGGCGCCTTTTCGCTCACGGTGACAGAGATCGTGCTCGTCTCCACGCGCGCGCCGAGGAAGCGCAGTCGCCCCTGGTAGCGCTCGATCTCCTCACGCACGCGCGCGAGTTCGCGCTCCACGGCGAGCACGTCCTCGAGCTTTCCCGTGCGGGTCGCGAGCAGGTCGACGAGCCGCGTCTCGAGCCGCTGGGCGTTCTTCACGCGCGCGCTCACATCGGTGAACTCCTCGCCCACGTCCTCAGCGGTGACCGAGCTCTGCTGTACCTGACCGACCGGCGCGAGGCCGCCCATGGCGTCGTCGAATCGCGCCGACGGGATCCGCAGCTCGAGGGTCGCACTGCGCACCGCGTAGTCGCCGGCGGTGATGCTCACGTTGCCGACGCTGCCGCCGAGTGACGCGGCGAGCCGCCGGAGCGCGGCCATGGCGGGCTCGATCGAGTCGACGCGGATCATGACGTCGCCGCGGCGGATGAGCATCGCGGTCGCCGGGTTTCCACCCTGCATCTTGGGCGGTGACGGAACAGCCTCTCGCGCGGACATCGCGAGGCCACGCGATAGCATCTCGTCGCCGGCCACCAGGCCAGCGGCAGTTCCCCCCGCGACGCCCACGCTCGCCTCGGACGGGGCCTCCTTGCGCGCGTCAGCGCAGGCGACCGCCATCGCGAGGAGCACGCCAGCCAGCGGAACGAGTCGGTGCATCTGGGCGCGGGGCAGGGCGAGCATCACGTCTCCGGTCGGGGAAAGTCGTACACCATATGCGCACATACGCTTATGGATGGGAGTCGCACGGGACCCGAACTTGAGGCCAGTCCCCAAGCAGTCTACGTCACGACCACGGAGTACTCCATGCGTCACCTCGTCATCCTCGGCGCCGGCACCGCAGGGACCGTCATGGCCAACCGGCTGGCCCGGTCGCTGCGGCGCGACATCGCCGCCGGCACCACGCGCATCACGATCGTCGATCAGGACCCGGTGCACATCTACCAACCCGGCCTGCTCTTCATCCCGTTCGGCGTCTACACCCCCGACCAGGCCGTGCGCGGCCGAGCGGCGCAGTTGCCCAAGGCCGTCCGATATGTGCAGTCGGCGATCGAACGCCTCGATCCCGCGACCGACACGGTGACGCTCGCGAGCGGCGAGGTGCTCTCGTACGACCTCTGCATCATCGCCACCGGCACGCGCATCGCGCCCGAGGAGCTCGACGGCCTGACCGGTGCCGGCTGGGGCGAGCGCATGTTCGAGTTCTACACGCTCGCGGGGGCCGAACGACTCGCGAAGGCGCTGCGCCAGTTCAAGGGCGGTCGGATCGTGCTCAACGTGGTCGAGATGCCCATCAAGTGCCCGGTCGCGCCGCTCGAGTTCGTTTTTCTCGCTGACTGGTTCTTCACCCAACGCGGCCTGCGCGACAAGGTGACGCTCATGTATGCGACGCCGCTCGATGGTGCCTTCACCAAACCCGCCGCCGCACAGGCGCTCGCGTATCTCCTTGAGAGCAAGGGGATCGCGCTCGAGACCGAGTTCAACGCGGGGCGCGTCGACGGCCCCGCGGGCGAACTCGTCTCATGGGACGAGCGCACTCTCCCCTTCGACCTGCTCGTGAGCATTCCGACCCACAAGGGCGCGGACTTCATCGGGCGCACGCCGGGCCTCGGCAACGCGATGAACTTCGTGCTCACCGAGCCGCGCACACTGCAGGCCAAGGTCAAGTCGAACGTCTTCGCGATCGGCGATGCGACCGACGTGCCGGCATCGAAGGCGGGCTCGGTCGCGCACTTCCAGGCGGAGGTGCTCAGCGAGAACATCCTGCGCTTCCTTGCTGGCAAGCCATTGGACCCGGGCTTCGACGGTCATGCGAATTGCTTCATCGAGACCGGACACGGCAAGGCGCTGCTGATCGACTTCAACTACGAGACCGAACCGCTCCCCGGGAACTTCCCGTTCGCCTGGGGTCCGATGCCGCTCCTCAAGGAGAGCCGGCTCAATCATCTCGGCAAGCTCGCGTTCCGGCACGTGTACTGGAACGCGCTCCTGCCGGGCTACGACTTTCCGGGGATCCCGGCGCAGATGAAGCGCGCAGGCAAGCGATTCCCGGCTGCGACCACCACCCCCTGACCCCTCGCCGCTCCCAAAGGAGAAGAGAATCATGCCTGCACTCACTGCCGTCGCTCGCACCGCCGAGGGATTCCTCGAGCGTGCCACCGATTGGGACCGCGCCCTCGCTATGGAGCTTGCCGCCGAGTCGGGCGTCGGAGCGCTGACCGATCGCCACTGGCTCGTGCTCGACTACATGCGCAACACCTTCTTGGCGAAGGGCGACGGACCGACCATCCGCACCCTTGGCAAGGAGTCGGGCGTGGAGATCAAGGAGCTCTATCAGCTCTTCCCCAAGGGTCCCGCGAAGCTCGCCGCGAAGATCGCCGGAATCCCCAAGCCGCATGGCTGCATCTGAAGCGCATCTGACTCGCCTCTGTCCCACGACCACGAGAGAACACCATGACAACGCTCACGCAGAACGCCGGCGCTCCGGGCGCGACAGCCGCCAACGAAGCGATCACGAAGGTCTCGATCATCGTCTCCAAGGGCTCGCTCGAGGGCATCTACCCCGCGCTCATCCTCGCGAATGGCGCGCGCATGGAGGGGATCGACGCGAACGTCTTCTTCACCTTCTTCGGCATGGACGCGATCAACAAGGCACGGCACGAACACATCAAGGTCGCGACGGTCGGCAATCCCGGCCTTCACCTCGCCACCTGGCTCGGCGGCTTCCCGGGCATGTCGGCGATCGTCACCGCGCAGATGGCCAAGTCGATGGAGAAGGTCGACATCCCGCCGATCCCAGAGTTCATCGAGATGATCGCCGACTCGGGCGCCAAACTCTACGCCTGCAAGGCGACGGTCGACATGTTCGACCTCAAGCGGGAGGACTTCATCGATTCGATCGAGGGGATCATCACGGTCGGTGATTTCTACCAGATGGCCGGGGGCGGGCAGATCATCTTCACCTGAGCGTGGTCGCGTCGCGGCAGGGAAAGCTGGACAGGACGCGCGCCTCAGTGATTCCCCGAGTGCTCGGTGCTGGCGGAGTCGTGCGGTGGTGGTCTAGGTTCAATGGGCATCCACCACCGCGTTCGACTCCTTCTCGGAGACAGCATGCGTTCCGCCCGTCATCTGGTCGCGGCACTCGCCGCGACAGCGCTCCTCGGCCCCGCGACCGCGCGCGCACAGTCCGATCGCGCCCTCGACATCACCGAGGCGATCGTCGACCGCTTCTTCACGGCGCACGCCAAGGAGAAGTCCGAGAGCGAGGCGATGACGCCCCAAGTCTCGGATGCCGAAGCCAAGATCGCCAAGTTCGAACAGTGCAAACGCGATTTCGAGACTGCGGGATCGGTCTCGGGCAGTCGCTTGGGTGGACTCGCCGCGCGGATCGCGATCAAGGCCAGGTGCGGCGCGTCCGATTCCGAGGGGATGCGCAAGGACCGTCAGCGTCTCATGAGCGGTCCCGAGACGGCGGCGGCTGCCGCGGGCGGCTTCGCGCTCCCTGAGTACCGGACGCTTCGCGACCGCATTCGCGGCTGGCTCGCGGGTGATGGCTCGGGATTCACGACCGCTGGTCTCGCCGTGCTGCGCGCGCGCGAGTCGCAGTTACGCAGCGCGCTCGGCGTGAGTGCGGCAGTGGCCGGTGGCGGCGGTGGTGGACGCGGCATGCGTGCGCCCGCCGTGTGGGGCACGGACTTCGCCTGGTTGTGGATCTCTCAGCTCTTCGCGGTGCAGTACCTCTCGGGCGCGACGATGTTCGAGAAGGACTACGTCCCCGGCGACTGGACCAAGTGGCGCATCACCACCGACGAGGACGGTGATGTGCAGGAGACCGAGCGCGCCTTTATCGGCCGGCCGACCGACGGTGGCGAGTGGTGGCGCATGCGCACGATCACCAAGGAGGACGACGGCGCCGACACCGTCACGCTCGAGGCGCTCTTCAAGCCCGAGACCGGCAACGAGTATCTGCAGCGGTTGGTCCGTATGCGGGCAAAGCTCCCCGGGAATCCGGAGGCGCAGGA
The DNA here is from genome assembly GCA_031416115.1 of Gemmatimonadota bacterium. Classification (GTDB taxonomy): domain Bacteria; phylum Gemmatimonadota; class Gemmatimonadetes; order Gemmatimonadales; family Gemmatimonadaceae; genus Pseudogemmatithrix. The sequence goes on from JANOTB010000072.1 coordinate 9,401, forward strand.
GATGATCGTGCCCGAGCAGTGGACCACCTGGAACATGATGGGCGCGTTCACCGGGAGGCCGACGCCGGAATCGATCGAGGGTGCGACGGTCGGGACCGAGTCGGTCACCACGCCGGCCGGCACGTTCAGCGCCAAGCATGTGCGCTTCGGTCAGGGCGGCGGCACGCTCGACTGGTGGCTGAGCGATGCGACGACCGGTGGGTGGATCAAGTTCAGTGCGCTCGACAACGATCGAAAGCCCCTCTACACCATGGAGCTGATCGGGAAGGGCACGGGTGCCAAGAGCGAGCTGGGTGTCGTGATGCGGTAGCGCGCGGCGCAGTAGCGCGCGCTACCGCGCCGCCTTCGTCAGGGCGCGCGTTCGCCCGGTCGGTACGTCCGCTCGGTGTGCCCCACGAGCTGTGAGGGGTGGAAGTACACCGTGCGCAGGTCGCCGCGCGCATACCGCTCGGCCTGGTCGTTGAAGTGCTTTGACCCTGGCACGCTGTTGAGTCCACCCGCCGTGATCGCGCGCGCCATGACCGAGTCGCCGAACTCCACCACCGCGACGAAGCTGTTGCCGTAGGTGCCGTACATCTTCTTGGTGCCCGGGTAGGGTCGCGCACCGAACGCCGCGAGCGATCCCCAGTTCGCCGAGGCGAATCCCACCGGGAGGCTCGGACCCGAATCGCTGAACGGCTGTGCGATGTCGGCGGTGAGTCGCTGGAACCGGTTCACGTCGCCCCACGCGGTGCGCCAGTCGCCGAAGTCCGCGGTGACGCGCGCGACCGCCGACTCGAGCGCGCCGAGTCGTTGCTCGGCGGTCGCACCGCGCGCCATGAACGCGAACAGCGAGGTCCCCTCGGCTTGCGGGTCTGCCTGCACGCGCGCGAACAGCTCCGTGCCCCAGTAGTGCGCGAGAGTCAACGCGACCGACTTCGTGCCCGATCGCCGGTCCCAGGCGCGCAGCACTGCGACCGGCTCCTTGAGCGCGAGCTTGAGCGCGCGCTGGCGCGCATCGCTCGCGCGCAGCGCATCGTAGTCGCGCACGAGCGCCGGAATGAGCGCGTCGAATGCCGGGAGATGCGGGTCGTAGGCCGCGGCGACCAACTTGTCGATGTCGAACGCGCGTTCGCGCGTGAGCACCTCGATCGCGTGCAGGCCGCGCGCGTTCTCTCCCTCGCCGTCCTCGAAGTAGCGGGCATAGTCCGACTGCCTGGGACTCGCCGCACCGGCGGCAGAGTAGGGGTGGTTGTTGGTGTTCTGGATCCACCCGGTGTTCGGGTTGAACACGTTCGGACTCTCGTCCACCGTGTGCACGCCCTGCCACTCGGTCGCGGGATCGCTGCCGTCCACCGGCTTGCTCCAGTCGAACTGCGTGTCGCGACGCGGGATGAAGTTCGCGTGGAAGTAGGCGATGTTGCCCTCGGCGTCGGCGAAGACCGTGTTGTTGGACGAGTTCGTGTGCAGGTCCATGTTCGTCTTGAACTCGGCGAGGTTCTTCGCCTTCGTGCGCAGATATGATTGCGTGAGCGCTTTGACCGGTTCGTTCATGAGCCGGACGGCGATCCACTTGCCGTCGGCCTCGCGCACCACCGGCCCGTGGTGCGTGCGGTACACGGTGAACTCGCGCGTGGACAGCTGTGCGCCGTCGCGGTAGCGCACGGCTATCCGTTGCGTCACCACGCGCCGCTGCGCGGTGTCGTACCCGTAGGTGTAGCCATCAGCCGTTCGCGTCGCCGTGACCGCGAACTCGTCGATCGCGTCGTTGTTGCTCGAGGTGTGCATCCACCCCGCGGTCGCGTTGAAGCCCTGGTACACGAAGAACTGCCCCCACGTCACCGCGCCGTAGGCGTTCAGCCCTTCATCGCTCGTCATCTGGAGTTCTTCGCGGAAGAAGAACGAGGTGTGCGGGTTGATCAGGAGCAGCGCCTTGCCTGAGGCACTGCGCGACGGACCGATGGCGAAGCCGTTCGATCCGCCCGGCTCGACCAGCCCGCTCGGCGGCGCGGCCCGCGCGACATCGAGGTGCACGCGACCGGCCGACGCGCTCGCGGTGTCGGGACTGTCATAGAGCGCCTCGAGCTCCGGCAACGAGACGCGTTCGATGTCGCCACCGATGCTCCCCTCGCTGAACGCGAGCGCCATCCAGGGCTCGAAGCGCGTGAGCACGCGCGGCTTCACGTCGGGATGCGTGACGAGGAAGTGGTTGAGCCCGTCCGCCCACGCGTCCATCAGCGTCCTCAGCCACTCCGGGCTCGCGGCATACTGCACGCGCAGCGTGTCGGGATCGATGAAGAGCCGCATCCGCAGGTCTCCCCAGATCGCTGCCTTGCCCTCGGCTTCGGCCATGCGCCCCAAGGCGGTGAGGTAGTTCACCTCGATGCGGTTGAAGTCATCCTCCGCTTGGGCGTAGACCATCCCGAACACCGCATCGGCGTCGGTGGTGCCGCGCACATGCGGGATCCCCCAGTCGTCGCGGGTGATCGTGACGCGCGCGGCCTGCGCGTCCCAGCGCGCGCGCTCCGCACGCGAGGGGCCCTCGGTCGCGCAGGCGGCGCTCAGGAGTGCGACGAGCAGCAGGGGCAGGCGAGAGATCGATCGAATGGTCACGGTACGCGTCAGTGAGAGGAGGGAAGTGCGGCCCGCGTGCTCCAGGCCCTGTACGAATCGCGCAACTGCTCTTGGAAGTGGTGCACACCCTGTTCGGCGTCCACCGAGAAGCGCCCGCGATCATAGGCCGGTGAGCCGAGCCCACGTTGCACGAGCGCGCAGATGTCCATATCCTCGCGCTGAATGCGGTCGCTGTAGTCGAGGTCGTCGGCGATCGCCCGTCCGGCGGCCTCGCCCGTGGCGTCGCGGTAATAGAACCGGAACTCCACGCGGCAGCGGTCCGGCCCGATCGGCACGACGACATTCGTTTGCACGCGCCCCGGGAGGATGTTCATCATGTAGTTCGGGAAGACGAAGTAATAGTAGGCGCGATCGCCGGGGCGGATGTCATACGGTGCATCGCCCGGTTCGATCGGCGACCACTGCAGCGAGTATGGTCCCGCGAGCTCGGTCGTGTAGCGACGGAAGTCGTACAGCTTCATGAGCTCGGGATGCACGTACGGGACGTGGTAGCCCTCGAGGAAGTTGTCGACGTAGACCTTCCAGTTGCAGCCGACCTCGTAGTCGATCCGCTTCATCAGGGTCAGGCCGTCGATGCGCAGCGGCGCGAACCGTTCGGCGATCCCACTCATGGTCGCAGCGAGCGGTGCCGCGTCGGCGTCGAGATTCACGAAGACCTGTCCCTGCCACGTCTCCACGCGGATCGGCACGAGCCCGTAGTCCTTCTTGTCGAACAGGTCCACGCGATCCCAGCGGGGCACGCCACGCAGGGACCCGTCGAGCAAGTAGGTCCACCCGTGGTACTGACAGGTGAGGGCCCTCACGCAGCCGGAGGCAGCGGTCGCCAATGGCCCACCACGGTGGCGGCAGACGTTGTGAAAGGCGCGCAAGGCAGCGTCCTTGTCGCGCAGCACGAGCACCGGCGCGTGGCCCACCTGTGCCGTCACGAAGCACCCCGGCTCGGTGAGCGTGGCGAGGTCACCCACACATTGCCAGGTGCGCTCGAAGATCGCCTCGAGGTCGATGCCGTGGAACTGCGGGCCCGTGTACCACGATGCCGGGATCGTCCAGGCGCGCGCGATCGGGACGCTCTCGAGCTCGTCGGGTGTGAAGACGTGCGCGGGTGGCGTCAGGTGCGCGGTCGCTCGCTCCGTGCAGGCGACCAGGTCGAGCAGCTCGGAATGGTCCATTGGAGGAACTTGCCTGCCGGCGCCCCGTACCGGAAGTCACAGCGGTGCGGAGCCAAGGGTAACGTGAGGCAGAGCACAGTCATGACCACGCGAACACTGCGAAGTTCCATCTGCCTCGGTACAATCGGGTAGCACAGAGTGCCACGTCCGGTTGACCGCGCGGTGTACCGCCCCGTAATTCTCGCATACAGATCAAGACTTTGCCCGCCCTGCTGCGTTCCACTTTTATCGCCGAGCTTGCCCTGATGCGCTCCCGTCCGCTGGTTCCCGTGCTGCTCGCCGTCGCGCTCCTCTTGGGCGTGGGGTCGTGCACGAGCACGACCGAGCCGCCCAAGGCCAGCGCCGTGCAGCTCAATCCGGGCGTCGTGGCGCTCGACGCGGTCGGTGCCGTCCAGACGATCACGGCGACCGTGCTCGACCAGCGTGGCGCGCCCATGAGCAGCGCGGGACTCACCTGGTCTTCGAACGCCTCGAGCGTCGCCACCGTCTCGCCTGCAGCCGTCGTCACCGCGGTCACCAACGGCACCGCGACGATCACCGCGTCGGTCGCGGGCAAGACCGCGTCACTGCAGGTGACAGTCGTGCAGGTACCCCTCGCACCGGTCGTCGTGTCCGGCAATTCGCAGACGGGCGGCATCCAGACACAGCTCGCGACCTCGCTTCAGGTGCGGATCGAGGACCGCCTCGGCAATGCGATGGCCGCTCAGCCCGTCACCTTCGCGGTGACCTCCGGTGGCGGTTCGATCACCATCACCACGGTGAATAGCGATGCTGGCGGTCTCGCCTCCACTCGGTGGACGCTCGGCTCGAGCACCGCCGCGTTGCAGCGCGTGAGTGCGGCGGTCGCTGGGACTACGAACGTGACCGTCTTCACCGCGACCCCGCTCGCTGGCCCTCCCGTGTCGATGGTCGTCGCGCCCGGGAGCAGCGCCGACGGGCAGTTCGCCAAGTTCGGCAGTGCCGTCGCGATCAACCCCGCCGTACAGGTCCGCGACGTCCTCGGCAACGGCGTGGCCGAGGCGGCCGTCACCTGGAGCGTGCTCAGCGGCGGCGGATCGCTCACTGGCGCGGTTTCCGTCACCAATGCGAGCGGCATCGCGACCGTGGGTTCGTGGACGCTCGGCGCTCCGCTCGGGACCAACAGCATGCAGGCGGTGTTCGCCGGGCTCGCGCCGATCCTGTTCACGGCGACCGCGACGCCGGATCCGTGCACGCCTGCCGGTGCCACGCCGCTCACGCTCGGTGTGATCAGGGCAAGTACCATCAGTGCGACCGACTGCCAGATGCCCGCCCCGGGACTGCAGAACTTCGAGTTCTACCGGCTCGATCTCGTCGCGAGCACGTCGATGATCATGGAGATGAACTCCGGCGACTTCGACGCGTGGCTCTGGGTGTACGACTTTGCGACGCAGGCGCTGATCGCAGAGAACGATGACATCCAGTCGGGCGTCCTCCAAAACTCGCGGATCGCGATCACGCTCCCGGCGGGCAGCTATCTGCTGCGTGCGCGCACCTTCTCTTCGGGACAGGCCGGCAACTACACACTCCTCGTGCGGACCGCGCTGCTCGGCGTCCCCTCCACCGTCGCGCTCAATACCGGCAATGGCCAACTCGCCGCGCCGGGCGGCACCACCTCCGTCGCGCCGTCCGTACGCATCACGGACGAGGCTGACCAACCGGTCGCCGGCATCACGGTCGAGTTCGCTACGGTGCCGGGCGTCGGCTCCGCGAGCGGTGCGACTGCCGTGACGAATGCGAGCGGCATCGCGACCGTCGGTGCGTGGACGCTCGCGGCGGGGGCGAATGTGCTCTCGGCCACCGTCACCGGCAGCAATCCGATCGGCAACCCCGTCGTGTTCTCGGCGACCGGCAAGGTCGCAGGGACGGGCTTCGATATCGGGCTCCGCTTCATCTCCGTACCCACCGGCAGCCAGTTGCAGACGTTCAGCAACGCGGCAGCCCGTTGGGAGAGCGTCATCACGGGCGACCTCCCCGCGCAGCCGATCAACTCGACCGGCGTCCCCGGTGCATGCGGCTCGCCTTCGGTGATCAACGAGACCATCGACGACGTCATCATCTTCGTGCGGCTCGAACTGATCGACGGCGTCGGACAGATACTCGGCTCGGCCGGCCCTTGCGCGACGCGCGCGAGTCCCTCGTTCATTCCTGCGGCCGGTAGCATGCGGTTCGACACTGCGGACCTGGCCAATCTCGAGCTGGCAGGCAACTTCGGGAACGTGATCCTCCACGAAATGGGGCACGTCCTCGGCATCGGCACCATCTGGGGCAACAAGGGGTTCCTGGTCAATCCGTCGACCGCGACGGTCGCGAACGACACGCACTTCAACGGGCCGCTCGCCATCGCCGCCTTCAATACGGTCGGTGGCTCGACGTACCTCAGCGGCATCAAGGTCCCAGTCGAGAATCGAATTGACGAACCCAACAGGAGCTTCGCTGGAACGCGCAACTCGCATTGGCGCGAGACCGTGCTACAGAGCGAGCTGATGACCGGGTTCCTCAACGGCGGAGCCAACCCTCTGAGCGCGCTCACGATCGCGTCCTTGCAGGACCTCGGCTACGTGGTGAACAGCGGCGCTGCCGACGCGTTCTTCGTGACCACATCGCTCCGCGCCGAAGGCGACGTCGGGGACGTGTCGATCGAGCTCAAGGATGACGTGCTCCGGGGACCGATCTACATCCTCGACCGTCTCGGTCGGTTCCAGGGAGCTCCGAGCGCACCGCTGCCGACCGTGCCGACGAAGAAGCCCAAGCCGTTGCGGTGATCGTCGACTACGGCACGAGCGGCACGAACGTCCCGTCGTCCACGCGGCCGTCCGTCACGCGGTAGATCGTCACACCGGACGGGAACACGAATGGACCCGACGG
>JANOTB010000073.1:0-2596 GCA_031416115.1 Gemmatimonadota bacterium
ATGGATTGCGTACAAGCGCTCGTAGTCCAGGTAGCCGCGATCCATCACGTAGAAGGCCCCCGCTTCTACAGGCAAAATGTCCAGCACATTCACTTCGTGCAGTTTGCCATCGCTGATGTGAATGAACGCGGGGATCGCGCCGCGCAGATCGAGCAACGTGTGCAGCTTGATCGCGGCCTTGGTGGAGCGAAATGGGGCCCAGGGGAAGAGGCTCAGGCACAGATCGATGGTGGTGGCGTCCAGCGCATAGACGGTCGCGTCGAGGTCCAGCACCGACGGCGCGTCGGCATACACCACGCGGGCGCGGGCGATCAGCCGCTGCGCCAACGCGTGGTAGATGCGCCAGTCGCGCACGTTCAGCGCATCGGCCAGCGTCGCGCGCGCCGGCGGCGTCTGCAGTCCCATGTGGAACAGCTTCGTTTGATTCGCGGCCAAGCAGACTTCGATGTCGCGCAGCGACTCGCGCCACGTGAGCTGGGCGAAGGCCAAGATGCGAAACACATCGGCGCAGCCGAGCGTGCGCACTCCTGCATCGCCGTGGTGCCGCTCGATAATGCGTCCGAAGGTCTTCCATGGCACGAACTCCATGACTTGCGCGAACAACGTCTTGCCCACGTGCATGCGTCACTCCGGGTAGTGCACAGCCCGGAGCATTGCCACCTGGGGCGGCCAATTTCAAATCGTGGACACCCTTGAAATCGTGGAACTCGCCATCACCATTGACTTTACGACCGACCACCGGCAAATAAACCGGACACTACTGATCGGCGATGTCTTTGGGCGATGACGGGCGCCGCTACTGTCCGGCCAGTGCGCCCCGATCACCGGTTCTTGTGCTTCTCATACAATCCGCTACCTGCCACTGTCTGTATCGTAGTGCCAGTACTAGGCGCCCGAAAACACAACACGCGCGCCACTTCTTGACAATGCGTAGACATTCGTGCAAGATTGAGAAGCTACCTGTCACCCGAAGCACACCCGGTCCCAGCCGGAAGACATTATGGCCACGTCCAAGACCGAACTCGCCGAGCGAATCCGATCCGCGCGCGATGCCGCCCACCTTACTCAGGCGGATCTAGCCAAGGATCTCGGGATCCCGAGATCGGCCGTTGCCGAGATCGAGGCTGGGCGTCGCGGCGTCTCCAGCCTCGAACTCGAACGAATCGCGTTCCTCGTGGGGCGCGATATGGCGGAGTTCCTAGCGGACGAGTTTCGCGAGGACGATGTGCTCAATGCCCTCTTTCGAGCCGAGCCGGCAGCGCTTGAGGGCGGAGCAGTCGTTTCAGCGCTGCGGCACTTCCTGGCCCTCGCGAGAGAGCTGCAGAACCTGGAGCGCCTCGCCGAGCTTGAGAGGTCAGCGATGCTGGGTGCGACCTACGCGGTCGCCCCACCCCGAACCCGCTGGGATGCGATCGTTCAGGGCGAACGCGCGGCGGAGGCGGAACGCCAGCGGCTCGGGCTCGGGAAGGCACCCCTCGGCGATCTGGTGCGGCTCCTCGATTCGCAGGGCGTTCGGACGGCCTTCGTCGAGCTACCCAATGACATATCCGGCCTGACGATCGCCACCGATGCGACTTCCGCGCTCGTTGCGGTCAACGAATCGCACCACGCGAATCGCCATCGGTTCTCATTCGCTCACGAGTACTGTCACGTCGTCCTTGACCGCGACACCAGAGGGCGTGTCAGCCGGAGTTCGGAGCGGAATGAGCTTCGCGAGGTGCGCGCAAATGCGTTCGCCGCCGCGTGGTTGATGCCTCAGGAAGGAGTGTTCGATTCGGTGGCATTGCTTGGGAAGGGCCGGCCCTCGCGGCAGGCGGCGGCGGTTTTCGACGAGGAACAGGCGCTCTCTGTCGAGAGCAGGGCAGAGCCGGGTTCTCAGGACATTCAGTACTACGACGTGCTGCAGCTCGCGAGCCAGTTCGGGACGAGTCCGGCCGCGATGATCTATCGCCTCCGCAACCTGAAGATCATCAACGAGACGGACCTCGCACGGCTACGGACTGAGGACGACACGCGTCGTGCACGTGAGATCCAAGAGCTGCTCTCGATGGCGTCGCCAGCAGAGGCCGAAGACTCTCGGCCGCGCGACGTCTTTGCGCAGAGATTCGTCAGCTTAGCACTAGAGGTCTATCGACGCGGAAAGATCTCGCGTTCGAAGCTGGGCGAACTTGCGCACCTCGCCGACCTGGAGGACTCGAAGCTCGAGCGCCTGCTTGAATCGACGGGACTGTCGGGCGAAGCGTTGACCCATCAGGCGTGAGTTGGTGCCTCGATGCGTATCGTCATCACCGACGCGAACGTGATCATCAATCTCGCCACGGCGAACGGGATGACGCTGCTGCGCGATCTCCCTGGCCATGAGTTCATCTTGCCCGAGGAGGTGCGCGACGAGGTCACCGGAGGGCAGCAGCGCGAGCAGCTGGACCGCGCACTTGCAGAAGGATACTTGACCGTCCGGCGCCTTGAGTCCGTTGACGGCCTGACGTTGTTCGTCGAGCTGCGCAAGACTCTCGGTGCGGGCGAGTCGGCGTGCTTGGCGATGGCAAAGGTCGAGGGGTGTCTGGTGGCGTCGGACGAAAAGAGGGCATTCCGGCGC
>JANOTB010000074.1:0-3338 GCA_031416115.1 Gemmatimonadota bacterium
GCAACGCCTTATTGGTCTCCCGATCGAGGCCGCGCCGCCGCGTGTACTCGCCGCGCTTGCCGGTTCTGGAATAGAAGCGGCGCGAGAGCAGCAGGCGGGATTGCCTTCCACGTCCGATCCGTTCGATAGCCCCCATCTCGACGAGCCGCGTCACCGAGGGCGCGGACGAAGCTCGGATCCCCCACCTCACCATGGAGCGTGAGCCGCACCAGGGACTGGTCAGCGTCGGAGAGGTCAGGGCGCCGCTTCCCTCGCGGTGGTGGCCCCGTTTGGCACCGCGGACCGTGAGCACGACTATGCCGTGGCGTGGGCGGAGTTCGACCGTCGAGCGGCCGTGACAACCGGGTAGCGCCTGACTGACGCCGGAATGTTGTCGTCCGTCAACTCCAATCGCATGTTGACGAACGCCAACACGTGCACTATGATAACGTACGTCAACATACTCCGGGGTTAACGCACGACCACTCCCGCCATGACCAAGCCCATCAACCCCGCAGTTGTCGGCGCACTCGTACGCGAACGCCGTGAGGCGGCCGGCCTCACACAAACCCAACTGGCCGAGCGCATCGGTGCCAGCCGGTTTTGGGTAGCCGCGTTCGAGAAAGGAAAGCCAAGCGCGGAGCTGGGGCTGGCCCTCAAGGCCATTCAGGCACTTGGGTTGGCTATCAACATCGCCCCATCCCACAAGTTGTCGGTCGGTACTCCGGGCGAGCGTGCGACACCGCCGAAGACGCGGCGCGCGCATGCACTCATCGCCGGCGCCACCCTCGACAGCGTGATCGCTCACGCCACGCTCACACATGCGGCACCGTCGAATGTTGCTGGCTGGCCCGGGGACACCACCACGGGACGTGTGCCGATGCCCAAACCGCAACGGCGAGAACCGTGACGACCAGTGGCGTCACGTTGGTCTCCCATGCCTGAGCGCCGTCGTCTCACCGCATCGTCCCGTCCCGTGCTCGCCGTGCTGCTGCACGGAACGCTCGCCGGACACGTGTATCGGTCGGCCAGTCGGCGACTCGCCTTTGGGTACGAGCCTGCCTGGCGTACACGACCCAGCGCGTTTCCGTTGTCGCTGTCCCTGCCGCTGCGCGCTGAGGAGCATGGTCACGCCGCCACGTCGTCGTTCCTGTGGGGGTTGCTCCCCGACGACCCTCGCGTCATCAACTTCTGGGCGCGGCAGCACGGAATCTCCCGCACCGATGTCACCGCGCTACTGGCACACGTGGGCGAAGACTGCGCGGGTGCCGTCCAACTCGTCCCTCCAGACCGCGTCAACGACACGATCGGCGCAGCCACCAAGGCCGATCAGCAACGGTTGGTCGAATGGCTCTCTCCCGGAGAGATCGCCCAGCTACTCACCGCGCTCAGGAAGAATCCTGCGGCCGGTCGACGTACCAGCGAGCAGGGGCAATTCAGTCTCGCCGGGGCGCAGCCTAAAACCACGCTGTACCACGCGGACGGGAAATGGGGCGTTCCGAAAGGGCGTGTACCGAGCACGCACATTCTCAAGCCGCCGGTGCTCGATCTCGCCGATCTGGCGTACAACGAGCACGCCTGTTTGCACCTCGCCCGCGAACTCGGACTTCCGGCTGCACTGTCCACCGTGCAGCACTTTGGTGAGGAGGTCGCCATCGTGGTGGAACGCTACGACCGTGTTCGTACCGAAGGGATAGTCTCGCGCGTGCATCAGGAAGACATGTGCCAGGCGCTCGCGATCCAGCCCACGCGCAAATATGAATCCGATGGCGGACCCGGCTTGACCGATGTGGCCGCCATCCTCGCGCGCCACTCGACGAATTCCATATTGGATCTCGCACGATTCGTAGAAGCCAATGTCTTCAACTGGTTCATCGCCGCCCCAGATGGCCACGCCAAGAACTACTCCATCTTACACGCCGCCGGTCCGACCCACCGACTCGCCCCCCTCTACGACGTGATCACGGTGCTGCCGTATCCGTCGCTGATGCCGGACGGCGCCACGCTCGCAATGGCCGTCACCGGTGAACGCCACGTGGCAAGGATCACCGCCAAGCACTGGCGAACCGTAGCCAAGGCAGTCGAGCTCCCAACGAACGCGCTGCTCGAGCGCATCGTCGAACTGGGCGAACGCATTCCGTCAGCGATTGATCGGGTGATCGCGGCGCACCGCAACGACACCAAGGCGCGCGCGATCGTCTCCCGGTTGATGGAACCGATCGTCGCACATGTGACCCGTTGCCTCAAACAGCTCTAGCGGACGACACGCATACCGATGCAACCATTGATCGTCGCTGAAGGAACGCGACGCGGCGAGTGTGTCCACTGCATGCGACATCATCATCGCCATTGGCGGTCTCCTCGGCCGCCTGCCCCTCTCCCTCACCCACCGCTTCTCGGCGGCCCTCGCCGATGCGTCGGGGCGGTTCGTGCTCAAGAACCCAGGGCAGATCCGCAAGACGGTGCGAGGGCGTCCCTCTGACGTCGAGAGGCCGATCACCCTCATCCGTACCGATGCTGCCGCGGCCGCCACCGGCCTGCGGCGCGCGATGGACCTCGCGCAGGGCGACGCACGGGCGACCGGCGGGCGGACGAGCGTCCTGCTGCTCGGGCGCTACCGGAACGACGAACCGGCGACCTTGGTCGCTCTCCAGCGCCAGCACCCCGAGCTGGGCATCACCTTCAGCACCATCCACCGCGCCAAGGGAGCCGAAGCGGATGTGGTGATCCTGCTGAACATGAAAGGTGGGACGCGCGGGTTCCCGTCGGGCGTTCAGGACGATCCGCTCATGCAGCTGATCCTCGGGGAGAGCGATGCTTACCCTGACGCCGAGGAGCGTCGGCTGCTCTACGTGGCGCTGACCCGGGCACGGCGGCGGGCGGTCATCATTGCCACGGACGCGCCTGATTCGCCTTTCACCCGCGAGTTGAGTGGGAGCGAGTATGGTCGGTGGGTGGAGGTGGTCGACCTCCGGGCTGAGTCGAAGCGACCGGCTTGTCCGGAATGCCGGGACGGGCGGCTCGTGCCGCGGAGCGGGCCGCATGGGGCGTTCTTTGGGTGCACGAACTTTCCGCATTGCCTGCACAAGCAGAAGGCGGCCGCGAGCTAGCCGGATCAGTCCATCAGACTCTCTGAAACACTCCGCGCGCTCGGCACCGTCAACCCTCGAGCAACTCACTGAAGCTGCCGAAAGACATCGCAAACCGGTTCGCGGCAAGTATCTCTTTGGCTGCGTCCGCCTCGATCACGGAAATGATCCCTGCGCGAATGGACAGCAGACGACGCCACCAGACACCCCTCGACCTTTGCCATCGCCAAGCACGCCGACTCGCCCGCACCGAGAGTCTTGCGCAGCTCG
>JANOTB010000075.1:0-10259 GCA_031416115.1 Gemmatimonadota bacterium
GCCTTGGTGGGCCATTACCCCGCCAACTAGCTGATAGGCCGCGAGCGCCTCGATTTGCCCCGGAGGTTTCCTCACCAGACGATGCCGTCCAGTGAACGTATGCGGTATTACCCGGCCGTTGGGCCGGCTATCCCCCACAAATCGGAAGCTTGCTCACGTGTTACGCACCCGTTCGCCGGTTGCCCATTGCTGAGCCCCCTTGACTTGCATGTGTTAAGCACGCCGCCAGCGTTCGTCCTGAGCCAGGATCAAACTCTCCAATAGAGAATCCAATAGGCTCTCCCGAATCGCTGTCACGCTGTCACGCATGACAGCGTTATTCGGAATCACAAAATATATGTTCAGGTCTAAACTCTCCCCTCGCCCCCGAACGGGACAAGGATCAATGAGTTCGCCTCGCACACTTTGCGATATCTCTCTCAACTCGATTTTCAATCAGCGTTCGTTTGCTCGGCAGCGTTTCCGCGCCAGCCTCCAAGAATACCACACAAATCAGCCGACGTCAAGGGGTCGTTACAACTTTCTTGCCCCGTTTCACGCGAGAGCGCTACCGCTCCCTTACGACCAACTCGTGTCCCGCCCCGTCTAGGGGAAGGACGCGAACAATAGCGGATGGAAATCGCTCACGCAAGGGGGGATAGTGATCGGGGATCAGTGATCGACAGCTGATCCCGCGCGCGCATCCAACCACCAGCGCCAGTCACGCAACTCGCGAACCGATCTCTGACCATTTCGCTCGACGCGCCGCGCACACTACAACCAAGATGCAGTTGCACGCATCGGCGGCGCTGACTCGCGCTCATGACTCGTGCTCATGAAACGACGAGCCCACGCGCAACCACACACGCCGTACTCGCACCATCCGCGCATCACTCGTAGAACGACGAAGGGCCCCGGCGTCGGCCGGGGCCCTTCGTCGTTCATGCGCCCTGAAGGAATCGAACCTTCAACCTAGTGATTAAGAGTCACTTGCTCTGCCAATTGAGCTAAGGGCGCGCTGTACAATCGAACCACGTGAGGCGCGCCAGGAGGGACTCGAACCCCCGACCCACAGCTTAGAAGGCTGTTGCTCTATCCACCTGAGCTACTGGCGCTTCAAACATTGCCGTGTCACTCCTGCACTCGACCTCTCGCGACCGAATCGGGGCGGCCGGATTCGAACCGGCGACCTCCTGCTCCCAAAGCAGGCGCGATACCGGGCTACGCTACGCCCCGTGAACCGATGGAACTCTAGTCGGATGATCGCGTGCGGTCAACTGCGAGTCGACAATCGGCGCGATTGCGGGCGCTCACACTGGCGCTCACGCTGGCGCTCACGCTGGCGCTCACCCTGGCGCTCACCCTGGCGCTGCCTGAGTGCGGAGCAGTCGCAGCAACGCGTTGAACGCACGGCCGCGATGACTCACACCAGCTTTCTCGTCGCGTGTCGCCTGAGCAAAGGTGCGCTCAAGATCGTCACTCCAGAAGAGCGGGTCGTAGCCGAACCCGCCCGCGCCCCGTGGCGTCGTCAGGATCCGCCCGCGACACTCGCCGCGTGCGCTCCACTCCTGCACGCCGTCGGTGCACACCACCACGCACACGTACGTGGCGGTACGCGCGGCAACACCACGGAGTGCCGCAAGCAGGTGCGTATTGTTCGCCGCCTCCAGCATCGAGCCGCTCGCTCCACTACTCGACCAGCGCTTGCTTCGCACTCCGGGTGCGCCACCGAGTGCGTCGACTTCGAGTCCGGAGTCGTCGGCTACCACGAAGGTCCCAGGGCGTTTCGACGCGAACCACCGTGCCTTGGCGCGCGCATTCTCCTCGAACGTGTCGAACACCTCGAGGTCGGCCTCGGACGGATCCTCGTCGCCGAGTCCCACCGCCGACAGTTCGTCGAGCGTGATGCCCGCCTCGGCGAACATCGCGCTCAACTCTCGGAGCTTGCCCGGGTTGCGTGTCGCGAGCACCACGCGGGCCGGTCGTACGCCCGGCACCGCTCGCACGTCAGGCGATGCCGAGCGCCACGCGTTGCGCGGCGTCGAGCGCGCGAATCCCCTCGCCCGCGAGATCGAGCAACCGGTCGAGCTCCGCGCGCGCGAACGTGCCGTTCTCGCCCGTGCCCTGCACCTCCACGAAGCGCCCCTCGCTGCTCATCACGACGTTGGCGTCGACCTCGGCGCGGACGTCCTCCTCGTACTCGAGATCCAACACCGCTGTGCCATCGACCACACCCACGCTCACCGCGGCGACACGACGCTTGACGGGCGAGACCTTGAGTCGCTTGGTCGCGACCATCCAATCGAAGGCATCGCAGACGGCGACCGCCGCACCGGTGATCGCTGCCGTGCGCGTGCCACCGTCGGCTTGGAGCACGTCACAGTCCACTTTGAGCGTGAACTCACCCCACTTGAAGTCGTCGAGCATGGCGCGCACGCTGCGACCGATCAGCCGTTGGATCTCCTGCGTGCGGCCGCCGACTTGTCCGCGTTCGCGCTGGGTGCGCGTATGGGTCGCGCGGGGGAGCATCGCGTACTCAGCGGTGAGCCATCCCTCGCCCCTGCCCTTCTTCCATCCCGGCACACCGTCCTCCACGCTCACGGCGCAGAGGACCCGCGTGTTGCCGAAGGCGACGAGACACGATCCCTCCGCGTTCGGCACGGCGCCGCGCGCGAGTGCGATCTCGCGTAGCGCGTGCGTCGCACGACCGGCGGGGCGGATATGGGCTTTGGCGTCAGGCACGGAGTCGTTGGATGATTGTTGTCGTGGATTGGCCAGGGGTCAACGGAATGATGACCACGCGGCCTCCGCGCGCACGGACGATGTCCGCGCCGACCACGGTGTCGGGGGCGTAGTCGCCGCCCTTCACGAGGACGTCGGGCCCGAGCGCGGTGACGAGGTCGAGCGGGGTGTCCTCATCGAACACGACCACGGCATCGACGGCGGCGAGACCGGCGAGCACGTAGGCGCGCTCGGCCTCGGAGCGCACGGGGCGGTCCGGACCCTTTCCGAGCCGACGCACCGAGGCGTCGCTGTTCACGCCCACGACGAGTACATCGCCTTGGGCTCGCGCTCCCGTGAGCACGTCGATGTGTCCGGGGTGCAGCAGGTCGAAGACGCCATTGGTGAAGACGACGGAACCGCTCTGGGACCGTCGCCAGCGCGACGCGTCGCCGCGTGACATGACCTTGAGTCGCGGATCGAGTGGCGCGCTCAGAAGGTCGCCACCACTTCCGGATGGAAGTGGACCTCTCGGACGAAGCCCGGGAACTCGATGATGTCGTAGTACTCCGCCCAGATGTTGATCGTCCCGGACCTCCGACGTACTGTGACCTTGCGCGCCGCCTCAGGAAGACCGAGCGAGTCGGCGTAGATCTGCAACCGCTTCATGATCAGGATGTCGCTGCGATGCGCGGCGAACCTGGCTTCCTGACGCATCCGGTCCTGATACTGGTAGAAGCTCCAGTATTTGTTCCCGATGTGCGATCCGAAATACGCGAACGCACCGAGGAAGACGACGGTGAGGATGCTGCCGAGCGCTCCCTTCCCAGCTCTTGTTCTCACCATTGGGACTGCGCTCCTTCGATCACGTCATTGACGATGCGGTCGATCGCCTGCTTGCGGCCCTGGGCCTCGCCGCGATCCGCATACTCACCCTCGGCCTGGATGCCTGTGCGGGTCCAGAGGACCTTCCCAGTCACCTGATCGACGATCTCGATGTCCACATAGACACGCAGTCGACGACGTGCCGACGTCGCCTGACTCGGGTTCGCCGAGAAGCCGGCGGCCATGTCGAGATCGAAACGGGTGATCTTGCCACGGACGACCGCGTTGGCCCGCTCCTCTGGCGCATCGCGCAACCCCAGGCGCGACAGCAGGCCCAACCTCAGTGCGTCCTGCAGCTCGAGCGGCAGCTCGGGAGAGGACGTCTCGTTGTCCATGGGCAGCACGGCGACGGTCCGCACATGCGGCGGCAGTCCGCCACCCGCGAAGCCGTAGAGGCAGCCGGAGAGCGGAAGCAGGAGCAACAATGCGAAGGCGGTCAGTCCGCCGTGGAAGAGCCGCATGACAGAAGGAAGTCTCATCGGACGTGGGTCATGGGTCAATCCGCTCCGGCAAGTCCGCCAGCGAGCAGTTGCCGGAAATGCTGTGGCATCGCGACCGGCCTGCCGTCGGGAGAGATCGAGATCAGCATCGTCGACGCGGTGGCGAGCCGCACACCTGGCGCCGCGCCCGGTTCGGCGACGCGCAGGAGTTCGTAGCCGAACGTGACGCTGCGCGACTGCAGCGACGTGAGCCGCGTCTCAACTCGCACGAGGTCATCGTACCTGGCGCTCGCGTGGTAGCGCAGCTGCGCATCGGCGACCGCGAGACGCACACCCTGCCGTTCCATCTCGGCGTAGGTGACGCCGAGGTGTCGGATGAAGTCGGTGCGCCCGACCTCACACCAGACGAGGTAGTTCGCGTGATACGCGACACCCATCTGGTCGGTCTCGGCGTACCGCACGCGCACTTCGGATGCCGTCATCATCGGGGCGAGTCTACCGGGCGCGGACGCCCTTTGTAAAGGGTGAGGGAGCACGGTACCATTCTGCGATGCTCCCCGCTCCCTGCTATGTACTCTCCGACGCCCACATAGGTGCCGCGCCCTCCGACGTGGAGCGCGACCTGCTCGGGTTGCTGCGATCCCTGCCCGGCGATGCGCGCTCGCTCGTGATCAACGGGGACCTGTTCGACTTCTGGTTCGAATGGCGGCATGCGGTGCCGCGCGCCGGCGTGCGCGTGCTCGGCGAACTCGCCCGGATCCGCGAGAGCGGGATCCCCGTGCTCTGGATCGCCGGCAATCACGATTGTTGGGGCGGCGAGGTCCTGCGCGACGACCTCGGCCTCGACTACCACGTTGGGCCTTGGCGCGGCCAGGCGGGGGGCTGGGACACGCTGATCGAGCACGGCGACGGTCTGCGCGACAAGGAGGATGCGCCCTACCGCCGGCTGCGCACGGTGCTGCGGCACCCATGGTGCGTGAAGCTCTTCCGCTGGATTCATCCGGATGTCGGGACCTGGATCGCGCTGCGGAGTTCGCACACGAGCCGGAACATGCGGCCGCGCGACGGCGGCGAAGGACTGAGACGCGTCGCGCACGAGCGCCTCGGCGCTCCGGGGGCACCGGAACTCCTGATCTTCGGGCACTCGCACGTGAATACGTTGGAGCGCGTCGGAAAGGGGACGTTCGCGAACCCGGGAGCGTTCATGGACGCGCCGCGGTTCTTGCGGATCGTGCCGGAGCGCGTGGAGCTGCGCCGTTGGAGCACCGACGGCAGCGCTGTGGAAGGGGCGCTCGAACGGGCTCCTTAGCGGAACGACAGGCTCGCCTGCACCAGCGTGCCGCCGGGCGATTGGCGCACGGCGACTTTGGCGGGCAGGTCCCAGAGTTGCGCCGCGACGAAGGCATCGGCGCCGGCGAAGAGATGGTTGAAGATCATCACCGCGAGCCAGTCCTCGTAGTGCAGGCGTCGCGTTCGCACATAGGCGTCGTCGTAGCGCGGTACACTCCACGCAGCCACCTGCGGCTTGCTGTCGGAACCAAGCACGGGCAGCCCCGTGATCGCATTCACGTTGTACCGTAGCGGGATCGAGTCGCCGGAGAAGCGGCGCGCGATGCGGTAGTCCTCCGCCGAGCGATGCACGAGGACGAGTGCGGAGATCTCGATGAGGAAGAACATCCCGCCGGCGTAGCCGCGGTCGAGCTTTGCCTGCCCAGCCCCCGGCACCAGCAGCGAGAGGAGAAACGCCCGGCGCGGCGTGATCGGCGGGCCGAGTGAATCGGGTACGACCGCGCGTCGGCGACGGGACGTCGACTCGGCTGCATCGGGTACGGCAGGGACGGGACGCTGGATACCGGCACGGACGCTGTCGAGCTGCTGCGCTTCGCTGCGGTGCGGCGTGAGCGCGGCGCTCGTCACCAGCCCGAGTGCCACGATGCGGAACACGAATCGGCGCACGATGCGGCGTGCGGCACGACCGGTGTCGCGTTGAGGGGCATCGGGAAGGAGTGAACGCGCGCGCATCGACGTGTGCGACCCGAGAATGGTGTGGAGGTTCCGCAGCGAGCCAAACCAGCGCGGAAGGTAACGGTCAGCGGGTCCAGACGACGATGAGCCCGCACACCATGTCGCGTTGGTCACCAACGTACTCGCTCGGGATGCTCGCCGGGCCCGCGAAGACCTCGATGCCGTGGATCTCTGGCACCGGAGGCATGCGCTGGGAGAGGTTCACTGGTGACTCGGGCAACAGCACGCCATCGATCGCGAGCCGCATGTAGCAGGGGCGCTTGCCGCGAAGGTCCATGGTCTGAACACGCCGCGAGATCGGGACGACACCCTCGGGGCCCTCGATCAGATCGACGGCACTGACGTTCCGCAGCATCTGCCACGCATCGATCACGCCCCGATTCGCGATCTCGTCATGGGAGATCGACGCGGTGGCGACACCTGCACGCCGTCGCGACTCGAACGCACTGTACCGCGCCGTCTCGTCGCCCACCGCTTCGATGCGCAGGGCCTCGAGCACGGTTCCACTGATCCGTTCGAGCAGGACCTGTGCCGGTGTGCGACCGGGTTTCACCTCAACGACGCCGATCGCGAGATAGTAGCCGGGCAAGCGGGCCTCGACGCGCATCTCACCGAGGGGGAGCTCGGTGAGCACGGCCTTCCCCAGCGAATCGGAACGCAGACGGTGCACGGTGCGCGCGGCATCGGTCGCGATGAGCTCGGCGCCACCGAGCGCGTGTGCGAGCGTGTCGGTGATGGTGAACTCGACTTCGACGCGTCGGCGTGGCGTTGAGACGAGCCCGAGCCCGGCTGCGTCCACGAGCGGCCCGCGGGTCGGGAGCCGCAACTGGACGGTCCGGAGCGAGTCGCCGCCGACGTCGGCATCGAGCCTCAGCAGTCTTGAGGGATCGGAACCGATCGCCGCGAGTACGACGGCAACGCGATAGCGCCCGGGGAGCACGAGCGGGAAGAGCGCGATGCCCGTGGAGTCCGCCGTCGCCTGGTAGTCGGTGCCGTCGAGCCGGACGAGGGTACCGGCCGACACGGCTGGGGACTCCCCTCCCTGCGGCAGCAAGCGGACGGCGAGCGAACTGCCGCGTGCCCGATAGATCACCGATCGCCCGCGCTCGACCTGTGTGATCTCGCCGCCGACGGCCTTCGCACCGCGCAGTCGAATGCTCGAGCCCACGACCCTCACTTGGCGGCCGGCGATGCTGCTCGCTTGGACGCGTTCGAGCTCCGGCATCCGGATCTCCCATCGGCTCACGAGCCACGCGCCGTCGGGGAGCGGTGTGAACTCGACGCGGCCGCCGGGATCGGCACGTTCCGCGGCAGCGGGCAGCCCAGTGAACGCAAAGTCGACGGCGCGCAGCTCCGCGCTCGCGCGATCGATCCAGAACGTGCCGACGATGTCGCGCCGGCGGAGCGCCGCGGCCACGGGCCTGAATGCGAGTCCGATCAGTCCGGGTTCCCCAGGTGGGGCCTCGGCGAGCTGAAAACAATGCGTGGCCGCAAACGACTCGGAGAGCAGGACATCGGCGTCGGGCGCGAAGTAGCTCACGCCCGTGGAGTCTCCGACGACGTAGCCGTCGCGCGCGAGCAATGCAGCGTCGCGACTGCGGAAGGGTTGATCGCTCGGGCTCCGGGACAGGTGCACGACCTGGTCGAGTACCCGCCGGCCGGTCGAGTCGATCTGTCGGTCGTACTGGATCCATTCGGCAGTGAGCGTGCCGCCAGCACGCGGCGTCTGGGCCGCGAGCAGCGCCTTGCGAGCCTCCTCCCAGACATCGGCGACCCGCGCCCCACCCTGGTCGCGCGCTCGGCAGTCGTCGGAGCGACGGACGGTGATGGCCGAAAGGCGCACGAGGTCGCGCGCGAGCACGATGCGGACGAACGCCGTGTCGCCCGACGCGACGCTGACGGGCGGCACCGCGGTGGGGCGATAGCCAACGCGGAGTGCGCGCACGTTGAAGCGACCGGCTCCGGGCAGGGCAAGCAGGAACTCGCCGCGCTCGTTGCTCACCGCGCGAGCGATCTCCGTCCCTCGCGCGTCGCTCACGGCGATCAGGACGCCTGAGGCCGGCCCGGCCGAGTCCGCTTGCAGCACGCGTCCCCGAACCGCCTGCGCACTGAGTGCGGCGGACGCGAGCGCGAGGAGGAGCGCGACCCGAGCGATCATCGCTGCAAGGTGCGAGTCCGATCGGTCGTCGGCAATCCCGACGCGGTGGCGGGAGCGTGTGGGAATCGAACCCACCCAGCCCGACGTAGTCAGGCCGCTACGGTTTTGAAGACCGCGGGGACCACCAGACCCCATCCGCTCCCTCACTCCACCATCACCCGCTCTCGTCGGGGGCGCTCAGCCGAGTGCGATGCGCACTCCGCCCTGGAACCGCTCGACCACGCCGACTACGACCGCATCCGGGACGCGGATCCGGTACTGCTCGACCTGATCAGCCGCGAGCGCGACCAGCAGGCCGCCGGACGTCTGCGGATCGGTGAGCAGCGAACGCACGTCATCGCCCACGTCGTTCCAATCGACATCAGGCGACACCCAGTCGGCGTTGCGTCGCGCTCCGCCGGGCAGGTAGCCTGCCGCCAACGCGTCGCGCGTGCCGGGGAGCAACGGTACGCTCGCCACATCGAAGACGATGCGCACGTCGCTCGCGCGCGCGATGTGCATCGCGTGGCCGAGCAGTCCGAATCCCGTGACATCGGTCGCGCAGCGCGCCCCGAGCTCGACGGCCGCGCGTGATGCGGCCGCGTTGAGCGAGCGCATGGACTCGTAGAGCGCCTCGGCGTGTTCGGGCGCGAGTGCGCCCTGCTTGCCCGCGGTGGCGAGGATCCCGGTGCCGATGCTCTTGGTCAGCAGGAGCACGTCCCCCGG
Source organism: Gemmatimonadota bacterium (assembly GCA_031416115.1). Lineage (GTDB taxonomy): Bacteria > Gemmatimonadota > Gemmatimonadetes > Gemmatimonadales > Gemmatimonadaceae > Pseudogemmatithrix. Next base: position 8,914 of record JANOTB010000075.1, read on the forward strand.
CGTGGCATTGGCGTTGGAGAGGATGCGGTCGGGATGCACGCGCCCGGTGACGGCGAGACCGTACTTGAGTTCCTCGTCGATCACCGTGTGCCCGCCGACGATGCGCGCGCCCGCCTCGTGCACCGCGTCCTGGCCGCCGCGCAGGATCTCGGTGAGCACCGAGAGCGGAAGCTTCTTGTCGGGGAAGCCGACGATGTTCATCGCCGTGAGCGGTTCGCCACCCATCGCATAGACATCCGAGAGCGCGTTCGCGGCCGCGACCCGGCCGAACCGATACGGATCGTCGACGATCGGCGCGAAGAAGTCGACCGTCTGGACGAGCGCGAGATCGTCAGACAGCCGAAAGACTCCCGCGTCGTCGAAGGTCTCGCGACCGACGAGCAGACGGGGATCGGTTTCACGCGGCAGCGGCGCGAGCGCGGCGAATAGGTCACCCGGACCCATCTTTGACGCTCAGCCGGCGCCGCGGGCGTACTGCGTGAGGCGGACGATGTCGTCTTTGGTCACGTGAGGGGGAAGGGGGACGATCAGGGAAGCTTCGCGATCAACTCGACTTCGACACTCACGCCACGCGGCAGTGCGGCGACCTGCACGGTCGATCGCGCTGGCCGGGCATCACCGAGCGCCGCCGCGTAGACCTCGTTGAAGCGAGGAAAGTCGGCCATGTCGTGCAGGAATACCGTCGTCTTCACGACGTCGTTCCAGGTGACGCCGGCCTTCGCGAGGACGGCAGCGAGATTCGCCATGACCTGTTTGGTCTGCGGCACGACATCGCCGGCGACGATCTCCATCGTGGATGGATCGAGCGGGATCTGGCCGGCGGTGAAGAGGAAACCACCGGCGATCGTCGCCTGGCTGTAGGGGCCGATGGCTGCGGGGGCCTTGTCGGTACTCACGGTCTGCACGCGCATGGCGATCTCCTAGAAGAGGCCCGAGATGGAGCCGTCCGGATGGATGGCCATCTTCTCGGCGGCCGGCGCCTTCGGTAGGCCCGGCATGGTCATGATCTCGCCGCACTGTGCGACGAGAAAGCCGGCCCCAGCGACCGGGTACACATCGTTCACCGTCACGCGGAAGCCGGTCGGACGGCCGAGCTTCGTGGCGTCGTCCGAGAGCGAGTACTGCGTCTTCGCCATGCAGATCGGCGTCTCGGCGAGGCCGATGCTCTCGAGGTACGCGATCGCACGGTCGGCCTTGGCGCTGTAGTCGGCGCCGTCGCCACCGTAGACCTTCTTCACGATGGTGTCGATCTTCTCCTTGATGGGGCGCGTGGCGTCGTAGATCGGCTTGAAGTCCGACTTGCCACCCTTGAGGATGTCGAGCACCTCGCGCGCGAGCGCCTCGCC
>JANOTB010000076.1:0-2678 GCA_031416115.1 Gemmatimonadota bacterium
CGAAACTGGCCCTTATTTAGACGTGTATTGACAATGTGCATAGAAAATCCGCCCAACGTATACACGTGAGTTCCAAACTATCAATATTTCGTGAACATGTGTACGGATGAGTGCCGCTTAGGGGAGTAACCAACCTCCGCACTCGGACCGGACCAAGTCATCGGTGCTCCGGGACGGCGAGGTAGCCAGCCTACGGCCGCGGCTCGAGCAGCACACGCTCCGCCGCGACCGACTCCACCCGCGGACGCGAGTAGAACAACGGGAAGAAGCGGTCCTGTGACCAGTCCTTGAACAGGTCGCGGTACCACGCGCCAGTTGGATCGCCCCCCTGGCCCGGAGAGTTGGTGGCGAGCGCCATGTCCCAGTTGGACACGTCCACCACGATCCGGAACGAGGCGCCCGCGGTCTGGTTGTCGCTGTTGCCGGTGGCATTGAGCGTGTTCCCATAGCCGCCGCGCGGCAACGGGCCTACGTCGAGCTGAGCGCGCAGGGTCTCGTTCACCGCGCGGCTCAACGGGTGTCTGATGAGCGCATAGTGGTAGCCGTCGCGCCCGTAGCTCCACGCACTCACATCGCTGCCGAACCGGCGGCGCAGTCCCGCCTCCGCCTCAGCGAGCGCGCGCAAGAGCAGCGCGTCGCGCGCCACGAGCGGTGCTGCCCCGAAATCGCCGGGCGGCGCCTGCAGCCACCCGATCACCGAGCGCAGTGAGACCGATCGCATGAGCGCGCGTTCGGCTGGCCGCACCATCTGCTCGTAGGTGAGTCGACGCAACTGCGTCTCCCACGCCACGTACACGCCCGCCTCGACGCTCTCGCGTCCGAGCACGTGGTCCCACGCGAGCAGACGCCGGCGCAACGAGTCCACTCTCGCGTTGCCGATCACGAGGTCGCGCAACAGTGGCACGAGTTGCCGCGCGGGAATGGAGAGCTCATCCGTCTGCAGTCGCGCCATGTCGGCCACCGAATGCCGTCGACCGCTGCCAAGCACCTCGGAGGCGCGCGCCCACCGGTAGGGATCGGCCCAGTCGAAGCCTATGGCGTCCATGAACGGATAGCCGAGCGGCGTGAGGTCGTTGTTGGCCGTCGCGATGAACCCTTCGGCAGGGTCGGCACGGTTGGGCTTCTGCAGGATGTCGAGGAACCCGTCCCACTCGAACCGCCCGTCGCCGGGCACGGGCACGAGTCCGCTGAAGTTGCGTCGCAGTGGTGCGATCCCCACCGCCTGCCACCCGATGTGCCCCGCGCGGTCGGCCCAGATCATGTTCTCGCCCGGGATGTGCGCGTAGCGATTCGCCTCGCGGAACTCCTCCCAACTGCGCGCCTGGTCCATGCGCAGGCTCGCGAGGTAGGGGGCCCCGCCGATCTCCAGCCAGGCCGCACGTACCGCGAACGCACGATGGCGTGCCAGGTCGCGCGAGACCACGGGGCCATGGCGCGTGTAGCGATGCTCGACGACCACCGGAGTCTCGTCACGCACGCGGATGGTGTCCTTCACGATCCGCATTCGCTCCCATTGCCCTTTGAAGCGGTACTGATCGGCGTCGGCGGGGTTCGTCTCGTACACCAGCAGGTCCTCACCGTCGGTCGAGAAGATCGTGAGGCCCCAGGCGCCGTACTCGTTGTGGCCGATCGAGATGCCCGGCAGCACCGGCTCACCGCCGCCGATCACATTCCAGCCCGGCCCGACGAGATGTGTGATGTAGCGCAGCGACGGCGCCGAGAGCGCGCGGTGCGGGTCGTTGGCCATGATCGGGGAGCCGCTCTCGCTCAAGCGGCCACACACGACCCAGTTGTTGCTGCCGATGTCGCGCGCGTCGTGGGTCCAGGCGAATGAGGCAGTTGCGTCGCCATCACCACGTGGGGCGGCACCCCGTGCCGACGCGATCACGTCCTCGGGCCGGAACACCAACGGTTCGCGGAAGGCGTTGTACACGCGTAGCAGGTCACTCGCGAGCAGTGCGGAGTCGATCCCTGCGGCGAGCGTGAGATCCGGCACACCAGGGCCGAAGTCGGAGAGTGCCTTCACGCGCGCCGCTCCGAGTGCTGCGACCGCGCGCCCCACGGCGAGCTCCTCGGCGATGTTGCCGAGCAGTCCCTGGTGCCGCGAGATCACGACCGCCGGCGTCCAGAGCCCAGGCAGCGTGTTGAGGAGACGGAACTCGATCGGCAGTTTGGCCGGGTCACGCCGAGCCTGGGTCACGTAGGCGTTCACGCCGTCCACGAAGGCCGTGATGATCACCGCGCCGCGCGGATGATAGTGATTCAACTCGGCCTTGAGATCGCCGCGGAACATGAAGAGTCGCGCACCGGTGTCGCGCTCGAGTTCGCGCGGGCCGAGCAGCTCGGCGACGGTGCCGGTCGCCTGCCGACGCCAGATCTCGAACTGGAAGAGACGGTCGCGCGCCGCGCTCCACCCTTGGGCGAAGAACAGGTCGTGCTCGCTCGCGGCGTAGATGTGGTTGACGCCCCAGCGGTCGCGGATGATCTCCACGGGCTGTTCGAGGCCGGCGACGCGAAGGCGGGTGGTGTCGCTCGTCTGCGAGTTGGCTTGCGCGCAGAGGACGGCGATCGCGAAGAGAGAACACGCTAACGAATGCATCGAGTGCCGACGGAGTGAGGGGGACCCCGAAGTTCGCCCCGCTCGGCACGGGTCGCAACAGGTGGCACCCTGCGGAAAC
>JANOTB010000077.1:0-1958 GCA_031416115.1 Gemmatimonadota bacterium
CTCGAGAGCGTCTCGCGAAAGTGCACCGGGTCGATCCGCATCTCCGAGACGATGTGCTTGGAGAGCCCGGGCAGGTAGCGCTCCTCAAGGTAGGCGATGATCGCATCGCGATACGGCTGCGCGGCCTTCGCCCAGTCGGTCGGCCCGCCCAGGTGCGGCACCGGCGAGAGCACGTACCACGAGTCGCACCCCGGCGGCGCGAGCGACGGATCGGTCGCGGTGGGCCGGTGCAGGTAGAGCGAGAAATCCTTCGAGAGCGTCTTCGCATCAAAGACGTCCTTGAGCAGATCCTTGTAGCGCGGTCCCATGAGGATCTCATGGTGCGCGATGTCGTCGTATTTCCGATCGGTACCGAAATAGATCACGAAGAGCGACATCGAATAGTCGAGTTTGTCGATCCGCCGGTCGGTGTTCTTGCGGCGGTGGCGCGGCGCCACGAGGTGCTTGTAGGTGAAGGCCACGTCGCCGTTGCTCACCACGGCGTCGGCGGCGAGCACCTCCCCCGACGCGAGGCGTACACCGGTCGCCCGGCCGCTGCGATCGTCGATCACGATCTCAGAGACCTTGGTCGAGAGTCGTACCGTGCCGCCCATGTCGGCGAAGAGGCGCACGAGTGCCTCCACGAGCTTGCCTGTGCCGCCCATGGCGAACCAGACTCCCCACTTCTGCTCGAGGTGGTGGATGAGCGTGTAGATCGACGTTGTCTGGAAAGGGTTGCCTCCCACAAGGAGCGGATGGAATGAGAAGACCTGCCGCAGCCGTTCATCCTTGATGAAGGCATTCGTCATGGCAGCGACCGAGCGGTCGGCACGCAGCCGAATGAGATCGGGGAGCACCTTCAGCATGTCGGTGAACTTCCCGAATGGCTTGTCGATCAGCGCCATCCCCGTCTCGAACACGGCTTCGCTCTGCTTCACGAACTCGAGGTAGCCCGTCTCGTCGGCGGGGCTGAACGCGCGGATCTGCGCAAGAAGTGCAGCGCGGTCCCCATTGTACGTGAAGACCGAGCCGTCCTCGAACCGAATACGGTAGAACGGGTCGATCGGCACGATCCGCACATAGTCAGCGGTCTTCTTGCCGGCCAACGCGAAGAGCTCGTCGATCAGCCAGGGCGCGGTGATGATCGTGGGGCCACCGTCAAAGGTGAACCCGTGCTGCGTATAGACGTAGGCGCGCCCGCCAGCCTGGTCGCGCTGCTCGACGACCGTCACGTCGTGGCCTTGCGCGCGCAGCCTGATGGCGGCCGCGAGCCCGCCGAACCCGCTCCCGATCACGACGATCCTCATCAGACGTCAACGCCTTAGCGATCGGGGGGTTCCCGGGACTGCACTCGGACCAGATGCGAAAGGTGGGACTCGAACCCACACGCCTTGCGGCACAGGATCCTAAGTCCTGCGCGTCTACCAATTCCGCCACTCTCGCGTCCGTTCTGGACCACAAAACATAAGACGCGGGGCCCCCGAATGGGGGCCCCGCGTCCTCTCATCGTGCTACAGCGCGCTGTTGGCTCAGCGACCGGCCTGTGAACGAATATTGACGACCCGCGTGGTCCCGCCACCGCCCCGCACCGGGCGGTACACCAGGAAGCTGACGATACCACCCGCGCTCACCCCCGCGAGAGCCTCTTGCAGGGCGGCGGTGCTGCCGATCCGTTTCTTGCTCGGCAGAAGCTGCGCGATCACGTCGCCGACGGCGAGCCGATTCTCTGAGGGGCTCCCAGCGTCGATCTCCACCACGAGCACGCCGCGGTACTCCTCAGGCATGCGCGCGGCTTGCACGAGCTCTGCTGAGACCGGCTCCACCGCGATGCCGAGGCGCGAGTTCATCGGTTGCTTCTCGGGGACGGGCTCCTCGCCAGCGGCCGCGACCACGCCGTTGTCGCGCGGCGCCGCCGTCAGTCTCACGGAGAAGGTCTTCTTGGTCCCGTAGCGCATGGCCTCCACCGCGATCACGTCGCC
>JANOTB010000078.1:0-3028 GCA_031416115.1 Gemmatimonadota bacterium
GTGCGCGAGGACAAGAATCGCCGCGGACTGCTCTACGCGGCCGGACAGCACGGCGTCTACATCTCGTACGACGACGGCGCGCACTGGCAGTCGCTGCGGCTCAACATGCCCGACGTCCCGGTCGCCGACCTCATCGTGGAGGGCAACGAGCTCGTGATCGCCTCGCACGGGCGCGGCTTCTGGGTGCTCGACAACATTGCGCCGCTCCGGCAGGTGAATGCGAGCGTCGCATCGGCGGCCTCGCACCTCTTCGCTCCGCCGGTGGCGATCCGGTCGGGCGTGCCGGTCGCGATCACCTGGCAACTCGCGCAGGCGCCGCGCCGTGCAACTCTTGAAGTGCTCGACTCCACGGGTGTGGTGTTGCGCCGCTGGGAGAACGACACCGCGACTGCAGCGCCTGCCGCTGGAGCAGCCGCGGGTGGACGTCGCCGCGGCGGTGGCTCCGCGTTCATGCCGGCGAAGGCAGGACTCAACCGGATCGACTGGGACCTGCGGACCACGCCCATCACCGGCTTTGACGGCATGATCCTCTGGGGCGCCGGACTCGCGGGCCCCGCCGTGCCGACAGGTCGCTACACGGTGCGCTTGGTCGTCGACGGCCAGGCGACGACCGCGCCGCTCGTGGTCCAGCGCAATCCGTTCCTCCCCGAGGTCACCGACGCCGACCTGCAGGCGCAGTACCAGTTCGGCAAGATGGTGCGCGACAAGGCAGAGGAGGCGAATATGGCCGTGATCGAGATCAGGCGAGTGAAGGCACAGCTCGACGACCGGCAGAAGAAGCGCGACGATCGTCGTCTGCGCGCGGCCGGCGCGACGCTCGTGACCAATGCCTCCGATGTGGAGGACGACGTCTATCAGGTCAAGAACCAGAGCGGTCAGGACCCGCTCAACTTCCCGATCCGCGTCAACAATCGGTTGGCCAACCTGCTCTCGATGGCCGAGCGCGGGGACGGGCGTCCGACGACGAACATGCCGGAGATCTATGGCATTCTCGAACGTGAGCTCAAGGGCTACACCGACCGGTTGCAGCAGGTCTGGCGGACGGATCTCGCCGCGGTGAACAAGGAACTCGCGCGGCTTGGGTTGTTGCCGCTCGATCCCAAGTGCACCACCGTGAGCGGTTGCGCGCCGCTGCCGTGAGCGGGCTCCCCGGCGTCCAGGCCCGTCGGTACGCGGCGATCACCGTCGCGTACACGGCGGCCTTCGCTGTGCTGCTCGTCATGCTGCCGGGGGATCTGCCGCAACGTTCACTGATCGCGGACGTCGCCTTTCTGCCGTTCCACCCACTGGCGGCCGTCCTGCTCTGGATGGCCGCGCGCACCGACCCCTCGCGCGGGCCGCGGTGGCAGGGACTCATCGCGCTCGCCGCGTCGCAGGCCCTCGGGACGCTGAATACGTTCGCCTGGATCCTGACGCACTCTGGATTCCCCCCCTACTTCTCGTACATCGGTGTCCTCACCACGGGGCTCTCTGTCGTGGGCTTCAGCCGCTTGGTCCCGCGTCGCGCCACCGCGTCCCATGCCGCGGCGGTCCCCTGGCTCGACATCGCGCTCCTCGCGCTCGCAGCGCTCTCCGTCGGATGGTACTTCGTCGGATGGCCCATGCTCAGCTCCTGGGCAGAGATCCGCGCGGACTTCGGTTGGATCGCGGCGATCACCAGCGCCGACGCCTTCTGCGCGCTGCTCGCGCTCGCGGCGTGGACGTATCCCTCGCCGAGATTGGGCCGAGCCGCCGCCGCGCTGCTCGCGTATGCGTTCGGCGCGACGGCATTGGCGGAGGTGCTGCTCTGGACTTCGATGGTCGCCGGTACGTACCAGAGCGGCGGGTGGTCCGACATCGTATTCGCGGCGACCATCGCGGCGGTCGCGGTCGCAGGGTACTTCGAGACCCTGCCGCCGATTCGCGAGCGTGAGCGCGCCGCCCGCATGCTGCTGCCGGCGCGTGCGCTGGTGCCGCTGGTCGCGACCGTCGCCGTCTTCACACCAGTGGTGCTTGGCATCGCGTCGGACGATGGACGGCGTGCGCTCGTGGTCCCGGTCGCGATCGCCGCCATCTTCGTGCTCCTGCTGCAGTGGCGGTATCTGCTGCTCGATCGCGAGATCGAACGCACGCTCACCGCCCGCTTGGGGCTCGAGCGCGATCTCGCGCTCTCGCGGCAGTTCGAATCGCTCGGCCGCTACGCCGGCTCGGTGGCGCACGACTTCAACAATCTGCTCCAGGTGCTGCTCCCCAACGTCGACTTCGTTCGTGCGGAGCCGAGGATCACACCGGACGGCCACGCGGCGCTGGATGCCATGGACGAGACGATCCGTCGCGGTGCGACGCTCTCGAAGCGCCTGCTCGGATTGACGCGTGGCCAGGACGCACGTCCCGTGGCCACCGACCTCACGGCGCTCGTCCGCTCGGTCGCCGAGTCGTTGCGGGAAGTCATGCCGACCAAGGTGCGGCTGGAGGTCCAGTTGCCCGGCCGCTCGGTGCCGGTGTTGTTGCGGCCAGGGGATGGCGATCAGGTACTGCTCAACCTGATCATCAATGCGCGGGACGCCATGCCAGTGGGGGGCCGCCTCTCGGTGCGACTCTGGGTGGAGTCGGGTGAGGCGTTCCTCGAGGTGGAGGATCAGGGCACGGGCATCCCGGAGGACGTCCGCCAGCGGATCTTCGAGCCGCTCTTCACGACCAAGGGTGAAGGGAGGGGAACGGGACTCGGGCTCGCGACCGTGCAGGCCGTGGTCGATCAGGCGGGCGGCAATGTCACGCTCTGGAGCGAGGTCGGACGCGGCACGCGCTTCACGGTGCGTGTGCCGCTCGCCGCCTCCTGATCAGCCCGCGAACACCGCGCACGCTTCGGCATTCCGCGAACCTCCGACCCCGGCCCATGCTCGCACTTCCGCTGCTTCTCTCGTTGGTCATCGCCGACTCGACAGTTCATAGCGGGCGAGCCGGGAACACCGCTGTCCGCCCGCCGCGCGCCGCCGCCGAGATCGTCGTCGACGGAACGCTCGACGAGCCGGTCTGGAAGCAGGCGGCG
>JANOTB010000079.1:0-2334 GCA_031416115.1 Gemmatimonadota bacterium
CTCGCTCCGCGTGCTCGTCGCACGAGGCAAGCATTTGGCGAGTTTTAGCATTGAAACGAAATCTCCTAAATCCTTGCTGCGCGTCCAAAAGTATGTGGAGCGCAAGAAACGAATCTCGTTTGCAATCACGGCCGACGACCCATCGAGGGAGACTGAGGTCAGGCAGAGTCCTGCGCGCAGACTGTGTGACACGCAGTATCCGTGCTTGGAGTCGGGGATCGATCAGGTGGCAGATTGCTTGCGTCTCGCACTCGACGAAGCACACACGAGTGGCGGCGGCACGCTTCCGATTCGCGGCGAGGGCTCCCTGTCGGGCATTCTGGCGTTCAACGTGAGCCAAGCTACTGGCGTCGCAAGCACCATCTGAGTTGCCTAACCCCACGCCCTGCGGTGGCGGCCGAGCCGCCTTTGACAGCAGTGGATATTCGGCGCGCGACGCCCTTCGAAAGCGCGCCTCAAGGAAAGTTTCGCCGACTACGACGCCAATCGTGCGCGACTGGTGCGTCAGGTGCGCGTGACGTAATCTCTGGCGGGCGTGAAGCGAGCGGGAACTGCTCCAACCGGTTCGTTGTACGCAGCAGGACCCGATCGGGATCGCGGGTGGGGCGAATGTGTACGGGTTTGCGGGTGGGGATCCGGTCAACTTCTCCGACCCGTTTGGGCTCTGCCCACTCGAGAAGGACGGCATCCCGTGTGCCGTTACGATGGGTGTCGGAGGAGCGATTGTTGGTGCCGGAACAGGCGCGCTCGCCGGAGCAGCGGCGGGAACCCTCGTCGTGCCGGGCGTAGGCACTCTGGTGGGAGCGGGCGGAGGAGCTGTAGGCCTCGGGCTCGCTGGAGCGATCGCCGGCACGATTGGAGGTGCCGCCCAGGACGCTACGAGTCTCGCCGCGATGAGTGGACTGGGAGACAAGATTCGGCGAAAGGTCCATGACGCGATAGAGACTGTTGGACTGATCATCGGATTTATTACGATGGAACCGCCGCCAAAGAAGCCCGAGGACGATGATCTGCCGCCACCCCCAGCAGCGACGTCACCGAAGGCTGTAAAAAAGTAGCGGCCGTGACCGAAGGGTCGTGCCGTTTGACAAACCGCGGCCGAGATGCCGACGAACTGAGGATGCCACGATCGTAATCTTGAGAGACTTTCCTTGGATGCTCCTGGTGTGGCTAAGCACGCGAGCTCAAGTCCGAGGAGTGGAAGTCTGCGTGAGCGGTGCGCGCAGCGACGCGACCCAGTTGTTCGAGCACGTCGCTCGTGCACTCGACTTGATTGACACATACGATGCGGCGCAGGGCGATGCACTCCGCCGTGACCTTAAGCGAATTCTGATTTCGGATTCGCGCGGGGGGCAGTATCTCTCCGGAATTCGCGGATGCCGGGTCGGGAGAAACTATGTTCTACGCGCGAGCGCGCTTGAGCTAGCCATGATGATCGTGCACGAAGGAACTCACGGCGCGCTCGAGCAAGCCGGTGAAAGATATCGTGGCGCAAACAAGAGCCGCGTCGAGGAAAAGTGCATCGAGGCAGAGATTGGTTTCGCAGAGCGTGTCCCGGATAGCACTCGTGCGATCGAGCGAAGTCGCCGACTTCTCGAGACGCGCTGGTGGGATGTTGGCGAGAATGTCGAGACTGCGGTGCTCGAGCTTAAGGGGCGAGGCGTTCCGGGCTGGATTGCGAGACGATTGGTCGCACGTGCGGCTAGGCGCGAACGGGCAGGACCGTATCACCGATGATCTCAGACTCGAGATCCTAGATTTCACGCCTGACGGGGCGTTGAGCCGCGGCCTCAACTGGCCGTCGGCTCCAACGCGGGTTCGGCTGCGCAGCACGTGATCTGGCGGCCTCGCGCTCGCGGCTGGCGGGCATCACGGACGCGATGCCGCCTACTCCCGAAACGCCCGTGCGGCCTCAGGCGCGGCCGCGTGCCTCCTTGACGCTAAGACGTCATGACGCTATTCTTCTTCAATGCCATCAACTAAGCGTGCTACCATCTATCTCGAGGCCCCGCTGCACCGGGCCCTTCGGCTGAAAAGCGCCGAGACGGAGGCGAGCATCTCGGCTCTCGTCAACACGGCGGTGCGACAGAGTCTAGCCGAGGATGCGGACGACCTCGCCGCGTTTCAGGCGCGCGCGAAGGAGCCCCGGGTCTCCTTCGAGTCCGTGGTCCGCGACCTGAAGAAGCGTGGCAAGCTATAGCCTTCTCCTGACGCGGTCCGCCGCCAAAGAACTCGATGGCGTTCCGACCAAGGATCGGCACCGGCTCGTCTCCCGCATCGCGGCGCTGGCCGATGACCCGAGGCCGATGGGTGCCGAGAAGCTGAGCGGCGCGA
>JANOTB010000080.1:0-2731 GCA_031416115.1 Gemmatimonadota bacterium
ACGCAGCGGGCACCCATGGAACCGCGCATGAGTGGCACTGGGTCCGAGTCGCCCACCGCGCGCGAAACGCCGACCGTGACGCCGGGGATCCGCGCCCACGCACTCGGCATGACTGCGAAGTCCGCGAGTTCCTTGCCCTGAATGAGATGACCCGCCCCGGCGCGCATCCGACGCGCGATGTCGGCCGTGAGCGGGTCAGCGCGCTTCCCGACGACCGTGACCGATGGTAACTCCACGGCAAATCGCGACAACACGACATCGATCCGAGCGTCCCTGAGCGGTTCGAGTGCGATGCTGCGCATGGCCGGAGAGCGACCGAGGGCGCGCACGACCAGCGTCTGCGAACCCGACGGCAACCCTCGGAGGGTCGCACGACCCGAATCGTCTGTCACTTCTGCGACCGTCGTGCCACGCACACCCACGATCGCACCGCCGACCGGACTCCCTCCGCCGTCGCGTACGCGCACCGCGTCGCGTACGCGCACCGTGACGCGCGCGAGCCCGGCCACGCGCCCGACGGCGACGGTGTCGTCGGGGGCCGCATCGGGCAGTATTCTCGCGGCCGGATCAGTGGTACTGATCATGAGCGGTCGGAGTGCCACTCCGACGGAGTCGAGCTCGAGGTACAGGGGCCCCGTGGACTGCCCGCGATGCGTCGCCACGAGTGTGAGCGCGATGTCGTTCGGCACGCCGCACAGGAGGTAGCGGCCATCGACGCCCGTCGTGTCGCGCGACGTGCGCTCGACCTGCTTCGCGCGCCCACCGACGAGCTGGACCTCGAACCAGCGCACGCTGGCTTCGGCGCCGAGGAGTGGTGTGCCATCCTCAGCCGCGCGCAGCGTCCCGAAGAGCACTGCCGTGGACGCCTCGGCCGCGCGACCGCAGAGGAGACGACTCACGCCATTCGCGGACGGAGTCGCGAGTTCGATCTCCCGCTGTTCAGCGGCGCCAACGTCCACCAGTCGAGCCGGCGCCGCGATGTCGAGCGAGTCGAGCATCGGATGAAAGAAGCCGAGCGCATAGCGACCCGGCACGAGGTCGCGAAGCACGAACCGCCCGCGCCGGTCCGTCAGCGCGGTGTGGGTCGTTCCCTGCACCACGACGGTCGCGTTGGCCAGCGGCGCGTGCGTGATGAGCGAGTCGAAGACCACTCCGCGCACGATCGTCTGCGCATCGAGCGATCGCGGGGGGAGCACGAGCATCGCGGAGATCATGAGCATCGCGCCGGTACAAGCACGCCGAACAAGAGCCCGAGCAGTCATGGGACCTCATACCCCAAGAGTATCCCGCAGGATGCCGCGACCGACGGACAGACGCAAGAAGGGGCGGCCGCACGGCCGCCCCTCTCCCCTCTCCCATCTCCCCTCTGCCCCTAACGCACCAACGGCTTGAACTTGATCCGATGCGGCTGGTCCGCATCCGCGCCCTTCCGCCGCCGCAGATCGTCGATGTACGCCCCGTAGTTCCCCTCGAACCACACCACCTCCGAGTCCCCTTCGAACGCGAGGATGTGCGTCGCGAGCCGGTCGAGGAACCACCGGTCATGCGAGATCACCACGGCGCAGCCGGAGTAGTCGACCAACGCTTCTTCCAGCGCGCGGAGCGTGTCGACGTCGAGGTCGTTGGTCGGCTCGTCGAGCAGCAACAGGTTGCCGCCGCTCAACACCGTCTTGGCGAGATGCAGTCGATTGCGTTCACCACCCGAGAGGATCCCGACCTTCTTCTGCTGGTCGGTGCCCTTGAAGTTGAACGTCGAGAGATACGCGCGCGTGTTCATCTCCTTCTTGCCGACCATGATCAACTCGTTGCCGCCGCTGATCTCCTCCCACGCGGTCTTTTTCGGGTCGAGCGTGCGCGACTGGTCCACATAGGCGAGCTGCACTGTCTCGCCGACCTTGAGCTCGCCGGCGTCAGGCTGTTCCTGCCCCGTGATCATCCGGAAGAGCGTCGACTTGCCGGCGCCGTTGGGACCGATCACGCCGACGATTCCACCGCGCGGCAACGAGAAGTCGAGCTTGTCGATCAACAACCGGTCGCCGAAACCCTTGGTGAGCTTCTTCGCGATCACCACGTCGTTGCCGAGCCGCGGCGCGGGCGGGATGATGATCTCGTTGGAGTTGATCTTCTCGTTCTGCTCCTCGCTCATCATATCTTCGTAGTTCTGCATGCGGGCCTTGCTCTTGGCCTGCCGCGCGCGCGGCGCCATGCGCACCCACTCGAGCTCACGGGCGAGCGAGCGCTGACGCGCCGAGGCGATCTTCTCTTCCTGCGCGAGCCGGGTGCGCTTCTGATCGAGCCAACCGGAGTAGTTGCCTTCATAGGGCACGCCGCGGCCGCGGTCGAGCTCGAGGATCCACTTGGCGACGTTGTCGAGAAAGTACCGGTCGTGCGTGATCGCGACCACGGTGCCAGGGAAGCTCTCGAGGAAGTGCTCGAGCCACGCGACCGACTCAGCGTCCAAGTGGTTGGTCGGCTCGTCGAGCAGCAGCATGTCGGGCTCCTCGAGCAGCACGCGGCAGAGCGCCACGCGACGCCGCTCGCCCCCGGAGAGCGTCTTCACGCTCGCATCGGCCGGCGGCAGACGCAGTGCGTCCATCGCGACCTCGATCTTGTTGTCGAGGTTCCAGAGATCGTGCGCGTCGATCTGCTCCTGCACGCGACCCTGCTCGTCGATGAGCTTGGTCATCTCATCGTCGCTCATGGGCTCGGCGAACCGGTGCGAGATCTCCTC
>JANOTB010000081.1:0-2256 GCA_031416115.1 Gemmatimonadota bacterium
GCCGATCACCTCCTGAAGTGCTTGGGCCTCATGGCCGACGATCACGAGCACCGGCCCGACACCATGGTCGGCCAGCGCCTCGAGCGTATGCAGCAACAGTGGCCGGCCGCCGATGTCGACGAGCGCCTTCGAGCCGCCGCCTGTCATGACGTTGAGGCGGCTACCCATTCCTGCGGCGAGGATCACGGCTTGCATGTCAGGTCTCCATTGAGGTCGTGTTCGGCGCGGGGACGCGGGACGAGTCCCGGCCGGCGTACTCCGACGGGGTGCCGCTGAAGACCAGGCGACCTGCCTGGAGTTCGAGCACCAGGTCCATCCGTGCCAGCAGTTGCGGGTCGTGTGACACCCAGAGCACCGTCCGGCCGGCGGTCACTTCCAGAAGCCGGTCCGTGAGTTCGAGCGCCGACGCGTGGTCGAGTCCCGTGGTCGGCTCGTCGAGCAGCCAGATCCGTCCGTCGCGCAACAGCGCGCGCGCGAGCGCGATACGCTGCCGTTCGCCGCCGGAGAAGAGTTCTCCGCCGCGCCGGACGATCGTGTCGTAGCCCTGCGGCAGGCGCTCGATGAACTGCGCCACGCCGGCCTGCGCGGCGGCGGCGCGCACGGCGTCGAGCGGCGCGCCCGGCTCGCCGAGCGCGATGTTGTCCCGCACGCTCACGCCGGTGAGGACGCTGTCCTGGAAGACGACGCTCATTCGGCGGCGGAGCGACTCGAGCGCGTACTCGCGCACGTCGCGGCCATCGAGGAGGATGCGACCGCGCGACGGATCGGCGAGACGAAGCACGAGCGAGAGCAGCGTGGACTTGCCGGCGCCGTTCCCGCCCACGATCGCGATGCGCCGCCCAGCCGTGAGGTCGCAGTCCACCTGCTCCAGCGTCCATTTTCGGTCGGAGCGCCGGCGTTTCGGCATCCGCATCGAGACGCCCTCGAAGCGGAGGTCCCCGCGCACGCTGGCGGCATCGACCGCGTCGGGAAGGTCTGCGATCGCGATGCCGCGGCGCATGATCCGGTCCAGACGGTCGGCGCAGGCGAATGTGCGGCCGATGCGCGCGGTCGCGAGTGCGAAATCCGCGAACGGAGCGCGCAACGCGAGTGCGTACGAGAGGAAGAGCACGAGATCGCCCGCCGAGAGCTCACCGAGGCCGACGCCCGACGCACCGAGCCACATGGCGAGCGCGATGCTCGCGGCGATCGCCACATCGACGCGCAACGAGAGTCCGAGCGAGAGGCGCTGCAGCTTGAGCTCCTGCGTCAGGCTCCGGCTGTTGCGCGCCGCGAAGCGCGCCGAGACGGCGCTCCCGCCGATGCCGAACGCCTGCAACTCGCGCACGGCCATGAGTTCGCTGCCGACCAGGGCGGCGAGGCGTCCCTCCTTGGTCCGCTGCTTCCGCGCCACCGAGGCGATGCGGCGCCCGCGGCGCTGCATCATGAGCAGTGCGACCCCGCCGCCGGCGAGCAGCACCGCGGCGAGGCGCGGGTCGATCCAGAGCAGGACGACCATCGACGCGACGAAGAGGGCGATCGTCTGCACGATCCGCACGAGCATTCCATTGAGTCCGCGGCGCAGTCGCGTCGTGTCGTACACGATCCGCGTCATGAGCTCGCCGACCTCGCGGGCCTCGTGAAAGGCGAGCGGTTGGCGGAGGACATGCCCGAAGAGACGCTCGCGGAATCGGTACAGGATCCGGTTACCGAGGCCGTTGAGGATCATGGCCTGGCCGTAGGAGGCCGCGGCCCCCGCGATCGAGAGCACCACGAACGCGAGACTCAGCGCCAGCGGACTCGCGACGGGCGCACCGGTGAACCCGTCGACGATCCACTTCAGCGGCCAGGGCCGCAACACGTGCAGCGCCACCGTGGCGATCCCCAGCGCCGCCCCTCCCGCGAACGCCGCGCCCTCACCCGCTGCATGCGGGCGCAGCATTCCGGCGATGCGGAGCAGCGGGTGACGCGGCGTCCCTTCCATGCTCAAGTCTCGTCGAGCGCGCGCAGTCGCTGGAGCACCCAGTCCATCGCGGCGTCGGTGGCGTGGCCAGGATTGTAGAACAGGTCGCGCGCCATCGCGCGCCGCAACTTGCTCGCGTGTCGCGGGTGCGCGAGCGACCACTGGATCGCCTCGACCGCCTCGTCGGGCCAGCGCGCCGTGATGCCGCCCTTCCGGCCCCAGGTGTCAAGGTCGAGTGCGACGCCCTTCCGCGTCATCGCCGCGAGCAACTGCGGCACGTCGAGGAAGACCATCGGCCGGTCGAGCAAGGCGTA
>JANOTB010000082.1:0-62449 GCA_031416115.1 Gemmatimonadota bacterium
GTCGTGCACTCATCTTCGCCCAGTTCGGCACCTTAGAAACCGGATTCTTCAGATATCCCTCGTGCCGCGCAGCATGCCGCCCCAAATTGCGTGTAGCGCGACCGATCGAAACCCCGCTGGGCGGGCACCACTTACTCCAAAGAGTAGCGACGGAACGACAAATGCAACCAACTCGCATGCCGATGCAGCTTCTTCTGAGTATTGCCGTAGTGGCTACTCCACTCAGTTTGCTTTCTGCTCAAGGGATTCCATCTGAGATTGGAGGTCTGCGCTATTCTCGAACCCTTGGCAACGAAGAAACGTTTGGGCACATCACCGCTGCCGCCGCACTGCCTGGGGGACTCGTTGCGATTTTGGATGGGAGGGAGAGGCAAGTCACCCTCCTCGGGCGCACCGGGTCGGTATTGGGAATCCGCGATCGGCGAGGGCGAGGTCCCGGGGAACTATTTCATCCGACTGCGCTCGCGACGCGTGGTGGAAGTCTGCTCGTTCTCGACCGCGGCAATATCCGGATCGTCGAGCTATCGGTGGTCGCCGACACCCTCGCGTGGCGTGGGGAGATTCGTGCGCCGATCGTGAGTCCGCACGATATGTGCACCGTGGGGGACCGACTTTTTCTCTTGGGACTCGAGGGTGGCAAACTGATCCACGAGGTGGGTCGCAACGGGCAGATTGCACGCTCCTTTGGGACCGCGGTAGATGATGACCCGACCCGAGGGCATCTAACAGCGGCGGGAAGCTTGGTCTGTTCGCCCTCCGGCTGGATTGCGGTCCTGACTGGAGTAGTGAATCACGTCGTCGTCTTTTCCTTGGAGGGGGAGGAACGGTGGAAGGGCCGCATTCCTGATTTCCGGCGACAGGAATACGACACAGGCGGTGGGGTACTACGCCCACTGCCTCCATCGGGCGGGTACACCAACACCATAGTCTCAGCACGGGCGAGCGATGGGCGTTTTCTTGATATCCAACTCGGTCGTTCCTCCGCCAAAGCCGCCGGCGTAGCTCTTGAGTCGCGTCGCCTTGATGTCACGACCGGGTCGTGGATTCCCGTAGCGATGAACTGGCCTCGATTGCTCCTGATTTCCGATGGGTATCATTTCTTCTATGAGGAGAACCCGTTCCCGACAGTGAAAGTGTATCGATGAAGATCGACTGGAGATTGGACACTATCCTAAAGGGAGGGAGAGCGCCGGGTAAGTCAAGAGTGCTAGCACGCGTCGCTGCTCGATCTGGGGCGTTCTCGTCCATCACACAAAGCCGCGTTCAGTCCGCGCGCTACAGCTGGCTCGAGCTCGACGCTATCCGTTCTCAGGTGCGAAACGTCGTGAACCTGTCGGGGATTCCGGAGTGTCGATGTGTTTGTAGCGAGCCATGGGCGAGGCGGGAGGAGGAGAGGCGGCGACACAGCCGACGCAATCATTCTCCGCGTATTCCTTGCATCAAGCGTGCCGCCGCACCAGAATCATCCGAGAGGTTGTTCTACACCCTCGTTAGACACGCGACCAAAGATTGGTGTATACTGCAAGAGAACCATCTTCGGACTCCGATTATGAATATCCGCGACGCAGTACACAGCGATCCTGAAACGATGGGCGGGACTCCGGTCTTCGTCGGCACTCGTGTGCCGGTGCAGTCGCTATTCGACTACATCGAAGGAGGCGAAACGCTCGACGAGTTTCTCCACCAGTTCCCATCTGTCACTCGCGAGCGCGCGATCACGGCACTCGACGCGGCGCCCGACACACTGTTGACCGGTGCGCGTACTTCTTGACGAGAATCTCCCGCTCGACTTCGCGGCGGAGATTCTCGGGCATGAGGTCATCACGGTTCGGGCCGCAGGCTGGGCGGGCCTCCAGAACGGCGCCTTGATGAAACGTGCGGCCACGGCGTGCGACGTTTTCGTCACGATGGACAAGAATATTCCGTTTCAACAGAATATTCCCGCACTCCCGTTTGCGGTCATTTTGCTTCTCGCGCACTCGAATCAACTCACGGACCTTCGGCCACGAATACCCGAGCTCTTGCTCGCGATCAAGGCAGCGCAGCCGGGAGTGCTGCAGCGCGTCGGTGTCTAACCCGGGTTGCAGCCGACAGGGCTCGGGCACCGATAGAAGTGTGAGGCTCACGGCGTCTGCAAAGGAGCATCAATGTTCTCGCCGTTCGGGGCCCTGCAGCTGAACCGAATTCGTTAGGCGAATGCCAAGCATACCGCACCACGCACATCGGATCTCGTCATGTCAAAGCGCGCTACTCGACGTCATCATGAATCGCGGATCAAGCATCAGGTGGCCGACTACTACGGCGGCTATGCCCGCGGGACCGAAGAAGGGCCGCGGCGCGTTCTACGGTAGGAAGGCGGAAGCGAAGCGACAGAGCAGTCAGCGTCGCCGGGAAGACGGTAAGCTTGCGGTAGAAAGTGCACGCGAGGAGCTCGCGCGACGGGCCGTTTCGACGCAACATCCGCGTGGTCCGATTTGTCCGTGTGTCCACACGAGCACGCATCCGGCGCGCTTCTCGCCGTGCGGTGTGTCGCGCCGGCAGCCAGCGTCACACGCGCGCCGGAAGTTCGGCTACACACAGCCACTCTCTCAGCGGTCGAAACCCTAGTCGCGCCGTGGGTCGTCGGTCTTTGGCGCAGACTGCGGCGTGGCGCGCGATGCAGCTTCGGGTGCCGCCGGGGGTGTCAAGCGCCGCGTTGACTGCGGCGTCGGCGGCACAGCACGCGCTGCCATGGAGGCCCGCAACGTCCCAGTCGACCGCCGCTTGGTCCCCTCCGACGGCGCGATCGTCGCGAACACCTGCGCCTGAATGAAAGTCGTCAACAGGTCGCGGTCGATATGCCCGTCCTTCGCCTCGAACCCCAGGATGTCGAGCGCACGCTCCGCCGTCACCGCACGCTTGTACGGACGGTCGGTCGCCGTGAGCGCGTCGTAGATGTCGGCGATCGTCATCATCCGCGTCTGCACCGGGATGTCCTGCTCGCCGACGCCGCGCGGATAGCCCGTGCCGTCGAGCTTCTCATGGTGCCCGAACGCGATCTTGGGGATCCCGCTCAACTCGCGCGTCCACGGGATCTGCTCCAGGAACCGATACGTGTGCGTGACGTGCGACTCGATCTCGCGACGCTCGCGCGGGTCGAGGTTGCCCTTGTTGATCATGAGGAAGCGCAGCTCGTCCTCGGCCAACAGGGGACGCTCCACGCCGTCGAAATCGGTGAAGGTCTGTCGTCCGATCTCCTCGAGTTCCTCAAAGCTTCCCTCGGGGAGGATCGTCGGCTCGTTGGCGCGCACGATCGAGTCGAGCCAGCGCGACAGCTCGTCGCGCCGTTCGCGCCGCATGAGCTCGAGTCGCTGGACCACCTCGCGATAGTCCGACGCGCCATGGTCGAGCAGGTGTTCGGCGCGCTCGCGCTCGAACTCGAGGTCGGCCTGCTGCAGCAGCGAGTGAAAGCGGTGGCGCAGGATCGTGAGGTCGTGCCCGTAGAGCTTCTTCTGCTTCACGAGCACCTGCTCGCGCACCCCCACTTTGCCGAAGTCGTGCAAGAGCCCCGCATAACGGATCTCTCGGATCTGCTCGCGCGTGAATGTCAGTCCCCGGTACGGTCCTTCGCCGGCCTTGTCCACCGCCTCGGCGAGGCCCGTCGTGAAGGTCGCGACGCGGAACGAATGGCCCGACGTGGTCGGGTCGCGTGCTTCGATCGCGGTGACCGCGGCGGTCACGAATCCCTCGAAGAGCCGTTCGATGTCCTCGTAGAGCCGGCTGTTCTCGATCGCGACCGCCGCCTGCGCGGCGAGCGCGCCCACGAGGTCGGCCGAGCGCTGGTCGAACGGCAGCACCTGCTGGTCGACCACGTCGAGTGAGATCAGCCGTTCGTCTGCATCGCGCTTGCGGTTGATCAGCTGCAACACCCCGATGATCTCGTCGCGGTGCGTCCGCATGGGCAGCACGAGCATCGACTTGGTGCGATAGCCGAACTTCTCGTCGAACGACCGATTGAGCCGGTAGCTCACCTGCTCGGGGAGCAGATACACGTCGCCGATCATCAGCGGGTCCCCGGTCGCGGCCACGTACCCGGCGATGCTCGTGTGATCGATCGGGATCGAGAACTCGGTGAACGGGATCTCGGGGAGTGTCGTGTTCCGCGTGAGCTTGAACCGCAACGTGCTCGGGTTCCCCTTGTCGTCGCGCTCCATGAGGTAGAGCGAGCCGGCGTCCGACGACGAGAGCTTGAGCGCCTGCGAGAGGATCATCCCCAATAGCGTGTCGAGGTTGCGCTCGGTCGAGAGCGCTGCCCCCACGCGCGAGAGTTCGCGAAGGTCGAGCGCGCTGGACTGCTCGAGCCGCGCGGCGCGGTACGCCTCGATCAGCGAACTCGCGTGCCGCAGCGCACCCTGCAACGCGGTCGATCCGAGCCCCGGCCCCGCATCGGCCCGAAGCCAACTCGTGAGCGCGATCGAGTGCATCAGCTCGGACGGCTCCTGCTCGCCCGGCTCGCCGAGCCCGACGAAGGCCACGAACGGAGCGAGTGAGCCGAGCTTCCCGACGCCGCCCGAACGCTCGGCGAGCGCGGCATCCACGAACACGACCGTCGGGCGCTCCGGGTCGAGGTCCTCTCCGAGGGGGAGCACCCTCACCCGCTGCACCTCGAGCGCGTCGCCCGCCCCTAGCTGGGGGAGCGCCGCGATCGCGCGACCGAACGGAGTGAGGATGAGTGGTTGCACAGTGGGGGGGCGTGTGAAGGAACCGCCGGGATCCACGACTCGTGGACCCCGGCGGTTCGAAGCTTACCAGCGGCGGGCCATGGCCCGCCAGTCGTGCGTCACTGGCTGCGTCACTGGCCGCCTTCGAGCTTCGCCTTGGCCGCCTTGGCATCAGCGAAGTTCGGGAAGGCCGTGATCGCCTGATTGAACAGCTCGATCGCCTGCGTCCGGTTGCCCGAATCCTGCGCGCTGATGGCACGCGAGTAGAGCATCACCGCTTGGAAGGGCACGCGGCGCTGCTGCTCGGCGCGGACCTCGCCCGTCTGGCGGACCGCTGCGGGAATCGCCGGGAGCTTGAGGCCGGCGTTCGCCGCGGCACCCACCCGCGTGACGAGATCGAGGAACTCCTCGGTCTTCCCGTCGCCGCGGTGCGTCCATTCGATGCGACCCGTCTCGGTGTCGACCGACTTGAGCGTGAGCACCATCTTGCCGCTGCGGTCGGTGATGAACGAGCCCGTCACCATGTGCTTCGCGCCGAGGAGCTTGCCCACACGCGCCGCGGTCGCGTCGTCGACGCGGCCATCGGTCGCGAGGTTCTGCTCAGCGATCAGCTTGAGGATGTTCTCGCGCTCCACCACCCGGATGCCCGGGTTCTGGGACAACTCGGTGAGCAGGAGCTCGGCGATGCCCTTGGAGAGCGGCTCCAGCTCGGTGTGCGCCGCTCCGATCGCGCTGTTCACGAACGGCAGCACCGCGACCGTCGGCCGCGTGTCGTCCTGCGCGAGCACGGGGGCCGCCACGAGCGCGATCAGGGCGGTGGCACGGGCGATAGGCTTGAACATCAGTCCTCCTGGGAGGGTCAGAGAGTCAACGAGAGACCTTCGGCGGCGGCCACCACCTGCAGCGCGCCGCCCTGCGCCTTCACGAACGCTCGGCATTCCGCGAGCTGGTCGTCCAACTGGTCATCGGTGCGGCGCGGTTCGTGGTGAAAGAGCACCAGCGTCCCGACCTCCGCCTCCAGCGCCAGCTCTACACAGTCACGGAAGGTCGAGTGCCCCCAGCCGCGATGCTGATCGTATTCCTCGGTGGTGTAGGTCGCGTCGTGGATCAACACCTGCGCGCCCCGCACGAACGCCACCATCTGCTCCTTCCAGTCGCTCGGCGACCCGTACCGCTCGTGCGCCGCCAACTCATTGTCCGACACGTACACCAACCCGCCGTTCGGCTTGCCAGGCTCCGTGAACCGGTACCCCAGCGCCCCACCCGGATGCTGCACGGCAAAGGCTGTGACATCGTACCCCGTGCCTTCCGTTCTGGTGCCCTCCGCGAGATCACGGAAGTCGATCGTCGCGTCGAGCTCCTCGAACGTCACCGGAAAGACGACCGGCGACATCTGATCCCGCAGCACCCGATCCACGCCCCGCTCCAGCGACTGCGATCCCCACACCTGGAAGTGATTCCCCAGCCCGAAGATCGGAGCGAAGAACGGGATCCCCTGGATGTGGTCCCAGTGCGAGTGGGTCAGGAAGATGTCCCCCCTGATCGGTGTCCCGTTCGCACGCTGCAGCAAGTCCCGCCCGAGCTCGCGAATGCCGGTGCCGGCGTCGAGGATGATCAACCATCCGTCGTCGGTCCTGACCTCCGTGCATGGCGTGTTCCCGCCATACCGCACTGTCGTTGGTCCCGGGGTCGGGATCGATCCGCGCGTCCCCCAGAATCGGACACGCAAGCTCATTCGCTCCCCCAGTTCACACTGAATGATCGCGCACGGTGGGCCGCAAGACCAAGGCAAGCGGTCACGGCGGGGACGTGATGTTGGTCACGAAGCGTCACGGCTTCCTGGGGCTCAGAGTCGCTGCTGCGAGCGCTTCTCGAGCGCTGCACGGTCGGTGATGCGGATGCGACGGCGCTCGGTCGAGATCCAGCCCGCTTCGACGAACTCGCGCATGGCGCGCGAGACGGTCTCGCGGCTCGCGCCGATCACATGCGCGATCGTCTGATGCGTGAGCGGCTTCTCGATCGACTCGCTGCCGCCCTCGGCGGCCGAGTCGAGGATCATTCGGGCGATGCGCCCCGGTACGTCGAGCAATACGAGCGAGCCGATCTTCTCGTCGGCACGGCGGAGCCGGCGCGACAGTTCGATCAGGAGGGCCCACGCGACCGCCGGGTTCTGCTCCACGCGACGCCGGAAGTCCTCGCGCCGGAGGACGAGCAGCAAGGATTCCTCCATTGCGACCACGTGCGCCGAGCGCGGCTGGTCATCGATCAGCGAGAGTTCGCCGAAGTGCTCACCCACGCCGAGGATCCCCAGGATCACTTCGCGGCCGTCCTCCGACACGAGCACGACCTTCACGCGTCCGGCGCGCACCACGAAGAGCGAGTCGCCCGGATCGTCCTCGAACAGGATGACGCTCCCTTTGGGGTAGCTCTTCTCGCGGACGAGCTGCGAGAAAGCCACGACCTCGCTCTGGGCGAGGGAGCGGAAGAGCGGGACGGTCGTGAGGAAGTCGATGGTGGCGGCTGGCATGTTCCGGGGTCTAGCGGCGGGCGGGGAAATCTTGTCGCGAAGTTAGGGTGCGGCCCAAGGGCTGTCAAACGGCCAAATCACGGCGCGAAAGGAGGTTAGCGGTCGTCTGGAGCCTGCCATTCGCCGCCGCCCGCACTCTCCGGACGCCGCCGGAGGTCTCGGAGTCACCTCGCGAATCGTATCACCCCGCCCAAGGGCCCGGAGATGCACTCTCACGGGAACCATCGACGGTCCACCCGTCTACGTCCCGCGCGAGAAGTCGCTTGCGTGGAACTCCTTGTCCCGTTTATTCTTCTAGGCTGTCCAAGCCCCAACCAGAGGCACCAATGAAGCCCGAAATCCACCCGACTTACGCGTCCGCGGCCGTCTCTTGCGCCTGCGGCAACAAGTTCGTCACGCGCAGCACGCACGCCGACATCCATACCGACATCTGCGCCGCTTGCCACCCGTTCTTCACGGGCAAGCAGAAGCTCATCGACACCGCCGGCCGTGTGGAGCGCTTCCGTCAGAAGTACAACAAGGCGACGACCGCCTGAGCATCCGCGACCGGCTCGCCGACGCGCTGAGGCGCGCCGCCGAGGTCGAGCGCGACCTACTCGATCCCAAGACCGTCAAGGACGCCAAGTTGTTGGCGTCCCTCGGTCGGGAGCACCAGCGCCTCGGCCAAGTGGTCCAACGCGCCCTGGCACTCGAGAAGATGGACCTGGAGCTCGTGCAGGCGCGCGAGCTCCTGTCGATCGATGACGCCGAGATGGCCGCCGAGGCCCGCGCTGAAGTTTCGCGGATCTCGGCGGCTATTCCGTTGGCCGAGGAGGCGCTCAAGCCGCTCCTCCTGCCCCCCGATCCGCTTCACGACCGCAATGCGATCGTCGAGATCCGCGCCGGCACCGGCGGCGACGAGGCCGCGATCTTTGCCGCCGACCTCTACCGCATGTACACCCGTTACATCGAGCGGCACGGCGGTTGGAAGATCGAGACGATCTCGCACTCCGACGGCACGCTGGGCGGCATCAAGGAGTCGATCTTCAAGGTCTCCGGCCACGAAGCCTTTGGCGCGCTCCGATTCGAGTCGGGGGTCCACCGCGTGCAACGCGTGCCCGCCACCGAAGCCGCCGGTCGCATTCACACCTCGGCCGCCACCGTCGCCGTGCTCCCCGAGGCAGAGGAGGTCGACGTCAGGATCGAGGACAAGGATCTCCGGATCGACGTGTTCCGCTCCTCGGGTCCTGGCGGTCAGAGCGTCAACACGACCGACTCCGCGGTGCGCATCACGCACATGCCGAGCGGGCTCGTGGTCAGCCAGCAGGACCAGAAGTCGCAGCTGCAGAACAAGATCAGAGCCATGGAAGTGCTGCGTTCCCGCCTGCTCGACCTGCGCGTCGCCGAGCAGGAGTCGGAGCGGTCGCGGATGCGAAAGAGTCAGGTCTCGACCGGCGACCGCTCGGCGAAGATCCGTACGTACAACTATCCGCAGAGCCGCGTGACCGATCATCGGATCGGCTACACGACCCATGACCTCACCGGGATCATGGACGGCAAGCTCGACGAACTCATGGACGCGCTCCGCCTCGCTGATATCGAGGAGAAGCTCTCCGGCGACACCGGCTGAGCGCGTGAGCGAGTCGGTGAGCACCCCATGACGACGATCGGTGACCTGCTCGACGCGCTCTCGGAGGAACTCGCCGCACCCGGCGTTCCCCCGTCGCGGACCGAAGCGCGCGACCTGATCGCGGGTGTACTCGACCAGCCGCGCTTCTGGCCGAGCGCGCACCGCGACGACCTGTTGGACGAACCCACCGAAGCGATGATCCGCGCCGCCGCGTCCCGCCGCGCCGAGGGGATGCCCATGCAGTACGCGATCGGGCACACGAACTTCCGGCACTTGACGCTCAAGGTCGACCCGCGCGTGCTGATCCCACGCCCGGAAACAGAACTGCTCGTGGACCTCGTCCTGGCCGCCCAGCGCGGAGGCAAGGGGCGCGTGGTCGACGTCGGCACCGGCTCCGGCGCGATCGCGCTTGCCCTCGCCGCGGAGGGGTCGTTCGACGAGGTCCATGCGATCGATCTCTCGCCCGACGCGCTCAAGGTCGCCCGCGAGAATGCCGCCGTGGTGCCCGCGGAGAAGCGCGCGCGCCTCCGGTTCCACGAGGGCTCGCTGCTCAAGCCGGTCATGGGAACCCTGTTCGACACTGTCGTCTCGAACCCTCCGTATATTGCGATGTCGGAACGCGCCGGATTGCCGGCGCTGGTCCGCGAATGGGAACCCTCGATGGCGCTCTTCTCGGGGGACGGCGGGATGTGGGCGATCCGCGCGCTCGTGCCGCAGGCGGCCGAGGTACTCGTGCCTGGTGGGTTGCTGGCGCTGGAAGTGGATTCGCGGCGCGCCGATCTCGCGGTGGCTGCGGTGCGGGACGATGGCCGGTTCACGGACATCGAGACACGACTCGACTTGACCGGCCGCCCGCGCTTCGTGGTGGCCCGACGACAGGAGCGGTGATGTTGAACGACAAAGCAGTGGAGCTCGGGCGGATGATCGGCCAGAGCGCGGAGTATCAGGCGGTGAAGCGCGCCAACGAGGCGCTCAACGAGGACCGCGAGGTCGTCGCGTCACTGCAGCGCATGGACACGCTGCGCAACGACGCGCAACAGATGATCGAGAAGGGCACGCAGCCCACGGCCGAGATGGAGCAGGAGCTCGACACGCTGCTCTCGAAGGTGCAGGGGAACATGATCTACCAGCGCGTCATCGTGACGAACGAGAACTTCGACAAAGTGATGATGCAGGTGAATCAATGGATCCTCGACGGCATCAAGAAGGGTGCGACCAGCTCGATCATCACGCTCGGCTGAGCGTCATGTCGCGCGGGCGGCTGGTGGTATTCGAAGGCGGCGAGGGGGCGGGGAAGTCGACCCAGCTCCGCCGCCTTGCCGCGTCGCTCACGTTGGCCGGCATCGCGCACAGGGTGTTCCGCGAGCCGGGAGGCACGCCGGCGGGCGATCGGATCCGCGACCTGCTGCTGCACAGCAACGCGCCGCTCGCACCGCGCACCGAGGCGGCGCTCTTCATCGCCTCGCGCGCGCAGCTCGTCGCCACCGAGATCGTCCCCGCGCTCGAACGCGGGGAACAGGTCCTGCTGGACCGATTCCTGCTCTCGACCTACGCGTACCAAGTGCACGGGCGCGGCCTGCCCGAGCCCGAGGTGCGGGCGGCGAACCGGCTCGCCACCGCGGGGCTCGTTCCCGACCTCACACTCCTGCTCTCACTCGCTCCCACCGAGGGACTCGCGCGGGCCGGTGCCCGCAGTGGGGCCGACCGGATCGAACGCGCCGAGGCGGCGTTCCATGAGCGAGTCTCGGCGGCCTTCCTTCGCTTCTCGGCGAGCGACTGGCAGCACGAGCATCCGGAGTGCGGTCCGATCGTCGCGGTCGATGCCTCGGGGACCGAGGCCGACGTGGAGTCGCGGCTTCGCGACGTGATCGTCGCGAGGGTGCCGGCACTGGCCGTCACCGCGGTGCGCGCATGACACACGTACTGAGGCGCGCATGAGGCGCGCATGAAGCGCGCACGCGCACGCGTACTCGGCTCGGCGGTGCTCCTGCTCGCCGCGGCCTGGTCGGCCGTCTGGCTGATCCAGCGCGCGGTGCGCGGCCCTGACCGGACCGCGCAGGACGGAGCGCGGCTGCTCGAGAGTGTGATGGTCCGCGTGCGCGACAACTACGTGGACTCCGTCGACGCCGATCGGATGTGGGAACTCGCGGCGATCGGCATGCTCGACGAGCTCGGCGACCCCAACTCGGCGTATCTCACGCCCGAGCGGCTCGAACGACTGGAGCGCACGGCGAGCAACTCCTACGTGGGGGTCGGCCTTCAGGTGGATGTGCGTGACGGCTGGGTGACCGTCACGCAGCCGCGCGCTGGCTCGCCGGCGGAGCGCGCGGGCCTGCAGCCGGGCGACCGGCTCGTGGAGGTCGACGGCCGTTCCATGAGCGGATGGACGGTCGAAGAAGCGCGCGTCGCGTTCCGTGGCCCACCGGGCTCGACCGTGGCGCTCGTCGTGGAGCGCGGCGGCGGCGCCAGCGCACGGATCGCCGTGTCGCTCGAGCGAACGGCGCTGGTCTCCCGGGCCGTCGCACGCGCGCTCGTGCTCGAGGGTGCCGTGGGCTACCTCGCGGTGACGACCTTCAGTGATTCCACCGAAGTCGAGCTCGTGCGGACGGTGGATTCACTTCGCGCCGCCGGGGCGCGCTCGATCGTGCTCGATCTGCGTGGCAATCCCGGCGGCCTGCTCGCGCAGGGCGTGCATACCGCCGACCTCTTCCTCGCGCCCGGGCAGCGGATCGTGAGCACGCGCGGGCGCGTCGAGATGGCGAACGCGATCTACTCCGACTCCACTCCGGAGCGGTGGCCCGATCTTCCGGTCGTCGTGCTCGTGAATCACCTGACGGCGAGCGCGGCGGAGATCGTCGCCGGTGCACTGCAGGACAACGACCGCGCACTGGTGATCGGCCGCGCGACGTACGGGAAGGGGAGCGCGCAGGCGATCTACCGCCTGGAGAACGGCGCGGCGGTCTCACTCACCAATGCGCGCTGGGTCACGCCGCTCGGTCGGAGCATCGAGTATCCGCTCCCGGACGAGCAGCCGCTCGCCGACGCCGACACCGTGCGGCCGCGTTTCAGGACCGCGATGGGGCGTACGATCTTCGGTGGGGGCGGCATCGTCCCCGACGAGGTGTCGGGGGACAGCGGCGCCGACCTGGCGGAACGTCGCTTCAATGCCGAACTCGGCACCGACGTCGTTGAGTGGCGACGGATCGCCCGCGACTTCGCGACGGCTCGCGTGCGTGAAGGCACGGTGCGAGACAGTTTGTTCACGGCGCCGAAGTCGTGGCGCGACCAGCTCTATGCGCGACTCGACGCGGCGGGTGTGGCGGTGAGCGTCGTGACGTACCGAGAGGCGCAGGCGTTCGTGGAGCGCGTCCTCACGAGCGACGCGATCCGCGAAGCGTTCGGTGCGGCGTACCTGCAACGGCGTCTCATCCGGGACGACGCGACCGTGCAGCGTGCGGCCGCGGTGCTCCGCAAGGCGCGGTCGGCGCGCGCCGTATTCACCGGCGAGTAGCGAGCCGCTTACGGACGGATGCTGCCGCCGAGCATCGCGGCCTGGTCGATCACCCGCACGCCCTCGGGCGGCGTGAACGTGAAGACCCCGCGGGGAAGCGTCGAGCCGGTTCGGATCTTCGTGAACGTCAACGTGCGCACGAGCCCGCTCGCCTCGGTGAACGCGGCGCGTCGCACGAGGGCGCTCTCGGTGTCGATCCAGAGCGTCGCGCGCATGAACGGCGCTGCTGCGGTACGTGGCACGAGCAACATACTCCGCACGGCACGCCCGTCGAGCGTCGTGTCGCCTGCGGCGGTCACGGTATACCGCTTGGCCGGATCGGTCAGCACCGACGCAGCGATGTCGAGTCCGGCGCCAGCCGCGCGCGGCAGCTTGAAGACCTGGCCCGGCGCCGTACTCGGCGAATAGAGCCAGAGCACCTGACCGTCGGAGACGATGCGGTCCTCGGCGGGCGCGCTGAACTTGAACGCGATTCGCTGAGCGCCCTGCTGGAAGAACTCGCCCGCACTGCGCAGGTTGGTCCGTGTGCGCGGGTTCAGCAGTTCCTGTGTGAACGCCGCTCGCAGTGTGCGCGCCCCCCTGTAGGCCTTGCCCGCGCGCTCAAGGAGCGCGATCGAGGCCGAATCGCTGCGTGGTGCGGGTGTAACGGGGGGCGCACTCGCGGCTCTCGCGTCGGCCTGTGCCTGTGTCGGTGGCTGTGCCTGCGCCGGGAGCGCCGAGAGCACGCACAGCGCACCCAGGATCGTGCAGCGTGCGATGCGCGCGCGGCTCACGCCGGCGATCCGGAGATGCTCCGCCCGATCGCGTCGGCCACACGTCGCAGGTGTCGCATGGTCTCCGTGAACTGGTCCGGCGTCTGCGACTGAGCACCGTCGCTCATCGCCTTCTCGGGCTGCGGATGCACCTCGATGATCACGCCATCGGCCCCGGCGGCAACGGCCGCGCGCGCCATCGGCAGCACCTTGTCGCGCCGACCGGTCCCGTGGCTCGGGTCGGCGACGATCGGGAGGTGCGAGAGCTGTTGCACGATCGGGATCGCCGTCAAGTCGAAGAGATTGCGCGACGCCGTGTCAAAGCTGCGCAGTCCACGCTCGCAGAGGATCACCTGCGTGTTCCCCTCGGCGAGGATATACTCGGCCGAGAGCAACAGGTCCTGGATGGTCGCCGCCATGCCGCGCTTGAGGAGCACCGGCTTGCCGATCTTGCCCACCGTCTTGAGCAGCGAATAGTTCTGCATGTTGCGGGCGCCGATCTGCAGGCAATCGGCGAACTCCGCCACCAGGCGTGCGCCCTCGTCATCCATCGCCTCCGTGACGATCGCAAGTCCGGTCTCGCGTTTGGCGAGCGCGAGGAGCTCGAGCCCCTTCTTGCCGAGTCCCTGGAACGAGTAGGGTGACGAGCGCGGCTTGAACGCGCCGCCACGCAGCGCCACGGCACCGGCCGCCTTCACCGCGCGCGCCGCTGCGACGATCTGCTCCTCGTTCTCCACCGAGCAGGGCCCGGCGATCACCGGCACGTCGCGGCCGCCGAACACCACGCCGGGCGCGATCGTCACGAGCGTGTTCTCGGGTTTCCACTCGCGCGAGACCTGCTTGTACGGGTTCGAGACGTGGATGACCTCGGCGACGCCGGCCATGTCCTCGAGCGAGGAGCCGTCCACGCGACCGTCGTTGCCCACGAGGCCGATCGCGGTGCGCTGGGCGCCCGGCATCGGCATCGCGGTGTAGCCGCGCTCCCTGATCCACTCGCAGACGCGCGCGATCTCAGCTTCGGTCGCGGACTGCTTCATCACCACCAGCATCGTCGGCGCCTCAGGGGGTGGCGGGAGTGGACTCTTCGGCGAGCAGGCCGGCGAGCGGCTCGTCGTCGTCGACCGCGCGGCCGTTCATGCGCACGCTGACCAGCGACGAGACACCCGGCTCCTGCATGGTCACGCCGTAGACCGCGTCGGCGGCCTCGGTCGTCGTGCGCGGGTTGTGCGTGATCACGATGAACTGCGTGTTCCGCTTGAAATGATAGATCAACTTCACGAAGCGGCCGATGTTCTGGTCGTCGAGCGGCGCGTCGACTTCGTCCAGCAGGCAGAACGGGCTGGGCTTGGTGAGGAAGATGCCGAAGAGCAGCGAGAGCGCGACCAGCGCGCGCTCACCGCTCGAGAGCAGGTGGATGCGCTGGGTGCGCTTACCACGCGGGCTCGCATGGATCTCGATGTCGCAGTCGAGTGGCGCATCGGGATTCTCCAGACGGAGGTCGCACTCGCCGCCACCGAAGAGCGTCATGAAGATCTCACGGAAATGCGTCCGTACCTGAGCGAACGTCGCCAGGAACAGATCGCGGGCCGTGATGTCGATCTCCTTGATCGCCGCGTAGAGCTTGACCTGTGCCTCGGAGAGGTCGGCGCGCTGGGTGGTGAGGAACTCGAGGCGTTTGGTCTCCTCCTCGTGCTCCTCGATCGCCAACGGGTTCACCGGTCCCAACTGCTCGATCTGCTTGCGCAGGTCCTCGGCCTCGGTGCGGAGCGCGTCCTCCTCGGCCTCGACGACGGTGTAGCCGGTCATCAGCTCGTCGAGCGGCCTACGCCACTCGGCTTCGAGGCGCTCCTTCACGGCGGTGCGCTTACCCGAGAGCTCCGCGAACCGAAGCTCGGCTGCATGGAGACGCTGTGCTCCTTCGTCCGCAGCGCGGCGTGACGCGTCGAGCGCGTGGTCGGCGTCGGTGAGCGCACCGTCGGCGACGCGCACGCCTTCCTCGGCGAGCGCGAGCGCCTGATCCGCCTCTCCCTGCGTGGCACGCCGAGCGGCGATCTCCTGCTGCCAGACCGTCATCTGCTCTTCGAGATGTCCGTCCTGCTCCGCCAGCGTCGCGAGTTCCTGTTCCAATGCGGCAAGCCGACTCACCGCCGACTCGCGCTCGCGGTCGAGGCGCTCACGACGTTCGGTCGCGACCTGACGACGCGCCTCGGACTGCGCGTGCGCCACCTGATGTGCGGCGCGCGCCTCGCGCGCCTCGTCCTGCATGCGATCAGCGGCGACCAGCAACGCGCGTGCGCCATTGGCAGCGTCGTCGGCCGACGCGAGCCGTTGCGCCGTTTCTTCCTGCGCGGCGATACTCGTGGTGACGCGCTCGCCGAGCTCATTGTGACGGCCGGCGAGTCGCTCGCGCAGCGCGACGGCGTCGGCGAGCTCGCGCGCCGCGCGGTCGCGCACGCGATCGCGTTCGTTGCGCACCTGTGCGGCCTGCGCCGCAGACTGCTGCGCGGACGCGGTCTCGTCGGCGGCCTGTGACGCGGCCGTCTCGGCGCGCACCACCTCGTCGTGCACCTGCTGCGCGGCGGCCTGCACGGCCGCGCGCCGCACCTCGATCGTGCCGAGGAGCAGGCGCAGCTCCTCGAGCTCGGCACGGCGCCGCAGCGGGCCGGCCCCGGCCTCGCGGGCGGGGAGCCAGACCGCGCCACGCGCGTCGACGAAGCCGTTGCCGTCGCTCGTGGCGTGGACGCGCCCGAGCAGGGCGCGCACCCAGCCACCGGCGGCCCCGTCGGCACGCACGCGCGCGCCGAGCCCGTCCGGTTCGCCGGACGATCCGTTGCCGCTCACCGCGTCGAGCGGGAGGAGCAGCAGCGCGCCGGGGTTGGCCTCGGCATGCCAGGCGCGTACCGCGTCGGCGGCGGCGCGGTCGCGCACGACGACCGCGTGCACCGTGGCACCTAGGAAGCGTTCCACCTGCGACGCGATCGCGGTGTCGGCACCGATGAAGTCAGAGAGCGGGCCGAGCACGGCATCGCTGCCGAAGCGCTCGCGTTCGCGGAGCAATTGCGCGGCGGCCGGGGCGAGGCCCACGCGCTCGCGCTCGAGTCCCTCGAGGGCGGCGAGCTTGCCCTGCGTGGCGGTGTGCTCCTCTTCCACGCGGCGCACATCGGCGCGCGCTACGGCTTCGGCGTCGCGCGCCGCACGCGCCGCCGCACGGGCCTGGTCGAGTGCGTTCTCGGCGGCGGCGGCCATTTCGCGCGCCATCGCCAGCGATTCGTCGGCGCCACCCAGTTCGCGTTCGGCGAGCGAGAGTCGCGCGGCGAGCGCTTCGTGTTCGGTGAGCAGTGCCTCGGTGCGCTGCGCGACTTCAGCGAGTTCGCGTTCGGCATTCTCGCGCTCAAGCTCCAGGCGGCGCACGCGGTCGCGCAGTTCACGCACGGCACGGTCCGCGTCGTCGGCGGCCGTGCGGGCGCTCATCACGGTGCCGCGAGCCAGGTCCTCGGCTCCGACCTTCTCGGCGAGCGCGTTCGCCGCCGACTCGAGCGCGAAGACGCACTGCTGCTCATCCTGCTGTGCGGTCTCGAACTCTCCCCGCACACGATCACCGAAGGCGGCGCCCTCGGCGCGCTCCTGCGCCGCACGCTCACGGCGTGTGAGTGCGTTGCGATGCCGCTCCTCGGCCACGGCGAGCTGTTGCTGGAGCTCGAGCACGGCTTGACGTGCGCTCGCCGCGAGGGCCGCGCGCTCGTGGCGCGCCGTCTCGGCGGCGGCGCGGGCCGCATGCGACGCGTCGCGCGCGGCTTCGGCATCACGCACGGACTGCTGCGCGGCGGGTAGTGCCTCGCGCAGCGTCGCGAGCCTCGTCTCAAGTCCGCCCAGCTCCTCGTGCCACGACGCCATCTCGCGCGAGGCGAGCGTGAGTTCGACGGCGAACCGACGCGTCGTGATCTCGGCATGGCGCTCGGCGCGACGGCGTTGGCGCAGGAGCGAGCGCACCTGCGTCTGCACTTCGGAGGTGAGATCGTCGATCCGCAACAGGTCGGCGCGCGTCGCCTCGAGCTGGCGCTCGGTGCTGCGACGACGATCGCGGTAGAGGCCCACGCCAGCGGCCTCCTCGAACAGCTCGCGGCGGTCGTCGGGGCGGTCCGAGAGCAACGCGTCGATCATCCGGCTCTCGATCACGACGCCAGAGTCGGCACCCAGGCCGGTGCCGCGGACGAGATCGTGAATGTCGCGCAACCGGCAGGGTGCACGATTGAGGAAGTACTCACTCTCGCCCGACCGCGACAGCCGACGAGTGATCACGACCTCTTTGAACGGCACCGGGAGCGAGCCGTCCTCGTTCTCGAAGTGCAGCGAGACCTCGGCGATGTTCACTGCGCGCCGCGCCGACGATCCCTGAAAGATCACCTCTTCCATCTTGGCGCCGCGCAGCAACCGCGCGCGCTGCTCACCGAGCACCCAGCGGACGGCGTCCGAGACGTTGGACTTGCCGCAGCCATTGGGGCCGACGATCGCCGTCACCCCGGGCTCGAACGTGAGGAACGTGGGGTCGGCGAACGACTTGAAGCCGTGCAATTCGAGCTTGGTCAACCGCACTTAGAACATTCTCCCGGTTCGGAAGGCCAGCACGGGCTCAACACCGATGTCGCGAAGCGACAAGGCAACGAGCACGGACTGGCCGGGTGTCTCGAAGGCGCCCGCAAAGAGGCTGGCGCGTCCATCGTCCTGCAGCAATGCATACGCGGAGATGCCGCGGGCCTCCCACTGTGCGATCGCCGCAGCCACCTGCGCCGACGGCATCCCCTCGACGAGCCGGAGCGCGTACGGCGCGCGCAGCACCCGACCCACATCGTCTCGAACGACTCCACGATCCCGCAGCATCGAGAGAAAAGACTCGGCCTCGGCCCGCGCACGCCATGCGCCGGTGAGGGCGCGATACCACGGCCGGCCGTCCGAGCCGAGCAGGACAGGGGTCAGGGTCGACGCGGGGAGATTCACCCCGCGCATCGCCAGACTTGAATTTGCACCCGCGAGGGTATTCGCCGCTACGAGTTCGACCGTGAATCCCGTGGCATTCGCCGAGTCAGCGGGGTTGACAACCGCGCTGAGTGTGATCGTGTCGGCGGTGCTCGCCGACGCCTCGGCGGGCGTCGCGAGGTGGGTCTCCGAGGAGGACACCGCGCGACCCGCGCCATTGCGCCAAGCGAACAGGCCGTAGCCGCTGGCAGAGAAGAGCGCGACCGTGGCGATCATCCACGCGCCGCTGAGCCGACGCACGCGCCGCGGCGGTCGGTCAGGGAGCGGCAACACCGGGAGCAGTTCCGGCTCGGGTCGATCGACGGTCGCGAGCAACGGGAACGTCCGGGAGATCACCGGTGGAAGATCCACCGCCACCACGCCATCAGCCGCGCTCAGAAGGGTGGGGAGCCCGGGCGCGTTCGCAGCGACCACGATCAGCAGCAGCGCGTCGACCTCGCGGAATCCGGCGACGAGGCGCGGCCAGCGTGCGCTCTCGAGGACGAGCCGTTCGCCGACGTTCGACCCACCAGAGGGAAGGACAAAGATCCGCCCGTCCTCGGAGAAGGGGCGGGCGATCTCCGAGATCGGCAGTCCGTCGCGAATGCAGTCGAGGAGCCCCGCTGCCGGCGCACCGCTGGAGACCGGGGCCTCGGGAGCGCCGAGCGCGGCGAGTCCACCCACGAGATCGGCGATCGCGACGCGACGGTCGCCGCGCTGGGCACGCGCGATCGCCAGCGCGACGATGGCGGCCACTTCGGGGTCGGCGCCGATCACGAGTGCGGCCGCCACCTCATCGAGCGCCTCCGCCGTTCGCGCGCCCTCGGCCGCCCAAGCGTCGGGCGGCACGGGGGCGTGGATCACGGTGCGCCCTCGAATACCCAATACGGCAGGCGGGACGCGGTCCCGGCGCGCTCAGCGTCGTCGCGCGTGTCGAACGGCCCCATCACCACACGCCAGATCGGGATCCCGTCGCGCGACCCCGAGATCACTCGCGCCACGCGGCCGTCGACCCGGATGCGCTCGGCCATCTCCCGCGCCCGACCCTCGGCGAGGAGCGTGGCGAATGAGACGGTCCAGATCTCGCCCTGACGTCCGCCTCCCGGCAGCGGCGCGCGCGGCTTCTCCTCGGCCGGCGGCGGTGCGAGCGGCTGGCTCGTGACGTCGCCGTAGCGCGCGGCCATCATCGCCGCCAGCGCGCTGTCGGCCGCCGCCGAGTCGGCGACGTACTCCTCGAACTCGACTGGCTTGTCGAGGCCGGCGGCGCGCGGGCGGAATCCGTTCCAGCGCACCTGCAACCAGGTATCGGCCGCACCACCCCGGTAGCGAAGCCGCTCGCGTCCTGTCTCTGCGTCCACATGCACGACGTCGTCACCGCGCGCCACGAGCACGCGCCCGTCGGGAGTCACCAGCGGCAAATCGGCACGCCAGGCGCCGGCGATGCTCGTGATCACGCGGGAGGTCCCGATCGCGACGATGTGGATCGAGTCGGAGGCCGCGACGCGGACGAGCAGGTAGCGGCCGTCGGGATCGATGCGCATCGCGAGCGCCGGTGCGCTCAGTGGGATCCGACCGATCTCCCGTTCGGCGAAGCGATCGATCACGCGCAACGACGGCTTGCGTGTGGCGAGGAAGAGCCGGTCGCCGCTCGGTGTCGCTTCCATGGCCACGATCGGGTCGCTGATGCGCACGACGAGCGCACGCGGGAGGTCGCGCGTGCGCAACGCGATCAGTCCGCTGTCGGTCACGAACCAGAGGCGGTCGCCGATCGCGGTGCGCAGCACGGTTTCGCTTGTCGGCAACTCCGTGGAGTCGGTGAGGCGCGCCTCCGGCGGGATGAGCCTACTCACGCGAGTGCGGCTGTTCCCGTTCTGCACGATGATCAGGGCGCCGTCGGGCGTCGGCACCATCTCGTCGGCACGGTGGGGCGGCGCCCAGCTCCACGTGCCGACCGAGGTCAGGCGGAGGATGCTGCCTTTGGGATCGAGACCGAAGACCGATCCGCCCTCGGTGCGTACGACGCCCGCGAGCGTCGAGCTACCGAGGGTCTCGACGGTGCCGAGCCGCAGGTCGACGGCGTAGGCGTGCCCGTCGGTACCGCGCCCGAGCACCACGCTCTGGAAGTCGTCGAAGCCGATCAGCGCGGCGGTCGACGGCGTGCGGCCGCTCGAGGTCCAGAGGACGCTGTCGCGCCCCGCGCGATACGCGCGGACGACACCGCCCTCCCGCGGCACGCGCAGGAGGATCGCGTCGGGGCCGACGCCGGTCGGGACCGACGTCGCCGTGAGACGTGTCTCGCCGCAGGCAGCGACGGCGAGTGCAAAGAGCAGGAGTCGGGTGGCGCGCACCCTGCAACTTAGCGGAACGGCCGCACTAGAACGACTGCCCGAGTGTCCAGAACCAGTAGCCGCGGTTGAGCGATCCGTCTCGCGGGATCGAATAGTCCCACCGCAGCAGCGCGATGTTGAACAGGTTCACGCGAAGCCCGAAGCCGTAGCTGCGCAACGGGAAGCGCTGCTGTTCGAAGTCGTAGTTGGCCGGACGCGTGAGCGAGAGCGCCTGTCCCGCCGACCAGGCCACGCCGAAGTCGTAGAAGAAGAGTCCGTCGATCGGCGGTAGTGAGATCGGCAGTACCCCGAGGTCGAATCGGCGCACCAGCGGGAAGCGCAACTCGAGGTTGGCGAACGCGACGCGGCTGCCAAGGAGCTGTGCGGCGCCGCAGGCCGAGGGGTCGGACGCCGAGGTACCACAGTCCCCGGCGTAGTACTCGCGATCGTAGCCGCGGATGAAGTCCGGCCGTCCGATGAACTTGGGGAACTGACTCTCGTCCGGACCGACCGAGACATTCGCCGAGACGCGAGACGCGAGCGTGAGGAAGTTGAACAGGATCGCGTCGTAGCGGCGATAGTCGACCGTGTAGTTGGTCCAGGCGACGTTGCCCATCATCCGTTCGATTCCGAACCGGTAGCGCTGGCCGTAGATGCCGCCCGTCGCGCCGAAGAGTGCATTGTCCTTCACGTACGCGACGAACGGAGAGGCGTAGTTGAGGGACGACTGATTCACGATCGAGTCGAGGTAGAACCCGGAAACAAACCCGGCATTCAAGTCCACGCCCTGACTGATGAACATGAACGCGCGGTCGATGTTGTTGAACGACGCACCGTACTCGAACCGCGCGAAACGATTGAGCGGGTAGATGCCGCTCGCGAAGATGTTCCGCACGATGTAGCGCGCGAGCACCTGCGTCTGCACGAACTGTCCGCCGCTCCCCGTCTGGGTGCCGCCGGCGTAGAAGAACAGGGGCTGCTGCGCGAGCCCGAGCTGGTACTGCAGGCGTCCGCCAAGACTCGTGTACTCGGCGTAGAGCTGCGCTTCGCTCACGCGGCCGTTGATGCCGCCGGCGAGAGTGAGCCGCTTGTTGCCGACCATGTCGGCGAGCACGATCGCGGTGCCGCCGTAGACACCGCGGCCGAAGTTGTCCTGCGCGTAGCCGACGGCCGGACGCGAGACATACTCGGGACGCAGTGTGCCGGCGTACGGCTCCGACGTGAATGTGGCGGGATCCGGCAGCGAGAGGGTCGCGCTGTCGAGCAGAGCGGCCAGCGAGATGCCGGAGGATTCACTGCTCGGCAGCACGCCCGAGTAGCGCAGTCCGTCGCCAGCGCGGTAGACCGAACGTCGCCGCGGGTTCGCCGCCGCGGTCGCGAGGGCCTTCACTCCGGCAAGGCTGTCGGACATGGTACGGGCGAGCTCGGTGATCGCCGCGCCGGCGCGCGCCGCCTCGCTCGCGACGGGCGCCGCGCCCGGTGTGCCTGGCAATGCTGCCCCGCCCGCAACGACGGTGGTGGCCGACCGGAACGGTTCCTTCTTGAGCTGGCGCGGATTCACCAGGCTCCAAATCGTGAAGTCGCCGTCGTCATGGTAAGTGAATGCCAGCTTGTCCGCTTCGCGCGCCCACGTCATTGCCGGGCTGTTCTCGGTCATGGAGAACACACCTCCGACGAACTTCGTGAGCTGGTACTGCTCTTGATCGGCCAGGTCGTAGAGGAAGATCTGGGGGATGCCGGTACGGTCAGAGATGTATGCCAGCGACTGGCCGTCCGGCGCCCACATCGGATTCAGGTTCTTGCCGTCCTGCCCCGGGATGACCGTCGCCTCGCCCTTCTCGACGTCGAACAGGCTCACGCGCCACGCGCCGAGGCTGAGTGACGCGAGATCGGTCTGCGGACCGCGCTCGCTCACGAACGCGATCTGCCGTCCGTCAGGCGACCACTGGGGCATGAGGTCGCCGTAGGGGTCGTCCGTGAGGCGCGTGAGGTTCTTGCCGTCGGCGTCGACGATGTAGAGATCGGAGAGCCCGCCTTGCGCGCCACTGAAGACGATCTTGCGTCCGTCGGGTGAGAAGCTCGGGCCCATCATCGCCTGGAGCGGCGTGTCGATCCGTCGCACCACGCGCTTGCGGCGCAGATCGTAGAGGTAGAGGACGTCCTTCCCCTGTCGCTGCGCCGTGAACGCGAAGAAGCGACCGTCGGGCGAGAATGCACCCTGCGAGTAGAGGTAGCGAAGCTCCTCGAACTCGGGGTCGAGCGTGCTCTTGGTCAGGCGCGTGATCCGCTTGCCCGTAGTGGCGTCGGCGAGATAGAGGTCGAGGAACACCTCGGCGCGCAGCAACGAGCCGGTGGAGATGTAGGCGATCCGCTTGCCGTCGGGCGAGAGCGAAGGCGCGACGTAGATCGGGATGATGCCGCCGGTGCGGCGCGCGTTGAGCAGCGGACTCGCGACGCGGCGCGGACGCTCGAGCGTCGCGACCTGCGGGAGGTAGCGACTCTGCACGTCGTCCTTCCACTCGTCGCCGAGGTCCTCGAGGTCCATGCCCGTGAAGCGGCGGAACGCGCGGTCGACGCCCAAGCTGGGTGTCGCCTGCATGATCTCGCCGATCACCTCGTCCCCCCAGCGCCGACCGACGTACTGCCAGAGTGCCTCACCGAAGCGATACGGGAAGTAGGAGTTCGGGCGCTCGGTCATCATCTCGACCGTGGGGATGTCGCCGTTGAGCGCGGCGTCCCGCATGATCGCGTCGGTATACGGATGCCGCGGTCCGATCGAGAGGTACTCGGCCATGCCCTCGATGAACCAGAGCGGCGGCGCGACCGCCGAGAGCTGCTGTAGGCCGTTGCCGGCGCGGCCCTGTGCGAAGATGTCGTACTGGAAGACGTGCACCATCTCGTGCGCAAGCACATGCTCGGCCTCGCCGAGGTCGCCGGCGAAGAAGAACATGTTGCGCTGGCGGAGTGCGTCGGTGACACCGCCGGTGCCCTCGCCGTTGTCGCCGGTGACGTTGTTCTGCGCGAACTCCGTGCGCGAGCCGTAGATGAGGATCGGCTTGCGCTCCTTGAACTCATGACTGAGGAGGCGGCTCAAGCGCGCGTACGTGCGCTCGGCCATCATGCCCGTGTAGCGCGCGGCGTCCGCGAGCTCAGGGTAGTAGTGGACATCGAAGTGCTCGGTCTTGAGCACCTGCCACTTGAAGTGCCGGAACTGGACCTGATTCTGCCCGAAGTAGGTGCCCTGCGCCGCGAGCGGCGCGGTGGAGAGGGCAACGAGGGCGAGCAAACGGGCGACGCGGTTCATGCGGACTCCCTATGCGGAAACGGCCACGGCCCGGGCATCGCCCCAGAGCCGTTCGAGCTGATAGAACGAGCGCAACGCGGGATGGAACACATGCACCACGAAATCGACGTAGTCGAGCAGGACCCAGCGCCCGCTCTCGAACCCTTCGACCGACTGCACGGTGACACCTTCCTTGCGGAGCGCTTCGATCACGTGCTGCGCGGTGGCGCGGACGTGGGTGTCCGAGGTCCCGCTCGCCATGATGAAATAGTCGGTCATATCGGTGACTTCGCGGAGATCGAGCATGACGACGTCGTTGGTCTTGCTGTCGACCAGGACCTGAGCGGCATGACGCGCGGAACGGAGCACTTCGGCAGGTGCGGTGACCATCGATTGGGTGCAGGGTGTTAAGTGAGCGAACCCGTACGCTGACGAAAGGTTCCGGAGCGCTCGCGCCGGCGCAAGCGTTGCGGGGCCGGACGCGCACTGGACGCCGGCGTGGGCCCGGCGTCAACGACGACGGCGGGCAGGGTGTGAACGACCAAGGCCGCAGGGTGCGAACGACGAAGGCGGCCCCCTGTCCCGGGAGCCGCCTTCGTGCCGCGAGTACGACCGTGTGACCGACCGTGTCGGCCGACCTCGATCAGGCCTTGATGACCCAGACCTTGATCTCGGGCTTCACGTCGGCGTGCAGACGGATCGCCACCTTGTAGACGCCGAGCGCCTTGATGGGCTCGTGCAGGTCGATCATGCGCTTCTCCACCTCGGAGAAGCCCTGCGCCTCGAGCTGGTGCGCGATGTCCGCCGTCGTCACCGACCCGAAGAGCTTGCCTTCCTCACCGACCTTGGCCGAGAAGGTCAACGAGACCTCTTCGAGGCGCTTGGCCACCAACGAGGCCGCATCACGGCGCGCAGTCTCTGCGGCCTCGAGGCGTCCCTTCTCCTGCGCGATGCGCTTCTTGTTCCCCGGGGTCGCCTCGTAGGCGATGCCGCGCGGGAGCAGGAAGTTGCGGGCAAAGCCGGACGAGACGTCCACGATGTCACCGGGATGTCCGAGATTGTCCACGGCCTGCCGAAGGATCACTTCCATTGTTCACTCCGAACGTTGGGATCGTTGCCGCGACGCGCGGCGCCAATCGAACCAGGTATCGCCGAGACCCAACCCGGCGGAGACGATCACGACGACCGGCCAGAAGATGACGGAGAATACGAACAGGACCACCGTCATCACTCGACCAGGCGCAAGGAACCAGACCAGCACGCCCAATCCGCGCAGCGCGAAGAGGACGCCGAAGAACAGCAAGAGGTTGAGCCCCGCGTCGCGCACCGATCCGGAGAACGGCAGCGCCACCAGCGTCAACCCGGCCACCATGCCCCAGACCAGCAGTTCACTGAACCGCAACTCTCGGAGCTGTGCGAGGGGCGGCCCCAAGCGGGCTCGTCCAACGCGGTGGTAGACCGCCCAACCGATCGCCAGCACCGCCAGCGATTGTAATGCGAACAGGGCAGGGTAGTACCGGAGCGCGATGCGTGGCAGCTCTGCGAGCTGCTTCTCCACCGTCTCCGAGTAGACCCCCCAACCGGGCGACTTCTGGACCAGCTCTGTCCATTCGGGCGTCCCAGTCAGTTCCTGCCACTCCCGCGTCGCCTCGATCGCGCGACGTCCGACCTCACCTCGCACCAGCTCTGCTGCGCCCGCGAGACCGCCAGGCACGACCACGAGGGTCGCGACGCCGAGCAACAGGGCAGCGCCCAGTGCGATCAACGCCTTGGAGAGGAAACCCGCTCCTACTCCCGAGGCCGCCGTCACACCGAATGCGAGCGCCAGCAGGACCGCCCATCCGCGCGCGAGGTCGATGAAGAGCCCGGAATGACCCGGCACCCGCCACACGACCCAGACCGCGAAGGTCGTCCAAAGGACTGCGAGCGGGAGTCTTCCCCCAGTCCGCCACCCAGCCACCGCGCACGCCGCCGTCACCGGGGCGAGCAGGAGCAGGGCATCCTCCACCGGCATCACGATCCGCACCGCGGAGAGCGAGGACACCAGGACCAGCGACAGCACCGCGAGGATCGGACCCCACCAACCCCGCTCTTGCGCGGGGGCCGCGCCCTCGGCCTCGCTCACTCCGCCTTACTGCGCCGACTGGCTGCGCGTGTAAGGAATGAGCGCCAGATACCGCGCCTTCTTGATTGCCTTCGCCAGCTGGCGCTGGTGACGGGCGTCCACCCCGGACAGACGGCTCGGGAGGATCTTCCCGGTGTCGGTCACGAAGCGGCTGAGGAAGCGCTCGTCCTTGTAGTCGATGAAACGGATGCCCGCTTCGGTCACCGGGCAGGTCTTCTTGGGTCGGCGCATGGTCTAGTCCTCGTCGTCGTCGTCGTCGCCGTCACGCGCGCGGCGCGCAGCGAGCTGCTCTTCGGTCATCGGCGGCGCGCCGAGCTCGTGCTCGTGCACCGAGATGAGATAACGGATCACGCTGTCGTCGAGCTTGAGCGAGCGCTCGAACTCCGGCAGGGCCTTCCCCTCGGCCTCGAACCGCGCGACCACATAGTAGCCGGTGTCCTTGGAGCCGATCTTGTAGGCGAGCTGACGGCGACCCCAGATGTCGAGCGAGACAGGGTCCTTGGTGCCGAGAAGGGCGTGGTGCTTCTCCAGCTTCTCAGCGATGGCGGTGTCTTCGAGTACAGAATCGAAGATGTACACCGCCTCGTATGCACGAGACAATGCGGCAATCCTCCCTTTGGTCGTGATCGCCCCCTGCGGGTTGCCTACGCAGGAGGAGAGTGGCGTTCGGAGATGTCGGCCTCGGTGCCGGACATGGGAACGCCATATGTGGAAAGCCCCGCAACCTACTGCCTTTTCAGGGTTTAGTCAACCGGGCCAGCGCCTGCTCCGCCGCGATGTAGCCGAAGCTCGCCGAGGGGCCGGTCGCGAGCACTCGCTCCCAGGCCGCGCGCGCTTCGGCGCTACGCCCGTGTGCCGCATGCCACTGGCCCACACCGTTCCCGATCGTCTGCTGTTCGAGCGCCGAGGCGCCCGCGGGCAGCAGGGCGGATTCGGCCAAGTCGCCCTTCATCCAGAGCAGCAGCCGATGATAGCTGCCGTTCTCGATCACGTCCCAGTCCGCCTTGACCCGCTCGAGCGTGGCGGCTGCGGCCTCCTCGCGCTTGAGATGTGCCAGCGTGAGCACGAGCCAGTACGTCGATGCGACGCGCGTGTCGAAGTTGGCGGCCAGACGCACGTCCTCTTCCCAGACGGCGAGCGCCTGCGCGAACGACCCGGTCACGAAGTAGCTCAGGGCGAGATGGTACCGGATGTTGGAATGCAACGTGCTCGTCGGGATGCCGCGTGCGTTGGGCTGTCCGTCGGGCTCGACCATATCGGGCTCGCTCAGCACCACCGCGCGTGCCTGTTCAAGGTCGGCGATCGCCCACGAGAACCGGCGTAGCGAGATGTAGCGATGGCCGCGATGACGCAGCAATCGTGGCTCGTACGGAGTGAGTCGCAGCCCCGCGGTGTAGACGTCGATCGCCTCTTGGAAGGCGCTGGTGTACCCGAGCCGACGGCCATACCAGATGATCGAGTCCACGTCCTCGGGGTGGCGCTCCCATGCACCGCGCGCAGCGGCGAGCTGCGCGGTCGCGTCGGGCTGTCCCTGCGCCGGCGTCGCAAGGGCGCACACCAACGCGGTCAGCGCGACGAGGCCACGGCGGGAGAACGAGCTGGGCTCACGCATTGTCTGGAAGAGGTCTGGAAGAGGTCTGGAAGATTGCGAAGGGTCGGTCGACGAATGTAGACTGGCCAGCATGCCCGACGCCAGCGCCACCGCCCCGCTGCCACTCACGACCGACACCTCCGTGGTCGCAGTGACGGATCAGGTGTCGGCGCAGCTCGACGGCGAGACGATCATCCTGACCATGCGCGATGGGGTGTACTACTCGGTCGACCGGGTCGGGTCGCGCGTGTGGTCGCTCACCGCTTCGCCGATCACGTTGGGTGCGGTGCATCGCACATTGCTCGACGAGTACGAGGTCGAGGCCGACGTCGCCTGGCGGGACCTCGTCTCGCTGGTGGAGGACCTGCTACGTACTGGGCTGCTCGTGCGCGCGCCGGTCGAGCGT
Source organism: Gemmatimonadota bacterium (assembly GCA_031416115.1). Lineage (GTDB taxonomy): Bacteria > Gemmatimonadota > Gemmatimonadetes > Gemmatimonadales > Gemmatimonadaceae > Pseudogemmatithrix. The sequence goes on from JANOTB010000082.1 coordinate 27,845, forward strand.
TAGAGCGCGGATGAGTCGCTTCCTGCTCTGCTGGCACCGCGACGGTGATCCGCTGCACGAGTCGTTGCGTCGGAAGGTCGAAGCGATCGCGCGGCCGCGGGGAACCGCCGCGGCGCGGCGGCTCGATCGGTCCGACGTCGTCGCGTGGCACTGGCAGAGTGCGTGGGCGCCTGGCTCGGAAGAGTCGCTCCCGCTCGAGTGCGAGGGCTGGACCGGGAGCGGGGTATTGCGGCTGGACGACCGTGCCGCACTCGTCGCCAAGTTGCGCGATGCTGGCTCGCGCGGACCGGAGGATGACGCGACGCTGGCGTGGCGATCGTTGCGCGTCTGGGGGGCTCATGCCGCGCGACACTGGCTCGGGGATTACGCCGTCGCCGCCGTCACCGCGAATCGCGAGCGGATGGTGGTGGCGCGTGGGGTGACCGGCGTCCGTAGCTGTTTCCATACCACCGTGCGCGGAGTGGAATGCGTGAGCGACGATCTCGCGCTCCTCGCCGCGCTGGGACGTTCCGATCGTCGCCCGGTCGAGCGTGCGGTCGGCGAGTTCCTGCGGCTCGGTTATCTCGCCACGCCGACGCTCACCTTTCACGAGGGGGTGACGCGCATCCCCGCCGCGCACACGTTGGTGGTGGAGCGCGACGGACGCCGTCGGTTGGAGCGGCATTGGGCGCTCCCGGCGCCGGAGACCCGACATGGGCTCGGAGAGTCGGCCGTGATCGAGGAGTTCCACGACGTGGTCGGCACGGCGATATCGGACCGCCTGAGAGCGCCTGCGGCGACGTTGCTGCTGAGTGGTGGACTCGATTCGCCAGCCCTCGCGGTCGAGGCGCAGCGAGCGTGTCCGCACGTCGCGCTGCGTGGTGTCACGGCGTCGTGGGCGCGGCTCCTCGGCGACGATGAAGCGAGGTTCGCCCGGATGGCGGCCGCAGCCGCAGGCATCGCACACGAGGTGTGGGAACACGCGCCCGACGACGGCCTCGCCGCCGACGCGGCGTTCATGTCGCCGGAGCCGCTGCCGGACTCGGAGCCACGACTCTGGCGCGCACAGGCGGCTCGGCTCGCCGCGCTCGCGCCGGTCTCGCTCCTCGGTGAGGACGTGGACGCGTTGCTTGCGCCGCTGCCGCTCCTCGCGCAACTGCGGCACGACGGCGTCGCTCGGACCGTTTCGGCGTGGCGCGAGCATCGCGCGCGCACGGGTGAGCGCCCGTGGATCGGAGCCCGACGCAGCCTGGCGGCAATCGAACGCTGGCGCGATCGGCGTCCCGCGCGATCACCTCGCTGGCTCCGTCCCGGGCTGTTCGCGTCGCGGGCGCTCACGGAGGTCGGCGGTGAGAGCGAGCACCCCACGCGCGCGCTCGCGGCGCGCGCGCTCCGGCGACCGATCTGGGACGCGACCTGTTGGCTCGACGATCCGCGGATGAGCGGCGCCGAGGTGACCGTACTGCTCCCGTTCATGGATCCGCGCGTCATCCGGTTCTGCTTCTCGCTGCCCAGCGTGCCTTGGCTGCAACGGAAGCATTTGTTGCGGCGGGCGATGCGGGGGTTCTTGCCGACGGAGCTGCTCGAACGCCCCAAGTCGCCCCTCGTCGGCTATGCGGCGGCACGCGTGCGCGTTTGGCGCGAGCTCGGAGCGGCGGCGCCGTTGCCCGCGGCGGTGGACTCGTGGGTGGATCTCGAGTCGTGGCGTGCGGCGCTGGCGTCAAGCGACGCGGATGAAACGGTCGCCGCGTGGAGAGTGCTCGAGCTGTCCCGATGGCTCGCGCAGCCGGCGGTGCGCGTACCATGAGCCATCTGGTCGAGGTCTACGGGCTGCGCGTCCTGTCGCCGATCCCGTTGCCCGCCCCGGCCGCGCTCCCGCCAGATGCGCCGCCCGACGTCGTGATCCACGTCGGTGCCAGGCCTGCGGGGGCAGAGCACTGGTCGGAGGCTGGTGCGGACATCGTCCACGAAAGTGAATTGGATCTCCACGGCCACCCCACGCTTGTCGCGGACCGTCCCGAGGGTGCGACGCTGCGACTACGCTACGCGGAGGGTATCCGTTTTCACATCGCGAAGGGGGGAGGAGCGGTGTGGGCCGACTGGACTGCGCCGCTGACAGAAGCGGATGCGGTCACCTTCTTGCTCGGGCCGGTGATGGGAGCGGTGCTTCGTGAGCGAGGTGTTCTCGTTCTGCACGCGAGCGCGCTCGTGCTGGACGGAAGGGCGTGGGCGTTCGTCGGGCCAGCCGGTGTGGGCAAGTCCACGCTCGCCGCGGCAGGCGCCGTGTCCGGGCTCCCAGTGGTCACGGAGGACGTGCTTGCGCTCCGGCAGGCGGGGGCCGATTGGCTCGCGATGCCGGCGTACGATCAGATCCGGCTGTGGGATGAAGGCGCCGGCCTCGTGACGGCTCCCGGCGAGACGTTGCCGACCCTCACACCTACCTGGCCCAAGCGCGCCTTCGATCTCGTGGCGCGCGGCTTCGCCCGCGCGACTTCGCCCACGCCACTGGGAGGGATCTTCCTGTTGGGCGCTCGAGATGCTGGAGCGACAGGACCGCGGATCGAGGCGCTCGGCGCGACCGACGCGCTCGCGGAGCTCCTCGCACACGGCTACGTGAACTACCTGCTCGATCACATGGCGCAGGGGAGGGAACTGCCGCGGCTCGTGGCGCTGGCGCACGACGTTCCGATCCGGCGTCTCGTCGTGGGGAGCGGCCGCGCGGGCCTCGAGGCGACGCTCGGTCTTCTCGGGAGCATCACCGGGAGCATCACCGGGAGCATCACCGGGAGCATCACAAGGTGACGCGTCCGGGGCGTACCGCTCCAATGCGCGACTCGTCCTGTTGACAGCGACATCGATCAGGACCTCATTAGTGGGGTAATGTCGGGTGAGCGCATGGGCTCCTCCTCCTCAATTTCGTGAAGGGAAACTCAAATGACGTCGCGCGAGAGTACGACCGGGACGCAACCCGACGGTAGTCGTCGTTCGCCCTATGTGGCACCGACCGTGCGCCGCTTGGGCACGATCCGAGAGCTCACGAAGAGCCGCTCGCCGGCCGGAGGGAAAGACGGCGGTCCGAACAACTCGCGGACGGGTTGAGCCGAATCGCTGCATGAGGAGCGCAGCGCTCGCCGCGTGGTGTCGCTTCGCGCACGAGGACGGCCGGTCACCGTTACCCCCTGTGGACGACGTCGCGTCGCTCTCGACCTTGCTCATCACGAACCGAATGGGTCCAGCGGTGTCGCGCGCGTTGCGTCTGCGCGCGCGGACCGGCGACGTGGGCCGTCAGGGCCCCGGCCGCACAGCGGACGACGTCCTTGGGAGCGCACCGGAGCTCGCGGCAGTCCTGCGTGACGAATCGCGCCATGTGGCCGAGGGTTCGCTGCACGCGATCGCGACGTTGCACCGCGTGGCGCAGAGTCTGGACCGCGCAGGGATCTCATGGATGCTCTGGAAGGGTCCCGCGATTTGCCTGATGGCCTGGGATGAGCTGGGAATCCGGCATTTCTCCGACCTCGACGTCGTCGTCGCACCGCGCGACCGTGACGCAGCGCGCAGCGCACTCGCGGCCGACGGATGGTGCGCACGCGACGCGTGCACCGCCGCGCAGGAGCGCGCCATCCACGCGGCGACGCGCGCGTATCCGCTCGAACGCGCGGGTTCCATCATGGTCGAGCTGCACTGGTCCTTTGCGGGGTCGCATTACCCTTCGTGGGGCGACGTCGCCGCGATCGCCGGCCGCGCGCGCACGCTCGACCTCGGCGGCATCGCGGTGCGCACGCCCGCTGGCGCCGACGCGATCCTGCTCGCGGCGCTCCATGCGACCAAGCACGGCTGGTCCCAGGCCGAAGACGCGTTGCTGTTCACACGCCTCGCCACACGCGAGCCCGACGCGCTCGTGATGGCGACGTCACGGGCCGACGAGGCCGGTGTCGGCACTGCGATGCGACTCGGCGTGCGCCTCGCCGCGCGCCTCTGCAGTGTGATCCTGCCGGAACCGCCAGTCTCGCGCACCGAGGACGCGCGCGTGTCGGCGTTGGCGGACGAATGCGTCGCGCGGATGGAGGCGGGCACCGGTCCATGGCGCGAGACACACGCCTGGACGCTCGGCTGGGTACGGCGTCCGATCGATCGCGTGCGCTACGCGGGCGTCGCTACGTTCGCCCCGACGCCGCAAGAACGGAACTGGGTGACGCTACCGGACGCTCTGGCGTGGGCCTACCCGGCCGTGCGCGTCGCGCGCCTCGCGCTACGCGCGACGCGGATCCCTCGCGCTAGACGTTGAAGCGGAAGAGCAGCACGTCGCCGTCCTGCACGACGTACTCCTTGCCCTCGGCGCGCACGGCGCCCTTCTCCTTCGCGCCCTTCCACCCGCCGAGCATCACGAAGTCGTCGAAGCCCACCGTCTCGGCGCGGATGAAGCCGCGTTCGAAGTCCGAGTGGATCACGCCCGCCGCCTTGGGACCCGTGTCGCCCTTGTGAATGGTCCAGGCGCGGACCTCCTTCTCGCCGGCGGTGAAGTAGGTCTGCAGTCCGAGCAGGTGATAGCCGCCGCGAATGAGGCGGTCGAGCCCGGCCGACTCGAGGCCGAGCGACGCCAGGAATTCCTTGCGATCCTCCGGAGCGAGCTCGGCCAGTTCCATCTCGATGCGCGCCGAGAAGGTCACGACCTCGGCGGGTTCGTGATCGGCGGCGATCGCTGCACGCAGGGCGGTCACGTGCGGACCTTCTTCACCGGTGAGTTCGGCGTCGGTGACGTTGGCGGCGTAGAGGATCGGCTTGAGCGTGAGGAGCTGCAACGGCTTGAGGAGCGCGCGTTCCTCGTCGGTGAGCGTGACATGCCAGAGCGCCTTGCCGTCGGCGAGTGGCGCGTGCGCCTTCTCGAGCGCGGCGGCCTCGGTGGCGGCAACCTTGTCACCGGTCTTGGCGGCGCGCTTGGCCTTGTCGAGGCGTTTCTCGACGACGGTGAGATCGGCGAGCGCGAGCTCGAACTCGATCGTCTCTCGGTCCCGCGTCGGGTCCACGGAGCCGTCGACGTGAATGACGTCGGGGTCGTCGAAGCAGCGGACGACGTGCACGATCGCGTCGGTCTCGCGGATGGTGGAGAGGAAGGCGTTGCCGCGGCCCTCGCCCTTGCTGGCGCCCTTCACGAGGCCGGCGATGTCGACGAACTGCACGGCCGCAGGGACGGTGCGTTCGGGGATCACGACCTTTGCCAGGGCGTCGAGGCGGGGGTCGGGCACGGTGACGACGCCGATGTTGGGGTCGATCGTGCAGAAGGGATAGTTGGCGGCTTCGGCCTTGGCGGCGGTCAGCGCATTGAACAGTGAGGACTTGCCGACGTTGGGGAGTCCGACGATTCCAAGACTTAGCATGCAGATGTGAGATGGGAGATGTGAGATGTAAGGTAACTACCGGCGGGAATCGGGTGTCGTTATCCAGGGCCGCCATCCCCAAGTTCTCGCCATGTATCCCTTCCGAAAGCTCGCGGTGTGGGAGAAAGCGCATCTCCTCACGATCCGCGTGTATTCCGCGACCGATGGCGTCTCGAGCCGTCGCTTTCCCGGACTCGCGTCGCAGCTGCGCCGCTCCGTAGCCTCCATCCCCGCCAACAACGCCGAGGGCGCCGGCTACGCTTCCCAAGCGCAGTTCAATCGGTTCCTTGAGATCGCGCTCGCGTCGGCGCGCGAGGCCGACTACCACCTGCTTCTGGCGAAGGATCTGGAAGTGATGTCCACCAAGGAGTACGCGTACCTCGAGGCACGTCTCTCCGAGGTACAGAAGATGTTGATGGGACTGAGAAAGCGAATCCTCGAGAAACTGCGCGCGCCGGGAGAACCGGCTGCACAGGAAGGAGAAACGAGAAGGGGAGGCCGAAAGGCCTCCCCCCTCCCATCTCCCATCTCCCATCTGCCGTTAAGCGAGAAACCAAGGCGCCAGCACGAGTGAGACCACACTCATCAGCTTGATCAAGATGTTCATCGCCGGTCCCGATGTATCCTTGAACGGATCGCCGACCGTATCGCCGACGACGGCCGCCTTGTGCACGTCCGAGCCCTTGCCGCCCAGGATGCCGCCCTCGATCATCTTCTTCGCATTGTCCCACGCACCACCGGCATTCGCCATGAAGAGCGCCATCATCACGCCGGTCACGGTCGCGCCGGCGAGGAGGCCACCGAGGGCCTTCACGCCGAGGAACTTGCCGACGAGCACCGGCAGCAGCACTGCGGCCACACCCGGCAGGATCATCTCCTTGAGCGCGGCGGAGGTCGAGATGTCGACGCAGCGGGCGGAGTCGGGCTTCACGCCCGGCTTCCCTTCGAGCAGGCCGGGGATCTCGCGGAACTGGCGACGGACCTCCTCCACCATGCCCTGCGCCGCGCGACCAACGGCGGTCATCGTCTGCGCCCCGACGAAGAACGGCATCACGCCGCCGATGAACAGTCCGATCACGACCATCGGGTCGATCAGATTGAGCCCCACCTTGTCGAGTCCGACCGCCGCAGCATAGGCGGAGAAGAGCGCGAGTGCGGTGAGGGCAGCGGAGCCGATCGCGAAGCCCTTGCCGATCGCCGCGGTGGTGTTGCCGAGCGCGTCGAGGCCGTCGGTGATCTTGCGCACCTGGGGTCCGAGGTGGCTCATCTCAGCGATGCCGCCGGCGTTGTCAGCGATCGGGCCGTAGGCATCGACCGACATCGTCACGCCGACCGTGGCCAGCATGCCCACCGCGGCGATCGCGACGCCGTACAGGCCGGCCGCCCAGACCGAGACGTAGATCGCGCCGCAGATCAGGAGCACGGGGACGATCGTGGATTCCATACCGACCGCGAGACCAGCGATGATGTTCGTCGCCGGGCCGGTCTTGGAGGCATGGGCGATGCGCATCACGGGGCCGGCGGCCGTGTAGTACTCGGTCACGAGACCGATCGCGACACCGGAGACGGTGCCGGCGAGGACGGCGATCCATGGGCCGAGTGCGGGGAAGACGCGACCGTTCTCGGGGTCGACCATCGCGAGCGGGATCTGCATCGTGAGCCAGTAGGCGAACACGAGGAAGAGCGCCGCGGCGATGAGCGTGACCAGACGCAGTGCGTTCGCCGGGTTGCCCTTGGCGAGGATGCGCATGAGGACGATACCGATCAGTGACGCGACGAGGCCTGCGGCGGTGTAGGCCACCGGCAGCATGACGCTCGCGAGACGGTTCGCCTCGGGGATCAGCACGCTGGTGGAGGCGAGGGCGATCGTGGCGATGATCGCGCCGACGTACGACTCGAAGATGTCGGCGCCGAGGCCGGCGACGTCGCCGACGTTGTCACCGACATTGTCAGCGATGGTCGCTGGGTTTCGCGGATCATCTTCGGGGATGCCGGCTTCGATCTTCCCCACCAGATCGGCTCCGATGTCCGCGGCCTTGGTGTAGATGCCTCCGCCCACGCGGGCAAAGAGCGCGATCGAGCTCGCCCCCATCGCGAAGCCGGAGATGATCTCGCCGAACGACTTGAAGCCGGTCGTGCCGAGGAGCTCTTTCTGCCAGATGAAGATGCCGGCGATGCCGAGGAGGCCGAGGGCGGCGACGGCGAGTCCCATCACAGCGCCGCCGCCGAACGCGATGCGCAGCGCGGCGGCCTGCCCGGAGGCACGCGCGGCCTCGGTGGTGCGGACGTTGGCCTTGGTCGCGGCCTGCATCCCCGCGTAGCCCGCGGCGACGGAGCAGATGCCACCGACGACATAGGCGATCCCGGTCGGCACGTTGGTCGCCCAGGCCAGGAGCCCGGCGACGACGAGCAGGAAGGGCAGCAGCACGGTGTACTCGCGCTTCAGGAACGCCATGGCGCCAAGGTGGATCTGCTCGGCGAGGTCCTGCATGGTCTGCGAGCCGGCGGGCTGACGGACGACGCCCAGATACGTCAGGAAGCAGGCCACGAGGCCCGCCACGCCGATCAGGAGGGCGTACGTCGTCAGGTTCTCAAGCATTGGGGGGTGGTTGAGTGTCAGCCATCGTGACCAGGACCGCGAGCGCGAGCGCTACAGCGAAATTCAGCGATTGAACAGGTTCATGACCTTCTCGATGCCCTCGGTGGTCCAGCTCCGCAGGGCTTGTTCGAAGGTGGGGAACAGCGCGCGCACCGACTCGCGCTCGCCCTTCCCGAAGTCACCGAGCACATAGTCGGCAAGGTCGCCGATGCGGCGCTGTGGGTCGTCCGGACCGACACCGATGCGAAGCCGCGCGTAGTCCTGCGTCTTGAGCGCCTGCTCGACGCTCTTGAGTCCGTTGTGCCCGCCCGCCGAGCCTTTGGCGCGGAAGCGGTATGACCCGACCGGCAACTGCACCTCGTCCGAGACGACCAGCAGGTCGCTCGCCGCAGCCCAGAAGGGGCGCCGCAGCCAGGGCTTGAGGACCGCCCCGGAGAGGTTCATGAACGTCTGCGGCTTCACGAGGCGCACCTTCAGGCCACCGACCGTACCGGAGCTGGTCAGGGCCTCCCCGTCTTTTCGCCAGCCGTCCGTCCGCCACGCGTCGGCAAGGTGGTCGAGGACCCACCAGCCGACGTTGTGACGGGTGTCCGCATACTCCTTGCCGGGGTTGCCGAGACCGAGGATGACTTTCATCGCGAGCCTCGGCGCACCGGGAGGAGGAGCGGGTTACTTCTTGGCGGCAGCAGCAGCCTCTTCGTCGGCCTTGGCCTTGCGAATGAGCTCTGGCTCCGACGCCGCGGCGCCATCGGCCGGCACGGCCACGGCCTCGACCTTCGGCGGGGCGCAGACGCAAAGCGTCGCGTCGGCTTCCGTCTCGAGCGTCACACCGGCGGGCAGTACGATCTCGCCGGCGTGGATCGAGTGTCCGATCGTCAACCGTGTCACGTCGACGACGAAGTGATGCGGGATGTTGGACGGATCGCAGGTGACCTGCAGCTCGTGGAGGATCTGGTCGAGCATGCCGCCACCGAGGCGTACGCCGTCCGGCACACCGGAGAACAGGAGAGGCACCGGCACGGTGATCTTCTCACCAGCCACGAGTTCCTGGAAGTCGACGTGCACGATCTGCTTCTTGAACGGATGGCGCTGGATCTCGCGGATGAGCGTGTTGACCGTCTTGCCCTCGACCGTGAGGGCGATGACGGTACTCTGGTACGAGTGCTTCTCGAGGAGCAGCTGCAACGGATGATGCTCGAGCACGAGCGACTGCGCTTCGCGCGCATGCCCGTAGATGACCGCGGGGACCTGGCCGGCAGCGCGGAGCTTACGGGCGACGCCCTTGCCGGTTGTGGAGCGCGGCGTGGCGGAGAACGGAACGGAAGCCATCGGAACGAACCTCTTTGATATGGGCGCGCAACGTGGGTTCCCGGTAGATCCGGCCCGGCGGCGCACCACTGAACTGCAGATGGGAGATGGGAGAGGTGAGAGTTGAGGTCTCCCTCACGTCACCGTCCTGTCGACCCACCCGGTCCTGCACCTGCACCTGCTCGTACGTCTCTTACATCTCCCATCTCCCATCTCCCATCTGCTACTCGAACAGCGAACTCACACTCTGATCCGAATGAGTGAACCGGATCGCCTTCGCCAGCAAGTCGCCCACGCTCAGCACCGTGAGCTGCGGGAACATCCGTGACTCGGGGATCATGATCGTATTCGTGACCGCGACTTCCTTGATCGGCGCACTGGACAGGCGCTCGACGGCAGGACCGCTGAGCAGGGCGTGCGTCGCGCAGACGTAGATGTCGCGGGCGCCGAGATTCTTGAGCGCGCGTGCCGCCTCGGAGATCGTGCCGGCGGTATCGATCATGTCGTCTGCCAGCAAGCAATCCTTGCCCTCCACCTCGCCGACCACGTTCACCACCTCGGCCACGTTCGCGGCGGGGCGGCGCTTGTCGATGATCGCGAGCGAGGCGTTCAGGCGCTTGGCAAAGCCGCGGGCCATCTTCGCCGAACCCACGTCGGGCGCGACGACGACGAGATCCTGCAGCTTTTTCTTGCGGTAATGCGCGGTGAAGACCGGAGCCGCGTACAGATGGTCCACCGGGATGTCGAAGAACCCTTGCAACTGATGCGCGTGGAAGTCGACACCGAGCACGCGGTCGGCGCCGGCGCGCATGATCATGTTGGCGATGAGCTTCGCACCGATCGCGACGCGCGGCTGATCCTTACGGTCCTGGCGGGCATAGCCGTAGTACGGGAGCACGCAGGTGATGCGCGCGGCCGACGCGCGGCGCGCGGCGTCGACCAGCAGAAGCAACTCCAACACGTTCTCGGCGGGCGGGTTGGTCGACTCGACGATGAAGACATCGGCGCCGCGCACATTCTCGTCGAGGCGGACGAAGACCTCGCCGTCGGCGAATCGCGAGACCGTCGTCTTGCAGAGCTCCGTTCCCAACGACTTGCAGATCTCATCGGCGAGCGGCCGATTGGCCGTGCCGGTGAGCACACGATAGCCGTGGATGGGGACTGCCAATCCGTCCATGTCGGGGAGTCGTAAGGGTCACGCGCGCCTTGGAGAGCCTCCAAAGCTAGCCCTTCAGGGTCCTCAGTGGCAGTGGGAGCGTCAACGGTATGCACCCCGGCGTGCCCGGCATTGCCCCTGGTGGATTCGAACCACCATTCGCCGCTCCAAAGGCGGCTGTCCTGCCATTGGACGAAGGGGCATCAGGTCGGCTCACCCGCTCCGACTACCCGAAGCTAGTCGGGCCAGGCGACCCCGACAACGCGAGTTGTCAACGCGAGTTGTCAACGCGAGTCAGTCGAGGAGCCGGACCTGTGCCACGCTCGTCAGAGTGCGGCTCCCCACCACCCGGGTGCCTTCGGGGATGCCCGCGAGCACGGCCGGCGAGCGCCGCTCGAAGATCCCGAAGACCGTCGACCCCGATCCGCTCATGCGTGCGATGCGCGCGCCGCCAGCCACGAGCGCCTGCAGGCAGCTCGCGATCCCCGGGTGCCGGTGAATGACCGGCGTCTCGAAGTCGTTCTGTGCCAGCCGGGCCACGCCGTCCCACCGGTCCAAGTCGGCGGCGCGGATCAGGGCAGGGGCTCGGAGGGGCTCCTCCCCTCGGGACGCCGCGAACCATTGGAACGCCGCGGCCGTCTCCACACCAAAGGGCGGCAGGCAGAGCACGACCTCGCGCGCCGGAAGCGAGTTGAGCGCCAACAGGCGTTCGCCGCGTCCCCAGGCCAGCGCGAGCGGCGCATCAGTGGTGAGGAACGGGACATCGGCGCCAAGCCTGAAGGCGAGCGTGGCGAGCGTCGCGTCGCTCAGCTCCTGTGGCGCGAGCGCGTTGAGGATCCTCAGCACGGCACCGGCGTCAGCGCTACCGCCGCCCAGTCCGCCGCCCACCGGGATCCGTTTCTCGATCGTGATCTGAAAGCCGCGCGGCCAACCGGCCTCGGCCATGAACGCCTCGGCGGCGCGAAAGGCAAGGTTCTTCTCCGGCGGTCCAACGTCGGCTCCGGAGCAGGTGAGTCCGCGCAGCTGCGTGTCGGTCACCACACGCACCGAGTCGGCGAGATCGATCCGCGCGAAGAGCGTCTCGATCTGGTGGTAACCACCAGCTTCACGCGCGAGGATCCGCAGGGAGAGGTTGATCTTCGCCTGCGCTTCGAGCGAGGCCGCTGTGACCGTCACGCGCCGGGCTCCGTCTGCGGCGTGCCGGCGATGTCACTCACATGCAGATGCAGGCGGGAGAAGTACCACGCGCCGAGCACCGTGATGGGGATGAACGACAGGATGTGGAAGCCGATGCCCCAGCTGAGGGCGACCGCCTCGGGAACGCCGTACAGCTTGAGTCCCGCCGCCGACGTCGCCTCGAACACGCCGAAGAAGCCGGGCGACGAGGGCACCGCCACACCGACCGCAACGATCCCCTGCACGAAGCAGGCGGCGGCGAACGGTGCGTCGATGCCGAGTGCCTTGAAGCCCAGCCAGAATGCGGCCGCATTGGTGAGCCAATGCAGCACCGTCCAGAAGAACACCTCGACGGCGAGCTTGGGTGCGCGCAGGACGCCGAGTCCAGAGGCGAAGCCCCCGCCAAGTGATCGCAAGCGCGCGCCGAGCTTCGGTGACACGACATTCCCCGCACGCTCGGCGAAGCCCAGCATGGCATCGGGGACCAGGACGAATGCGTACAACCCCACGAGGACGGCGAGCAGGAACAGCGCCGCCGACGCGGCGATGCTCCCCGCGCCAACGCCGAGGATCGTCGCGTCGGCAGGGAAGGCGGGATCGAGTGTCCCGGCGAGCATGAGGAGGATCAGGACCACGCCGTCGAACAGCCGGTCGACCGCGAGTGAAGCGAAGGCCGCGGTCACTGGCACGTCGCGCCGTTCGCGCGAGATGGCGAGCGCGCGGGCGAACTCGCCGGCACGCATCGGGAAGACGTTGTTGACCATCATGCCGATCGCCGTCGCGTGCCAGAGCGGCCGGACGGGGATGCGACCGGCGAGCGGTGTGAGGATCGCCTGCCAGCGACGCGCGCGGAGCGGGAAGATCGCCGTGGCGACGATCGCGCTCGCGGCCCAGAGCCAGAGGTTCGAGGTGCTGAGCACCCCGATGACCACTCCGACTTGTCCGTGCAGGAGGTACCAGAGCAGCAGTGCGCTCAGAACGATCCCGAGCGCCCCGCGCCAGTCGAGTCGCATCGTCAGTCGGCGGAGGCGAGCTGCAACAGGTCGTACAGCTCGGCGAGCGTGTCGTGGTCGGCGGGCGTTTCGGCGTTGCGCAACCGATCCCCGAGTTGCAGCGCCTGCTGCAGCGCCTCTCTGCCGCGGAACAACAGGTCCTCGATCGGGACGACATCGTCGTCGGGCATCATCACGGGTTCGGCGAGCTGCGAGAGGGCGAGGGGCGCGAGGCCAGCGATACCGCTGGCGAGGAGTTCCTTGAGCTCCGCTCCGCGCGCTCCGCCCTGTGACGTGCTGAGCGACGCCGGCCGGACCGCCACCGGCGCGGCGTTGGGCGGGTTGGTCAGCCGACGCTGACGCGCCGGCGTCGCGGTGACCGGTGCCGGCGGCGTTCCGTGCAGGCGCTTGAGGAGATTCGTGAAGCGCGGCCCTATGTCCTCGAGCCCGCGCTCGTGACGACTGAGCTCGGTGCCGGCCTCGTCGAGTACCCAGAGCGCGCGCGGATCGAGTGCCGCGGCCCCGCGCTCGGACGCGAGAAAGAGATTGGCGATCTCGGACGCCGAGAAGCTCGCTGCGGCTCGGGCGAGTGAGCGGACCGCCGACCGCAGCTCGCGGCCGACTCGGTCGCGCGTGGCGGCATCGATGGCCGCGCGACCGTCGGCGACAAGGCGCCGCAGATGCTCAGCCTGACTGACCACCTCGAGCCGGAAGCGCTGGGCGGCCGACGTGGGCGGGTTCGGCGCGGCCGTGATGTACGCCCCCACCGGACCTGCAGGGAGCAGTGTCGTGATCGGCACGACGTCGTCGGTCTCGCGCTCACCCGATCGCAGTGTCTCGGCCGCATGAGCGAACTCACGGACCGCGACCGTGTCGGTGGGCGGGAGTCCGCCGGTGCGGATCGCCTCGCCACCTTCGACGAGGACGAGGGCAGCGGCGCGGAAGAGACGCCGCCGCTCGGCGGTCGCGTCCTCGTGACCGAGTTCGATCGGCTTGGCGGCGACATCGACGGCGTCGACGACTTCGGCGAGTGGCGGAAGGTCCTTGAGTGCGGCCACGCCGCGGAGCGCGCGGACCCGATTCATCGTGACCGCGAACGCGTCGAGCGAGGCCGGATGCTCCGCGAAGGCGAGCAACCCGGCCGCGGCGTCGGCAGTCGCGGCAGCGAGGTAGGCCGCCCCCTTGCCGCGTGTGGCCGTCTGCAGCGCTTTGGGAGCGAAGTGATCCAGCTCGGCCAGTCGATTCGAGGCGCGTTTGTCCTCCGCCTCGCCCCAGGTCCGAACGCCGCGAACGAGGAACTTGAGGTCGTCGATCGCGGCGATCACCGTAGCCCGGACCGCGGTGTCCCACGCGAGCTTGCCCTCGCGCACATGCCGCGCGAGACGCTCGAGGCCGGCCGCGACGTCGGCGATGCCCTTGAGCTTGGCCATGGTCGCCGCGCCGCGCAGTGCGCGCGCCGATCGAGCGAACGGCTCGGCGTCTGGTGCGGTGACGGACGCGCGTGTCGCGAGGTCGTCGAGTTGGTCGACGTACTCGGTGGCCTCGAGGGTGAAGAAGTCGAGCAGGCCGCCCGTCATCGCGCCTCCGCGGGTCGCGCGTTCGTAGATGGCATTGTAGCGCTAAGTGTGGTCGTGCGTAGCGGTTGGGTCAACGGGCGCGGGACGAGTCCATGGTGGCACGCATGGCGCGCAGGGCCTCGGGAAGGCCGACGAAGACCGCGTGCGCAACAATGGAGTGCCCGATGTTGAGCTCCTCGCACTCGGGTATCGCGGCAATGGGGCCCACGTTGGCGAGTGTGAGCCCATGCCCGGCGTGCACCGCGAGTCCGAGCGATGCGGCGTGGGTCGAGGCGTCCCGCAGCGCGCGGAGGTTCCGGGGGTCCTCAGGGTGGTGACAGTAGGTTCCCGTGTGGAGTTCGACGGCCGCTGCGGCAAAGGCGGCGGCGCGGTCGATCTGGGCACGGTCGGGATCAATGAAGAGCGCGGTGCGGATCCCGGCGGTCCGGAGCGAGTCGATGCAGGCAGCCAGCCGGGCCGGATCACTGGCGAGGTCGAGGCCGCCCTCGGTGGTGATCTCCTCGCGGCGTTCGGGCACGAGGGTGACCTGATGCGGCTTGAGACGCAGCGCGATCCCCGTCATTTCGTCGGTGGCGGCGATCTCGAGATTGAACGGTGTGCGGGCTCCGAGAGCGAGCGCTTCGATGTCGGCATCCTGCATATGCCGACGGTCCTCTCGGAGGTGCGCGGTGATCCCGTCGGCGCCCGCGTCCTCGCACAGGCGGGCGGCCGCGACCGGATCGGGGTATGAGGCCCGTCGCGCCTGCCGAAGCGTCGCGACGTGATCGATGTTGATGTAGAGCCGCTGACGGGTCATCTTTGCTCCATCATCCTTTCGCTCCGGAGAACGCCGTTGAGACGCGTACTGAGTTCGTTGTTGGTGCTGGTCGCGATCATTGGATGCCACCGCACCACGGGCGGCCCCGAGGCGGGCGCCAGTTCATCGACCGCGGCGGTCGAGCAGTATCTGGCCGCGGCGAAGGCCCAGGACCTGCAGGCCCTTTCGGCCGTCTGGGGCAATGCCGAGGCACCCGTGCGCGACCGCGAAGACCGCCAGCAGCTCGAACGGCGGCTGCTGATCATTACGTGCCATCTGCGACATGACGGATCTCTCATCGGGGCCGCCCAGCCGGGCGCGTCGGGAAGACTGTTGCATCGCGTGGAGTTGACGCAGGGTGACAAGAAGGCGTCACCGATGTTCACGACGGTCCGCAACACCAAGACGGGCCGCTGGTTCGTCGAGGACTTCGATTTCAAGTCGACGGCGAGCTTCTGCACCGCCGGCAACCGGCCGGCGCAACCGCCGCTCGGCGAGGCCGACCCCCGTTAGTATTCAGTGAGTTCCACCAGCACGCCGCTGGTGGACGACGGGTGTAAAAAGGCGATCAGCTTGCCTTCAGCGCCCCGCCGAGGGATCTGATCGATCAGGCGGAGGCCGGCGTCCCGACAGCGCGCGAGCGTGCCGTCAAGGTCGTCGACCTTGAAACAGATGTGGTGGATGCCGGGCCCGCGCTTGGCAAGGAACTTCCCAGTGGGGGAATCGGATTGCTCTGGTTGGAGCAGTTCGACGAGTGAGTCGCCGGCCGCGAGGCCAACGATGTGCGCTCCGTCGGCATCGCCGAGGGGGACCTCGGGCATCCCGAGGAGATCGCGATAGAACGGCAGGATCGCGTCGAGGGATTCGACGGCGATGCCGATGTGGTCGATGCGGGTCCCGCGGAGTGGTGCGGCAGGCATGGTCAGTGGCGGCTCGAGTGGCGAGGGATCCTCGCAAGGGACGCCGTAACGTTAGCGCGGTCGACCGGTGCTAGGCACCGGCGACGCATCGGAGAGCACGCGAGATGTCGAAGACAGTGGTGGTGACGGACGAAACGTTCGCGTCCGAAGTGGAGCAGCACGCCGGACTGACGGTGGTGGATTTCTGGGCGACGTGGTGCGGTCCGTGCCGCATGATCGCGCCGATCCTCGAGCAGCTGAGCGAGGAGTTCGTGGGACGGGTGAAGATCACCAAGCTCGACGTCGACGCGAACCAGAAGACGTCGATGCGCTTTCAGGTGCGGTCGATCCCGACCCTGCTGTTCTTCAAGGACGGGAAGCTCGTCGACCAGGTGATCGGTGCGGTGCCGAAGCCGGCCCTCGCGGCGAAGTTCGAGCAGCACGTCGCGTGAGTCGCGCCCGCCGCTGATGGCGATCCCACGCGATGCCCTGCGGTATCCCGCCAAGCGGGTCCTGCTCGCCAGGACCCGCTTGGCGTACGTGCATCTGCGCAACCTGCTCACCGACGCGAAGCGTGACCGCGCGGCCCGGGTCTCCGGCTACGTCGCGGTCTGGCTCCCCGAGGAGCTGATCACGCTCTTCCTCGAGGAGGGCGAGGTGGTGAACGCCACCACCTCCACCGACGGCGAGCACTTCCAGCCGATCGCGATCAGTGACGCGATCGGTCGAGTCCCGTCGTCGGCAGAGTACGGGAGCATCTGCTTCCATGAGGCGGTCGACGAACAACTCGACGCGATGTACGCGACCCAGACGGGCACACCGCTCCCGTGGCCGCGCGAGCTCAAGCTCGAGGATGGGGACGCACTCTTGGCGTTCCTCTACGCGACGATGCACGACGGCGCGATCGAGATCCTTGACGACGGCGCGGTGCATTATGTCGCCGTGTCGTCGGGGGCACCGGTCCGCGGATACTTCGCCGACACGCGGCCCGGCGACATCGCGGCGCACGTGAAGGTGCTGCTCGCGCCGCATGGCAGCGCCAAGACGCCGCTCGTGCGGCTCTGGCCGCGGGCCGACGCGTTGCCGGCGCAGGCACCGCCGGCCCTGATCCAGGCGTACCGTGACCTGATCGCGGCGCTCATCGCACGCCTTGGCGCGTCGGGCGCGGCGCATGCGGCGGACCTGGTCGAGAATGCTCGTCGGCCGCTCGTCGCGAAGTACGTGCTGCTCGAGCGGTTCTCCCCGGCGCTCCCGACCGTGCGCGATCCGGTGAGCGACACCGCCCTGCTCACGAAGGCCGTGGCCGACTGGCTCGTCGAGGCGTTGCGCGCCGCCGAGTCGAGCGGCGTGCAGCCGGCGCAGGCGCTACGTGACCTGACCACGACGCGGCGTCACATGTTCCAGGCGGCGGGCCTGTTCGACGCGTTGCCGTGGAAGCTGCAGTGGTGAGTGAGTCCGGCGAGGCGACTCCCGGTACGGCGACGCCCGGTACACTTCACATCGTCAGCACCCCGATCGGGAATCTCGGCGACCTGAGTCCTCGCGCGGTCGAGATCCTGCGGAGCGTGAAGGCGGTGCTCGCCGAGGACACGCGGCACACGCGCGTGCTCGGTGACCGCTACGACATCCGCACGGCGATGATCGCGTACCACGAGCACAACGAGGCCAAGGCGACGCCCGGCCTTGTCGCACGGTTGCTCGGCGGCGACTCGCTCGCGCTCGTCAGCGACGCCGGCACGCCGCTGCTCTCCGATCCGGGCAGTCGGCTCGTGCGTGCGGCGATCGACGCCGGCGTGCCGGTCTCACCGGTTCCCGGGGCATCGGCGCTGCTCGCGGCACTGGCGGGCGCCGGACTCGCGACCGACCGTTTCACCTTTTTCGGTTTCCTCGCCCGCACGGGCGGCGACCGCACGCGGGCGATCGGCGAGATCGCAGCGCTGGCGCACACGGCGGTGCTCTACGAGGCGCCGAACCGCGTTGCGGAGACGCTCGCCGAGCTCGAGGCGGCGGGGGCCGGCGAGCGCGAGGCGGTCGTCGCGCGCGAACTCACCAAGCAGTTCGAGGAGTTCCGTCGCGGAACGGTGCGCGAACTCGCCCGGTATTACGAGGAGCACGACGCGCGCGGCGAGATCGTGCTCCTGGTCGCCGGCGCGTCGCCGGCGGTGGTCGACGAGGCTCGGCTCCGGGAGCGGGCGGCCACGCTGCGCGCCGAGGGCATGAGCGCGCGGGACCTGACGCGCGTATTGATGGGGACGGAGCATGCCCCGCGGAACCTCGCCTACCGGATCGCGCACGAGTGAACATCCAGTGAAGCAGCGTCGAAGCATTCTCGCGAAACTGAGTCTCGCCGTCGGCGTGCTCGTGCTGAGCGCGTGGAGTGCGGCGCGCGGCGCGCCCGAGCTCGCGGCCCCGCGGCTGGCGGTCGCGCGGCTGCAGTACGACGGCGACGACTGGTACGCGAATCCGTCGAGCCTTCCGAACCTCATTCGCGCGATCCGCGAGCGCACGACGCTCACGGTGGACCCCCGCGAAGTACGCACGACGCTGCTCGACGATCGGCTCTGGGACTACCCGTTCCTGCATCTCACCGGCCACGGCAACATCAAGTTCAGTGAGACCGAGGTCCTGCGGTTGCGCGAGTACCTGCTGCGGGGCGGGTTCCTCCACGCCGACGACAACTACGGTCTCGACGAGCACTTCCGGCGCGAGATCGCGCGAGTATTCCCTGACCGCAAGCTCGTGGATGTGCCGCTCGACCACGCGATCTACCGGATCGTGTACGCCTTTCCCGAGGGCGTGCCGAAGATCCATGAGCACGACGCCAAGCCCGCGCGCGGCTTCGGGATCTTCATCGGCGATCGACTCGCCGTGTTCTATTCGTACGAGAGCGATCTCGGGAACGGCTGGGAGGACATCGGCACGTATCCGGACGATCCACCCGAAGCGCATGAGGCGGCGCTGCGCATGGGGGTCAATCTCTTCATGTACGCGGTGACCAGCGGAGCGGGGCGATGAGCGTGCTCGATCTCGTGCTGCGCGAGACCGCGCGCGCCTCCCGCATGGCGCGCGTTGCCGGCGTGCTCGCGCCCCTCGCCGCCGCGGTCGCACTGCTCACCGCTGGAGCGATGTGGCTCTCGCGGGGACGTTGGCTCGAGCTGCCGCCGCTGGTGCCGTTCGCGGTCTGGGGGACGGCGATCATCGGGACCGCACTCCTCGCGCGCCTGCTCGGGCAGCGCATCGCCGAGCGGACGACGGCGCAGGCGGTGGCCCGCGCGATCGAAGAAGAGCAACGGCTGCGACGCGGCGCGCTCACCGGTCTGCTCGAGGTCGCACACGAAGGCGGCGTCTTCGTCACGCGCGCGGCGGAGTCGATCGGGAACGCGCTCGCTGGTGTGAAGGCGACGCCGGCGCCAGCGCACCGCCGACGACTGCGGCGCACGGCCGCCTTTTCGACCATCGCGTTCGCGAACGTGATCGCACTCGCGGGTGGGTCGTGGGACCGTCGCGCCGATGGATGGAGCGCATTGATGAACCCCGTCGCTGCGTGGCGCGGCACGTTGCTGCCGGCGCTCGCACTGACCGACGCACCACGTCGGCTGGCGCGCGGGTCGGCCGTCACCTTCGGTGTGACGGCGACTGGCCGGCGCGAGGTCACCGTGCGCTGGCGGCTCACCGGTGCGGGGTGGCGCGACACGCTGCTCACGGTTGACACGGACGGCAGGGCTGTCGTGACGCTCGCCGCGGTCGATGCCGATCTCGCACTCGTCGCGAGCGACGGACGCGCCACGAGCGACACCGCCCTGGTGCGCGTGGTCGACCGTCCCTTCCTCGGCGACATCACCATCCGGGCGACGTATCCCGCCTACCTTGGCCGCGCGAACGAGCGCCTCGACGCCGACCTGCCGCTCCGACTGCCGGCGGGCACGCGACTCGCGTTCGAAGGACATTCGTCGGAGTCGCTGGCGGAGGTCGCGCTGGAAGCCGAGGGCGCACACATCAAGTTCGCGGTGAGCGCGACGACCTTCAGCGGCAACTGGACCCCGACGCGCAGCGCGACCTGGACCTGGCTCGCGCGCGGTGAGCGCTCCGAGATCGCCGACCTGCCCTCGCCGCTCGCGGTGGAAGTGCTCGACGACTCGCTGCCGCGCGTGGAGATCCTCGAACCGATCGGCGAGGCGCTCGTGGGCACGGAGGATCGGGTCGGCGTGGAGATCCTCGCGCAGGACGACAATGCGCTCACCGGTGTCTGGCTCAGGCGCCGGATCGTGGACGTGCGCGGCGCGGCCCGCGACTCGGCCGAGTATCGCCTGAGCGATGCGCGCGAGGGGGAGTGGATCGGTGGTGTGGTGCAGAACATGGCCGACCTCGAGCTCGCTCCGGGCGACCGCGTCGAGATCGTGGTCGTCGCGCGCGACGCGGCGCCGGGCCTACGCGAGGGCACGAGCCGCACGCTGACACTGCGAGTGCCGAGCACGGCGGAAGAGCGGTTGGCGGCGAACGCGGCGAGCGAGGCAGCGGTCGCGGCGGCGAATGCCGCGGCGCAGGCCCAGGCGAAACTCGCGGAGCGCACCGAGACTGCGTCACGTTCGCGAGGCGATCGGGGCGCTACCGCCGAGAATAGGCCCAGTCAGCAGCCCAACTCGCCGAACCGGCCGGGTGATCCGCAGGCGGGTCGCGATCGCGCAGCGATGGGCTTCGAGACGGCCGAGCAAGCCAAGGAGATCGCCGAGCAACAGCGGGCTCTGCAGGAGCGGGTGAAGGGACTGGAGGAGGCGGCGCGTGAGATGGAGGATCGTCTGCGTGCGGCCGGTGCGCTCGACACCTCCCTCGCGCGGCAGTTGCAGGACGCGCAACGGATGCTGCGCGAGGCGATGACACCCGAGATGAGCGCGGCGCTGCAACGGCTCGAAGGCGCGTCGCAGGAACTCAACGCCGACCGCACGCGGCAGTCGCTCGCCGACCTCGCCGAGCAACAGAAGCGGATGCGTCAGCAGTTGGAGAAGAGCGCGGAGATGCTCAAGCGCGCCGCCCTCGAGGGCGCGATGCAGACGCTCGGCGACCAGGCGAAGGAACTGGCGCAAGCGCAGCAGCAGTTCGCCGACAGCGCGCGCGCGGGCGCGCCCGATCCGCAACAGGCGCAGCAACTCGCGCAGCGGACGCGCGACATGTCGCAGCAGATGGACGCGCTGCGCGCGCGGCTCGAGCGCGAGCGCGCGAACACCGGCGCGAGCCAGTCGGAGCGGGCCGAAGAGGAGACCCGCCGTTCGGAGGCCGCGCTCCAGGAGGCGATGCGCCAGGCGCGCGACGCGCAGCAGGGACCGCAGGGGAGCGAGCAGCGACAGCAGGCGCAGCAGGGCGCGCGTGATGCCGCCGAACAGGCCGCGCAGGCCATGCAGCAGGCGGCGCAGTCGATGCAGCGAGCGCGTCAGGGACAGGTGTCCGAATGGAAAGGCGAGCTCACCGACGCGATCGACCAGTCGGTGCAGGAGATGATGCAGCTCGCGTCCGAGCAGGAACAGCTCGCGGCGCAGGCGCAGCGCGATCCCAACGATCCCACCTTGCGCTCCAAGCAGGCGGCGCTGCAGCAGGGGATGGAGATGGCGCAGCAGCGACTGTCGGAGGAGGCGAAGAAGTCGGCGCTCGTCTCGCCGCGCACGCAGCAGATGATGGAGCAGGCGCAGCAGCGCGTGCAGCAGGCGACGCGCGAGTCGGCGCAGTCGCAGCGCGGGCAGGCGCCGCGGTCCATGCAGGAGGCGGCCAACGCGATGCGCCAGGCGGCCGCGCAACTCACGCGCGACCGCGAGCGCGCCAACTCGGCGCAGTCGGCCTCGGGCCTGCCCGAGATGATGCAACAGATGCAGCAGCTCGCGCAGCAGCAGGGCGCGCTCAATGGCCAGATGCAGAGTCTCTTCCCGGGGGCGCAGCAGCGCCCGTCGCAGGAGGCGCTCGACGCCCAGAACCGCGGCAGGGCGCGCGAGCTCGCGCGGTCGCAGCGCGAAGTGGCGCGGTCGCTCGACGAGATCGGTGACAACGACCCCTCGGGCCGTGCGCAGGAGATGGCGCGCGAGGCGCGTCAACTCGCGCAGGCACTCGACCAGGGCGCCGTTGATCCGGCGACGCAGGCGAGGCAAGAACGGCTCTTTCGCCGCATGCTCGACGCCGGTCGTGCGCTTGAGCAGGAGCAGAAGGACGAGAGTCAGCGGAGAGAGTCGCGCGCCGCGCGTGGCACGGCGCGCTTCACGCCGCCGGGAGGACCGGCACGCGGGCAAGCCGCCGAGCGGTATGCCGTTCCCACGTGGGAGGAATTGCGCGGACTGAGCGCTGAGGAGCGCCGCTTGGTGATCGAGTACTTCCGGCGCCTGAACGCCGAGAAGTCGCCGTGAGCGAGCGACTGCGCGTGCAACCGCGCGCGCGCGCACGCATCCGACCTTGCGTACGTGCGGTGTTCGCGATCACAGGCTTGAGCCTGGCGCTCTCACCGTTCTCCCCGCTGTCCCCGCTGTCGCAGCCACTCGGCGCGCAGGACTCACCCGCCACCAGTGCGATCGTCGCCCGCGCGCTCGACGCCGAGTCCGCGGGTCGCAATCGCGAGGCGATCACTGCGTGGCGCGCGGCGATCGATGCGGGCGCGCTGGTGCCGGGCGTACTGGGGCTCGAACGGGTCTTCTCGGTGCTCGCGCAGGACGAGTCGTTGCTCGTCGCACTCGACACGCTCGTGCCGCAGCATCCGCGCGAGTGGCAGCTACGGTCGGTGCAGCTGCGCGTATTGACGACGATCGGGCTCGACGTGCGTGCGGCGGGCGCGTTCGCGGACTGGCGCGACGTCACACCGACCGAGGTTGCGCCCTACCGCGAGTATGCGAGGGTGCTCTTGTTCAACAACCGCGCCGCGGCGGCGGACACCGTGCTGCGGCAGGCGTCGGAGGCACTGGGCTCCACACGCGCGCTCGTGCTCGAGATCGCGCAGATGCGCGCCGGGCTCGGGCTCTGGCGTGAGGCCGCTGAGGCCTGGCGTGATGTCATGACGGCTGAGCCCTACTACGAGTCAGCGACCGTCTGGTCGCTCACGCCAGCGCCGGCCGCGTCGCGCGACGCTGTGCGAGCAGTGCTGGCCGCGCGCGGGGTCCCGCTCGGTGCGACGCAGGCGCTCGCGCTGCTCGAAGTCGCCTGGAACTCACCGCGCAATGGGTGGACCGCACTCGCGGCGCTCGCGCCGAGCGACACGGTGATCGCCGTCTGGCGTTTCTTTGCGGACGAGGTCGAGCGCGTCCGTGCCTGGTCTACTGCGCGCGATGCCTTCGCGGCGATCCATGCGGCGCGTCCCGATGCCGGTGTCGCGCTGCGCGGGGCGCAGGCTGCGCTCGCCGCGGCCGACGCGGTGACCGCGCTCGCGCTCGTGCGCTCGGCGTCGCCGATGCTCGACGACGCGCACCGCAATGCGGACGCGCTGCCCATTGAACTCGACGCGCTCGCTCGACTGGGGCGCGCCGCCGAGGCCGAAGCGTTGCTCGCGCGCGCGGCGTCGGCCCTCGGCCCCAATGGCGTGCGCGCGCACGCGAGGACGATCGCTTGGGCATGGATCCGGGCCGGCGACATCCCGCGCGCGAGGCGTTCACTCGCAGACGCGCCGCTCTCGGCGGAGGATGCCGTGGCGGGCTGGCTCGCGCTGTTTGACGGCGACCTCGTCACCGCGCGCGGTGCGCTTCGGAATACCGAGGTGCCGGGACAGGATGCGGTGAATGCACTCTCGCTGTTGAATCGCACACGGCTCGAACGGTCCGAGACCATCGGCGCGGCCTTTCTGGCGCTCGCCCGCGGAGACTCGTCGCAGGCGTCGCGCCGGTTCGAGGCGGCGACGTCGGAGCTGCCCGATGTGGCGTCGCTCTTGCTCACGCTCGCGGCACGGATCGAGACCGCGCGTCACAACGAGGAGCGGTCGGCGGCGCTCTGGCGGCGCCTCGCAGGTGAGTACGCTCAGTCGGGAGAGGCGCCCGAGGCGCATCTCGAGTTGGCGCGCGCGTCCAAGCGCGGTGGCGACAACAAGGGGGCGCGCGAACACCTCGAGACGCTTATCCTCGACTATCCAGGAAGTGCGCTCGTGCCGCAGGCGCGGCGTGAGCTCGACGCGTTGCGCATGGGAGTGGTCTGATGCGATGGAGTAGCTCGATGCCGGTGCTCGTCGCGGTCATGGTGCTGGCGCTTCCGGCGCGGGCGCAGCACCTGCTCATGCCCATGGACGACCAGCAGGCCAATCATCTGAAGGCCTACGGGATCACGTTCAGCGCGCTCACGGACGGCATTCGAAGTGAGTGGTTGCTCAACTACCGCGGGGGGAGTTTCCTCGTGCCCGACCTGCCGAGTCTGCGGCGCGCGGCAGCGCTCGCCGGCGTGACGTTCGAAGCCGCAGACGGCGCGCGTGTCGCACAGATCCGAACGGAGATCGCCGACGGCAACATGGACGCGGTGCCACTCGAGAAGGCGCCGCGGATCGCCGTGTACACGCCGCCCGACGCGCCGCCCTGGGACGACGCGGTGACGCTCGCGCTCGCGTATTCGGGGATACCGTACGAGAAGATCTGGGACGACGACGTCCTCAATACGGATCTCTCCAAGTACGACTGGATCCACCTGCATCACGAGGACTTCACGGGCCAGCAGAACAAGCTGTTCCTCGGCTTCCGTGACGCACCCTGGTTCATCCAGTCGCGCGACCGCGACCTCGCGACGGCGCGGCGACATGGCCTTGCCGATATCCCGGCACTCAAGAAAGCGGTGGCTGATCGGCTGCGCGCGTTCGTGGATCGCGGGGGGTTCCTCTTCGCGATGTGTGGTGCGACCGAGACGCTGGAACTCGCGATGGGGGCGAAGCTCGTCGACATCGCCGGTCCATTCAGCGACGGGACTCCAATGGATCCCGACGCCGACGCCAAGATGGACTGGAGTCGCACCTTCGCGGTGCAGGGGGCGCACCTCGAGTTCGCTGCCGGCGTGAACGCGATGAGCGACATCGACGGCCACCAGGTGAACGTGCCCTCTCGCCGCCAACCGCTCGGGACCTTCACGCTCTTCGGCTTCTCGGCCAAGTTCGATCCGGTCGCGACGATGCTCGTGCAGGATCATCGCACGGTGATCGGCGACTACTACGGTGTCACCACGTCGTTCGTGCGCAAGGTGCTCAAGCCTGGGGTGACGGTGCTGGCGCACGAAGAAGGTGCGCCATGGGCCAAGTACATCCACGGCTCGTACGGCCAAGGCTCGTGGACCTACCTCGGCGGCCATGACCCCGAGGATCCGCAGCACAACATCGGCGCGCCGCCCACCGACCTCTCGTTGCATCCCAACTCTCCGGGGTACCGGCTGATCCTGAACAACGTCCTGTTCCCGGCCGCGAAGAAGAAGCCGCTCAAGACGTGAGCGCGACGAAGGGGACCGGCGGCAGGCGAACGAAGGCCCAGCAGATCGCCGCCGAAGTCGAGATGAGCGCCGTTGCGACCAAGTTCCACGGCGAGACCGCGCGCCTCACCCCGGGCGCTGCGAACGCGATCCGCTCGGCGATCCGACTCGCCGGCGCCCGCGAGGTCTGCTTCGTCTGCACGATCAACGACGAGGGAGTGGTGCAGACCGCGCGCGTCGCGGCGCGTGGCGACGTGCGCAGTGTGCTCGCGCTGCCGGGCTTCGCGAACCGCGGCGAACTCCTCGTGCACAACCATCCGAGCGGTTGGTTGGAGCCGAGCGGAGCGGACCTCGAGGTCGCCGCGCGCCTGCACGACGACGGGATCGGGTTCGCGATCATCGACAACGATGCGGCGCGGCTCTATGTGGTGGTCGAGGTCCCGCGCGCCAAGAAGCGGGCCGAACTTGCCCCGGGCGACGTCGCGGGTGTGCTCGGCCCGGACGGTCCGATCGCCGAGCACCTGGGGCGCTATGAGGACCGGCCGAGCCAGCGCGAGATGGCACGGATCATCGCGCAGCTCTTCACGCATGGGGGTGTGGGACTGATCGAGGCGGGCACCGGCGTCGGAAAGTCGCTCGGCTATCTGGTGCCGGCGCTTCGCTGGGCGGCCGAGAGTGGCGAGCGCACCGTGGTGAGCACTAACACGATCACGCTACAGGAACAGCTCACGGGGAAGGACCTGCCATTCCTCGAGAAGGCGCTCACCGACCAGAAGGTGCGCTTCGCGCTGCTCAAGGGGTGGCGCAACTATCTCTGCTTGCTGCGACTGGAGCAGGCGCGGCTGCAGGGACCGGTGCTCTTTGACGACGGCGCACAGGCCGAGCTCGCGATGCTCGAGCAGTGGGCGGAGCAGACCACCGACGGGTCGGTGGCTGACCTCGCGAATCAACCCAAGAGTGAAGTGTGGGACGAGGTCGCGGCCGAAGGTGATCTCTGCACGCGGCTCCGGTGCCCGCACTTCGACAAGTGCTTCGTCTTCAAGGCGCGGCGCGCGGCGGCACAGGCGGACGTGATCGTGGTGAATCATCACTTGCTCATGGCCGACCTCGCAGTGCGGCGCGCGTCGCAGCGGTGGGACGAAGCGGCGGTGCTGCCCGCGTACAAGCGACTGATCATCGACGAAGGGCATCACTTGGAGGACGCCGCCGCCGATCACCTTGGGCAGTCGGTCTCGCGCAGCGGGCTCGATCGCCTCTTCGCGCGGTTGGAGCGGCGCGGCAAGGGACTGTTGCCGGCGTTGGAGCGCGCGCTCTCAAAGGGGAACGACCTGCTGAGCGTCGCGAGCCTCGACCTCGTGCGCGCGCGGCTCTTGCCCTCGCTCTTCGCCGCACGCGACAAGAGCGCGCTGCTCTGCGACCTGCTCGGCACCTGGCTCGGCAGTCAGCGCGAGAAGCAGGTGCGGCTCACGGACAGCTTCGAGGAGGACCCGATCTGGCGCGCGGGGCTCGGCGCCGCGCTCGACGACCTGCTCGCGGAGATCGAACTGCTCGGTGATGGACTCCGCATGGTGCGCGACCGCTTGGAGACCGACGAGCAGCGCGCCGAGGAACTCGCGCCGTTGCTGAACGAGGTGCGCGGCGTCGCGCGTCGGTTGCAGGCGTCGGGTGACGCGCTGCGCGCCGCACTCAAGCCCGACCGCGAGGGGTTGCCGCGCGTGCGGTGGCTCGAGCTGCGCGGCAGTGAGCGCAATGTCGGTGCGACGTCGGTACCGCTCGACCTCGCACCGGTGTTGCGCGAGGATCTGTTCCGACGGATGGAGACGACGATCATCACGAGCGCGACGCTCGCCGTGGGCGATGGATTCGACTTCATCACCAAGCGGCTCGGTCTCGACGACGCGCAACTCGAGCCCATCACCGCCTCACTCGCCTCGCCGTTCGACTACCCGCGCCAGGCGATGCTCGCGATCCCCAGCGACTTCCCGGCGCCGAACACCGACGGCGTGCGGCACCTGCAGCGCACGGTCGACGCTGCAGCCGACCTGATCGAGTTCGCCGGTGGCGGTGTGTTCGTGCTCTTCACGAGTCACCGCGACGTGAAGGAGGCGGCGCGTGCGCTGCGTGAGCGCGGTGTCGGTGGCAAGCATCCGATGCTCGTGCACGGAGAGGCGCCGCGCGACGATCTGCTGCGACGCTTCCGTGAGCATGGCGATGCGGTGTTGATCGGCACGGCGAGTTTCTGGGAAGGAGTGGATGTTCCCGGGCGCGCCCTGCGCGGGCTCCTGTTGGGGAAGATCCCATTTCGCGTGCCGACCGAGCCGATCACCGCCGCGCAGTGCGAGGCGATCGAAGCCGAAGGGCGGGACTCGTTCTCCGAGTACATGATCCCGCACGCGGCGCTGAGGCTCAAGCAGGGGTTCGGACGGCTCATCCGCACCGCGACCGACCGCGGAGCGGTCGTCATCTGCGATCCTCGTGTGGTAACGAAGGGGTACGGGAGGCGTCTGATCGAGGGGCTCCCTCCGGCAACGCGGATCCAGGGGCCGTGGGCGCTGCTCCGGGAGGAGCTCGCCGCCTTCTACCGGCAAGCCGAACCGGCTCGAAAGGGGTAAATTGGCACAATGACCAGACCCGGAAAGCTCGTGTGCGTGGGGCGGAACTACCGCGAGCACGTCAAAGAGATGGGGAACGAGGTCCCGACGACCCCGTTGGTATTCTACAAGCCGACGAGCTCCGTGATCGCCAGCGGTGCGGCGATCGTGCTCCCGACTGCCATAGGCCGGGTGGACTTCGAGGGCGAGATCGGTGTGGTGATCGGCTCGACGCTCACGAAAGCCACGCCAGCTCAGTGCGCGGCGGCGGTCCGTGGGATCGTGGCCGTGAACGACGTGAGCGCACGCGAGCTGCAGAAGAGCGATCCGCAGTGGTGGCGGGCCAAGGGCTACGACACCTTCTGCCCGATCGGACCGGAGAAGCAGGGCAGGGCCGATCTGACCGCGCTCGAGTTGGTCACGCGAGTGAACGGTGTCGAGCGTCAGCGGTGTCATACTCGCGACATGATCTTCCCGATCGCCGACCTGCTCGCGTTCATCTCTGGTGCCGTGACGCTCGAGGCAGGGGACGTGGTACTCACGGGTACGCCGGAAGGGGTGGGCCCGTTGTCTGCGGGAGACGCAGTGGAGGTCGAAGTGGTCGGCTGGAGCACGGTGAAGAACCCGGTCGTGGCCGCGGCGTGAAGCCGAAGCGCCGCATCACGCTGCTGCCCACGCGCCGCGGTGATCCGCGCGTGTCGGTCGCGGCGTTCGTGGTGCAGCTCGCGATCATCTCGATCATCGTTCCGACGCTCATCGTCCCGTTCGCATTCGAACTGCTGCGAGATTCGTCCGGCCGCGCGGTGATGCCCGAGCGGATCAGTTACATCACCGCGGTCCCCAAAGGCACCGGCCCGAGCCGCGAGGCTCCGCGCGACGGCGGCGACGGGCGCGCCGCGGTCGCGGACCAGCGACCGGCAGAATCGATCGCCGTGCCGATCGTCGCGCCGAGCGTCGTGCCGAGCGGTGTTCCCACCAGTGTGGCGCCCGACCGCGCACCCTCCGGCGGCGTGGGCCCGCTCGTCGGTGGTGGCGGACCGACGCAAGGCATCCGTCCGTCATTCAACGACCCTCGGCTCTGGCAACAGCCGTCTGAGGTGATCGAAGCGCCGATGGTGCCGATGACGCGCGCCGACTCATTGCAGGCCGTGCTCTGGGCGACGGCGTCGGCGTTCGTCGACTCCATGAACCGCGCGACGCCCGCACCGGGCCGTGCGCCAGGCGATTGGACATTCGAGCGCAAGGGCAAGAAGTACGGCATCGACCCGACGATGATCCGGCTCGGGGACTTCTCGATCCCCACGGCGCTCCTGGCGCTACTGCCGATGAACAATCTGCAGGGGAATCCGATCGGCATCGAGCGGGCGCGGAGGCTGAGCTCCATGCGCTCGGAGATCATGGAGCAGGCCGAACGCGCCGCGCGTGATGATGATTTCTACGCGGCAGTGCGCGCGTTGCGCGAGCGAAAGGAGAAGGAACGTCGCGAGGCCGCCGCGCGGCAACAGGGCGTTCAGCCCGCGCCGCCAGTCGCGCGTTAGGGATCGACCGGGACCGCACCCTCGGCGCGGATCACCGGCAGGCGCAGGACGCCACCAAGCGGCCCCAAGATCTCGAAATCGTCGGCGGACCCCAGTTCGATGTCGTCCGCGCCCTCGCGCGGTGCGCGCAGGACGAGCGTGTTCCCGCGTCGCACGAGTGAACGCACCAGCACCGCACCGCCGACGCGGGCGACCACTGGGACATCGTCGCCGGCGCGCCCGCCCGGATGCACGAGCAGCAGATCACCGGCCCGCACGCCGTGCGCCGGCGCGTCCTCGATGTGAGCGCGCACCAGGTAGCAGTCATCCGCAGGGAGGAAGATCCGATCGACCGTGACGTGATCCTCCGCGACCATGACCGGTCCCGGCGCGATACGCACGACCGGCACCGGCATGGTGCCCGCGCCGCCCGAGAAGCCCTCGATGACCAGTCCGCGCGACCTGCCGGGTGAGCGACGGACGTACCCCTTGCTCTCGATCGCCGCGATCAGGTCGGTGACCGTTTTGGTCGACGGGATCCTGAAGTGACGCGCGATCTCACGCACGCTCGGCTGGAAGGTGTGTTCCGCGAGGTAGTCGATGAGGAAGTGATAGACCTTCCGCTCGACCTGCGTGAGAGGGGCGCGCGGCGCGTCCATCATCTACGCGCCGGCCACCATCTCCCGCAGGCGATGTTCCGCCGCGGCGATGCGCGCGACGGTACGGTCGCGGCCGAGGATCAGCATCACGTCGAAGATGCCCGGTGAGGCTGGCACACCGACGAGTGCGATGCGCAGCGGCTGCAGCAGTTTGCCCGCGCCTACGCCTTTGGACTCCGCGAGTGCCCGCAACAACTCCTCCAGCAGGAGCGGGTCCCAGCCGGCGTGTGACTCGAGCGACTCGCGCACCGCGGTCATGAGCGAGAGCACCGCGACTGGATCCTTCCACTGCTTGGCGACGGCATCGGCGTCGTAGCTCACCGACTCGGCGAAGTAGGGAGCCGCCTGCGCGACGATCTCGTCGACGAGTCGCGATCGCACCCGTAGTTGCTCGAGCAGGTGATGGAACCAGTCGCGCTTTGCCGCAAGCTCGGCGACCGTCGCGAGCCCGGCCTTCTCGAAGCGCGGTGCGACGAGCGACTCGACCTCGGTGATCGGCATCTTCGCCAAGTGCTGGCCGTTCATCCACTCGAGTTTCTTGGTGTCGAAGACGCTCGCCTTGCGCAGGAGGCCGTCGGCCGAGAAGGCATGGATGAGTTGGTCGATCGTCATCACTTCCTCGAAGTCACCGCCGGGCGACCAGCCCAGGAGCGCGAGGAAGTTCAACATTGCCGGTGCGAGGATCCCCAAGTGCTGGTAGTCGCCGACCGCGGTGGCCCCATGGCGCTTGGAGAGCTTCTTGCCGTCGGTGCCGTGGATCATCGGCAGGTGCGCGAACTGCGGGAGCGTGGCGCCGAGTGCCTCGTAGAGGAGGATCTGCTTTGGCGTGTTGGAGATGTGATCGTCGCCGCGCATCACGAGGGTGATGCCCATGGCGATGTCGTCGGAGACGACGGCGTGATTGTAGATCGGTGTGGCGTCGGAGCGGAGGATGACGAAGTCGTCGATGTCCTTGTTGGGGAAGCTGATCCGCTCGTGCACGAGGTCGTCCCACGAGGTCTCGCCCGCGGGAACGCGGAAGCGGAGTACGCAGGGATCGCCGGCGGCGACGCGGCGGTCGATGGTGCCGCGGTCGAGCTCGTCGCAGCGACGGTCGTATGCGAAGGCACCGCCAGCGGACTCGGCGGCGGCGCGGCGCTGGGCGAGTTCGTCCGATGTGCAGAAGCAGCGGTACGCCTTTCCGGCGGCGAGCAGCGTGGCCGCGTCGGCGCGGTGGCGCTCCAAGTTGGCGCCCTGGAACACGACCTCCTCGTCCCAGTCGAGGCCGAGCCACTGGAGGCCCTCGAAGATCGCGCGGGTGGAGTCGTCGGTGGAGCGGGCCTTGTCGGTGTCCTCGACGCGGAGGAGGAACTTGCCGCCGGTGCGGCGGGCGAGGAGCCAGTTGAAGAGGGCCGTGCGCGCGCCGCCGACGTGGAGGAAGCCGGTGGGGGAGGGGGCGAAGCGGAGGCGCGGGGGCGAGGCGGTCATCGCTGTCGGAGGTCCGGGGGTGGAACGAGAACGGGCCCGACCGGTGCTGAGGACCGGCGGGCCCGTACAACGGAGACGGGGGGATTCGAACCCCCGATACAGGTATAACCCCGTATAACGGTTTAGCAAACCGCCGCGTTCAGCCTCTCTGCCACGTCTCCCTGCGAACAGCACCGAAATGTTACCCGGTCGAGAGCGCAGAGCAAGGTCGTAGGGCGAGAAGTGGCCGATGCTCCGGCTCCTGGGTCCTTCACACCTCCGACTCGTGGCTCGAGCTTCAGCGCACGAAGTAGACCGTCCCGCCGCCTTCGTTGGTGATCATCCCGAGCGTCCCGCTCGTGTTGAAGGTGATATGGCGGGGGAACGTGGCGGAGAAGGCACGGACCACGGCATAGGTGTCGGCGTCGATGACGGTCACCTGATCCTGCGAGGACTGCGCCACGTAGAGTTGGCTCGCGTCTCGCGTGAGTGCGATGCCGAATGCACCGTTCGCGGCCGCCACCGTCAAAGCGTAACCGTCACGCGCAAGAACGTCGCGGGAATGGATGTCATGTCCTTGCGTGCGCTCTTGTTCTGCGCTGCGAATAGGTC
Organism: Gemmatimonadota bacterium; assembly: GCA_031416115.1. Classification (GTDB taxonomy): domain Bacteria; phylum Gemmatimonadota; class Gemmatimonadetes; order Gemmatimonadales; family Gemmatimonadaceae; genus Pseudogemmatithrix. Next base: position 59,920 of record JANOTB010000082.1, read on the forward strand.
CTCCAGTTGCCCCTGCAGATCGGCGACGCGCCCGCTCTTGTCTGCGGCTTCGAAGGCATTCATGGTCGGCCCGTAGTAGCTCTTGAATCGGTCGACGAATTCCGCCGGCGTGCCGGGGCAGTTGAAGGTAAACGTGTCACGCGCGAAGGATATGTTCTCGGCCGGAACTCCGGCAGCGACAAAGCGCTCGGTGACACTGCTCTCGACGCCCCAGGTCATCGGACTGACGAAGCCTTCTGGCGGCGGCGGCGTGAATGCCGAGCTGATCTTCAGGATCTGCGCGACCAGCGTCGGATCGTTGGGGATCCAGTTGCCCATGATGATGCGTCCTCCGGGTCGGGTGACTCGGACCATCTCTTTCGCCACATCGAACGGCTTGGGCGCGAACATCGCGCCGAAAATACTTACGAGCAGGTCGAAGCTCCGATCCTGCACTCCCTGCATGTCGGAGGCATTGCCTTCCTGAAACCTGCAGTTGGCGAGACCCAGCTCCTTTGCGCGCTTGTTGCCCGCGGCGACGAGGTTGTCCGCGATGTCGACGCCCAGTACGTCGGCGCCGCGTTTCGCCTCAGGGATAGCGGTGGTTCCGTCACCGCATCCGAGATCGAGCACCTTGAGGCCTTTCGTGATGCCGAACGTCTCGACGAGCGCATCTCCGCTGTCGCGCATGGTCTCCGCGATGCGCGTGAAGTCGCCCTTTTCCCATAGTGCTTTGTTCGGATTCATCTGATCGCTCCTGCTGATGTGGCTCGCGGTTGGTGACGGCATCCACGTTGGCGCTCCTGCTCCTGCGTGCGCCCCAGTGTGACGTCTTGTAGAGGTTGTAGAAAAACTCCTCCGCTGATTCTGGTGCGGCGGCACGCGTGATGCAAGGAGTACGGAGCGAATGGTTGCGTCGGCCGCCACGCCGCCTCTCCACCGCCCGCCTCGCTCATGGCCCGCTACAAGTACATCGGCACCAACCCGCGGTTCCTGGCCGTCGATCTGGCCCAGCAGCTGCGTCCCGGCACGTTCGAGCACGCGCTCAATCATCTCCTGGACCACGCGATCGACTTGTCGCACTTCGACGCGCGGTTTCGGAACGACGAGACGGGCGCCACGGCCTATCCGCCGGCCATGCTGTTGAAAGTGGTGCTCTTCGCGTACTCGCAGGGCATCGTGAGCCGTCGCGGCATCGCACGCGCCTGCGTCGAGCACGTGACGTTCATCGCGCTCTCCGGCGATACGCGCCCGCACTTCACGACGATTGCGCACTTCGTCAGCACACTGGGCGAGGACATCGCGCGGGTCTTTGCGGCGGTCGTGGCAATCTGCGACAGCGAAGGGCTGATCGGGCGTGAGATGTTCGCCATCGAGCGGAGGACGCCTTGCCGATCGAACCCGATCTGGCGGTGCAGGCGGCGCAACGCATCACCCGGCTCGAGCGGGATGCCACGCAACTGCGCAGCTGGCTCGCCGCGCACCCCGCGGATCGGCGCGGACCGACGGGGGGACTCCGGCAGAGCAATCGCACGGACAACGAGAGTATGAAGATGGCCACCAGCAAGGGCGTGATCCAAGGCGACACGGGCGTCGCCGCGGTCGATGCGCGGCGGCAGATCATCGTGGAGGCGCAGGCGCACGGCACCGGTTCCGAGCAAGAACTGTTGGGGCCCGTCGTGCAGGCCATGCACGCGATGCTGGCGCCGATGTCGCTCGTCACCGCGGACGCAGGCTATCACAGCGAAGCGAATCTGCAGCAGCTCGCCACCCTCGCGGTCGAGGCGCTCATCGCCGATCCCGCGCGGCGCCGTCGTCCGTCTACTGCGGGCGTCGCCCCCATGAAGGGCTGTTCGCCGACCAGCATCTCGTACAGCACGCAGCCGAGCGAATAGAGATCGCTCCGCCCGTTCACTCTATCCCCGGCAGCCTGTTCCGGGCTCGTGTAGGCCGGCCGGCGTCCCGACGCTCATCCCCGTTTGAGTAAACGCTTCGCCTGCTGGGGCGTCACGTCGAGCCGGTCGCGAAGTGACTCGCCCGACACGGCCGACATCACATAGAACAGCGCCCCGTCCGCCTCTCCCGAGTCGAAGAAGGGCAGAATGTGCGGGTGGGTGAGCTTCGCGGTCGATCCGGTAGCGGTCAGCAAGGGCGGTTGTGAGGCGCTCTGGAGCCGCGCTCACGGCGGGATTCGCGCCGCCGCCGCGGCACGCACCCGATCGTCCAACCCATTCATCATTGCGAGTCGGTCCCGCAACCGTTCACCGTTCACGAGGCTGCGGGCCACCAGGGCCGCGCAGAACTCGATGTCCTTGGGCCGACCGGCCACGGCCTTCGACAACCACAGATCGTGCAACTCGAGGCACCACGCGACGACCCCATGCGTCCCCGGCGTTTCGAACCGGACGAGTCGTTCGCGCCAGCCCGGCGGCAAGACCGCCGTCGCTTCGACCACGCCCTGCGCGTAGTAGCCGAAGGTCGAGTGGAACATCGACGCTTCGCCGATCGATCCGTCGATGAGGTCGGCCTTGGCGCCGTCCGGATCGCCATG
>JANOTB010000083.1:0-2319 GCA_031416115.1 Gemmatimonadota bacterium
GAGGCGGCGGCGCGGTTCCCGGGCGCGGTGGAGTTGATCGACCTGCGGACGATCGCGCCCTGGGATCACAGTGCCGTGCTGAGCTCGGTGACCAAGACGGGGCGCTGCCTGATCGTGCATGAGGACAACCTCACCGCGGGCTTTGGCGCTGAAGTGGCGGCGTTCGTCGCGCAGGAGGCGTTCTGGCATCTCGACGCGCCGGTGCAGCGGCTCGCACCCAAGGACATTCCGATGCCGTACCATCCGGTACTGCTCGACGCGGTGCTGCCCGATGCGGACGGAATCGCGATCTCGGTCGAGGAGTTGCTCAGGGCGTGAGCGAGCATCCTTCGCCGCAGGACGCGATGGCGGTCGACACCCCGTACAGCGCGTGGCGCGACCTGCGCGACGCCCTGCGCGGCACGCATCACGACTACACCAGCGGGCCGCTCGGCCGCTCGATCTTCCTGCTCGCCGTTCCGATGGTCGTCGAGATGGCCATGGAGAGCATCTTCGCCGTGGTCGACGTCTTCTTCGTCGGCCGGATCAGCGCAGCGGCCCGCATCCGCTCGGCGTGCGAATCCATGGGCTCGCCGGTGGTCGGGTTGATCGCGATCTGGCTCATTTCGACGGCGCCCACTTGTAGATGACCCCGCCGCGCATCACGAACACGACGCGCCGCACCGCCGTGATGTCGCGCGACGGATCGCCATCGAGCGCGATGATGTCCGCCTCGAAGCCAGGCGCAAGACGGCCAAGCCGATCGCCCATCCCGAGCGCCTCCGCCGCAAGCGACTGCGCCGAGACCAGTGCGGCAGACGGCGTCTGGCCGCAGTGCTCGACCCGACCCAGGAACTCCTCGGCGTTCCGCCCATGCGCCCCCGCAGTGGCGTCCGTGGAGAAGACGACCTTCGCCCCCGGCGTCGCGACGGCGATCCGGCAGATCTCGAAGTCGAGCGGCAGGTCATCCAACATCGTCTGCATCCCCGCCTCGGTGTAGTTCCCCTCGCCGAGGTACCGCGCCTTGTTCTCGATGTAGTTCTGGACGACGAGCCCGACCTGCGGGCTGATGAAGGTCCCCATCCTCGCCGCGGTCGCGATATCCTCGGTCGTGGCGTACGTCGCGTGCTCCACCTGGCCGCATCCGGCGAGCGCGGCTGCCGAGACTTGCGAGCGGTAGGCGTGCACCATCGAGCGCATCCCGATCGCCTTGGCCTCGCCGCAGAGGATCTCGAGCTGCGCCTGCGTGAGTGTGGGACGCGCACCCACGCGCTGGCTCGTGGAGGAGAAGATCTTGATGAGGTCCGCCCCTTCGGCCTTTCGGGCGCGGACCATCGCGCGCAGCTCGTCGGGCGTGCCCGTGCTGTCGCCGCGGCCGACGATCCAACCGAGTGAGGTGAGGACGCGCGGTCCGGGGAAACGATGATCGCGGATCGCATTCCGAAGCGGCAGCTCGTTCGGGTCGCCGACGGTCTGGACGGTCGTGAATCCGGCCATCAGCGTCTCCCACGCGGCCTGCGCGATGCCCATCGCCACCTCCATCGGCGGCTCGCTGTCGGTCGCGATGCGGCCGGTGCGATCGAAATGCGAATCGAGGTGCACGTGCGTGTCGATCCACCCCGGCATGACGGTGTAGCCGCGCAAGTCGATGGTGGTGCCGCCGGTCGCCGCCTGCATCGACGAAATGCGACCGCTCTCCACGCGGATGCGGGCGCCACGCAGGACGTTGCCCAGACCATCGAGCGCGCGGTCGGTCAGGAGAGTGACGGGTCCGGGAGTGGGCGGGGGCGGCACCGGAGGGAGCTGTGCGTACGCCGCGCTGGCGCCCAGCGCGAAGAGGAAGCCGAGTGAGATGGCGTAGCGCATTTTTGCCCGACCGCGTGAAGGGGAGACCGCACTGGATCCGACGGAGACGCGAAAGATGTAGCGCGGGGAGATCGGAGGCACCATGCACATTGCGCCGGACCGCATCAGAGCCGTTGTTCAAGTGCCTATGTGCCGTCGCACCATAATCATTCTTGGGGGGTTTCCTACATCCTCGTTAGCGCGACATGAGGCGTTGACCCGATGGCTCTGGGCGGATATACTTCGGATATCCCTTGGAGGCCGATCGATGATTACCAAGATCCAGAAGTGGGGCAATAGTCAGGGGCTGCGGTTGACCAAGGCCCTGCTGTCCGACGCTGACATCGACATCGGCGATTCCGTCGATGTGGCCGTACACAAGGGCGCGCTGGTTGTGACGCCGGTCCGGCGCGTACGGGGCGGGAACGACTTGCGCGCGCTGGTCCGCCGCATCCCGAAGGGCGTCACACCGGTGGAGTTCGACTGGGGCGCACC
>JANOTB010000084.1:0-15299 GCA_031416115.1 Gemmatimonadota bacterium
AAGATCGTGGCCGAGCTGATCGGGGACGCGGCGTGATGATGCTCCGGGATCTGATCCGCCGATCCGACGACCCGCAGTCCAGCGCCGACGCGCTGCACTGCGAGTCGATCACGCGCGCGCATGCGCGCACCTTCGCGCTCGCGAGCAGCTTTCTTCCCGCGCGCCGGCGGCGTGGAGCGTATGCGGTGTACGCGTTCTGCCGGCTGGCCGACGACATCGTCGATCGCGCCGACGAGCGAGACGGTGCGCTTCTGGCGGCGGAACTGGAGCGCTATCGCGCCGGCGTCGCCAAGACGATCGCCGGCCGCCCCGAGGGCCCCGTCTTCCGCGAGCTCTGGCGCACCATCCTGGAGTTCGACGTGCCTGTCAGCGCGCTCGAGGAGCTGCTGAGCGGCGTGGCATGCGACCTCCAGCCAGCGCGCTATGCCACATGGGCCGAGCTCACGGGCTACTGCGAGGGAGTCGCCTCGTCGGTCGGGTCGATGTGCACCGACATCTTCGGCGTCGAAGGCGCGGACGGCGTGCACAGCGGCGACGCGATGCGCGAGCGCGCGCTCCGCTACGCGCGCACGCTCGGCGTCGCGATGCAACTCACGAACATCCTTCGCGACGTGGGCGAAGACGCTGCCCGCGGCCGCTGCTACCTTCCCGACGCCGACCTCGCGACCTTCGGCCTGAATGCCGACCGCGTGCTGCACGACCCAACGCTCAAGCACGACCCGCGCTGGGCGCAGCTCATGCGTCATGAGATCGCCCGCGCACGTGCGCTCTACCGCGCCGCTTCGCCTGGGATCGCGTTGCTTGCGCCGGAGTCGCAGCGTTGTGCGCGCGCCTGCGCCGGCGGCTATGCGGCGATCCTCAGCGCGATCGAGATGAACGGTTACGATTCGTTCACCGTGCGCGCGCGTGTGGGCAGCTTTGCGCGCGCCGGCCTGCTGTGGACAGTCTGGCGGTCGGGAGCAGAACGTGCCCCAGCTGACGCCGATGGACCCGCGATCGAGTGGGGCCAGCAGGTCCTGTCACGTCCCGAGGAGATGGTCCTGTGCGCCTGAGCGATCGCGAACCGGCGGCCTATCCGTTGGACCGTGTGGCGAGCGGACTCCTCGCGGGCCACATCGCCCTTGTCGCCTTCGCCACGGCGGCGATGGTCACGATCCTCGCGGGCGATTTCCCCGTCTGGATGCAGGGGCCGTACACGCAGACGGTCTACAACTTCGGGTGGCAGTACTCGGGGCAGGTCTACATCGTGCTCGGCGCGCTTGCGGCGCTGCTGCATTCGGCCCCGCGGTTCGGCTGGGGACGCGCCGGCGCGGTGTTCCTCGTCGCCAGTGGGGTCGCCCTGCTGTCGGAGCTCGGAGGCACGAATGTCGGGCTCCCATTCGGCCCCTACCACTACACGGCGATGCTCGGCTACCGGATCGCCGGCGACGTGCCCTACGCGATCCCGATCTCGTGGTACTACATGCTGTACTGCTCGATCGCGATCTGCGCGCGGATCATGACCGGCGGCGACTCGAGTGCGACGCGCTGGCGGTGGGCGCTCGTCGCTGGCGCGTTCCTCACCGCGTGGGACGTGGCGATGGAGGTGCAGATGACGAACGTGCAACCCGCGCACTGGGTGTGGGACCTGCAGAAGCTGCCGGGGTGGGTGCCGGGGTGGCTTGGCGGGCCGCTGTTCCATGGCATGCCGCTCTCCAACTGGATCGGCTGGTACGTGACCGGTGTGCTGGTCAGTAGGCTGATGCTCGCGATCGTGGCGCCGTCCAGGTGGGCGGCGGAGGTGGCGCCGTGCGCATTCCCGCTCCTGCTGTATGCCACCAACGGGATCATGCCGATCGCGACGACGGCGCGGCATGGGTACTGGCTGGCGGCGGTGTGCGGGACGGTGGCGATGGGGCTACCTCTGGTCCTCGGGATCCGGGCCCGGCAGCAGGCCTCCCGGTCGCATGACTCGGTCCCGGTGGCCGCGTAGAGGCTCGCTAGGCGGACGCCCTTGGCCCCCCCGCCTCCTCCCCTTACTTTTCACTCTATAGTTGCCCCCGCCGCCGGGCTCCGGCGTCGGGGTTTCGTGCCCCTACCGACCTCCACGCACCACTGACGCATATGGAAATCCAGATCACCACCACCAAGAGCGAAGGGGCAGAGCGCCGCCTCCAGGTCTCCGTACCCCCCGCTCGCGTTGCCCAAGCCCGCAACAAGGCCGCCGGGCGGGTCGCCAAGCAGGTCCGCATCCCAGGCTTCCGCCCCGGCAAGGCGCCGGCCGCAATGATCCGCAAGCAGTACGCACAGGCGATCGACCAAGAGGCCGTGGAAGTGCTCCTGCGTGAGGCGTTCGAGGCGGTGCTCGCGCAGGAGAAGCTCGACCTCGTAACGCAGCCACATGCGCACGACGTGAAGTTCGGCGAGGACGACGGCCTGAGCTTCGAGCTGCACTGCGAGGTGCGCCCCGAGGTCAAGCTCGAGAAACTGAGCGGGTTCCGCGTCATGCGCCCAACGGACTCGATCACCGACGAGCAGGTGCAGGAACAACTCGACCAGCTGCGTGACCAACGCGCGGCCTGGTCGCCCGCAGAAGGCAAGCCGCTCGAGGGCGATCTCGTGACCGTAGTCCTCGCCACGGCAGACGAGGACGGCACCATGCCCGAGGGCAAGGACTACCGCCTCGTGATGGGTGCCGGCCAGGCGATCGCCGCGATCGAGGAGGTCGTGATGACCCTCGCGCAGGGCGAGACCACGGAACAGATGGTCAAGTGGCCCGAGGACTTCCCTGACGAAGCGCAGCGCGGCAAGTCCAAGATGGTCCGTGCGACGCTCACCGAAGTGAAGCGCAAGTCGCTCCCCGCGCTCGACGACGCCTTCGCTCGTGAGATGGGGGACTTCGAGTCGCTCGACGCCTTCACCAAGGTGGTCCGGACCGACCTGGGCGCGTCGGCCGTGCGCGAAGCCGACTCTGCCGCCCGCACGCAGCTGCTCGACGAGATCGTCACGGCCAACCCGTTCGACATCCCGCCGAGCTGGATCAAGCAGATGATCAAGGCATATGCCGAAGCGTATAAGATCCCTGAGGAGGAGATCGGCAAGTTCGCCGACGATATCCGCGGGATGGCCGAACGGCAGGTGCGCCGCGACCTGATCATCGACACGATCGCTGACCGCCAGAAGCTCGCGGCGACCGAAGGCGATGTGGACAACAAAGTGGCGGAGCTCGCCGGCACGCGTGGGCTCGAGCCGGGTCAGCTCTATGCCTCCTTGCAGAAATCAGGGCGCCTTCGTGAGCTTGAGCGGAGCATCACCGAGGAGCGGGTGTTCACCTGGCTCATTGGCCAGAACAGCGTGGAACAGGCGTAACCGAACCGATACTCAGGAGACCATAGCTCATGGCCATCATCCCGAATCCGTACGTCATCGAGCGGTCCAGCCGCGGCGAACGCAGCTACGACGTCTACAGCCGCCTGCTGATGGACCGGATCATATTCCTCGGCACGCCGATCAACGACGACGTGGCGAACATGATCATCGCGCAGATGCTCTTTCTCGAGGCCGACAACCCCGGGCGCGACATCCACTTGTACATCAACTCGCCGGGCGGCAGCGTCTCGGCGGGGCTCGCGATCTACGACACCATGCAGTTCCTCAAGTCGCCGGTGAACACGATCTGCATGGGCTTGGCGGCCTCGATGGGTGCGTTCCTGCTCGCCGCCGGCCGCCACGGCAAGCGCTCGGCACTTCCGCACTCGCGGATCATGATCCACCAGCCCTCGGGCGGTGCGTCTGGCACGGCGTCGGACATCGAGATCCAGGCGCGCGAGATCATCTACCTGCGCGCGAAGATGAACGAGCTCATGGCCAAGCACACCGGCCGGCCGCTCGAGCAGATCGAACGCGACGTGGACCGCGACCGGTTCATGAGCGCCGAGGAAGCCAAGGGGTACGGCATGATCGACATGGTCGTGACCAACCGCGACGAGATGGTGGCGCCAGTGCTGGCGGCGGCGAAGTAGCTCCAAGGGCCGCGGGCTTGTGAATCATTTCACGAGCCCGCGGCCTGCTGTCTTGCCCCCCTCGGGGGCGTCTGTTACTCATCAGAAAGCGGTTCGTCGTTCGGCAGTCACGCCCTGAGACGTCCTGACACGCCCGCGGCACCTCCCCGTCCCCGACTCATCGAATGTCCCAAGACCGTCACCTGCGTTGCTCCTTCTGCGGAAAGTCGAAGGACGCTGTCCGGAAGTTCATCTCCGGCCCGTCCGTCTACATCTGCAACGAGTGCATCGCGCTCTGCAACGAGATCCTTGCGGAGGATGAGGAGCGCGAGGTCTCGGAAACGGTCACGACGGTCCCCGCCCCACTCGAGATCAAGAGCGTACTCGACCAGTACGTGATCGGGCAGGAAGGGGCCAAGAAGGCGCTCGCGGTGGCGGTCTACAACCATTACAAGCGCATCAACAGCGGGGCCAAGCGCGAGAACGATGTCGAGCTCGACAAGTCGAACATCCTGCTTCTGGGCCCCACCGGCGTTGGCAAGACGCTACTCGCGCAGACGCTCGCGCGGATCCTCGATGTGCCGTTCACCATCGCCGACGCCACGACGCTGACCGAAGCGGGCTACGTGGGCGAGGACGTGGAGAACATCCTGGTGCGGCTGCTGCAGGCGGGCGACTTCAACGTCACCGAGTGCGAGCGCGGCATCGTGTACATCGACGAGATCGACAAGATCGCGCGCAAGTCGGAGAACCCGAGCATCACCCGCGACGTCTCGGGCGAGGGCGTGCAGCAGGCCCTGCTCAAGATCCTCGAGGGCACGGTCGCGTCGGTGCCGCCACAGGGTGGGCGCAAGCATCCGCAGCAGGAATACATCCAGATCAACACGAAGGACATCCTGTTCATCTGCGGCGGCGCGTTCGACGGGTTGGAGAAGATCATCGAGGCGCGTCTCGGGCGCCGCCAGATCGGATTCGGCTCCGACGCCGCCATCAAGGAAGCGGCCAAGGGCACGAACATCTTCGGTGACGTGGAGCCTGAGGACCTGCTCCGGTTCGGGCTCATCCCGGAGCTCGTGGGGCGTCTCCCGGTCGCGGTGCCGCTCCAGGGGCTCGACGAGGAGGCGCTGGTCCAGATCCTCAAGGACCCCAAGAACGCCCTGACCAAGCAGTACGCCCGGCTCTTCGAGTTGGAGGACGTGCAGCTCAAGTTCGACGAAGGCGCCCTGCGTGCGATCGCCAAGAAGGCGATCACCCGCGGCACCGGTGCGCGCGGCCTGCGCGCGATCCTCGAGGAGATCCTCCTTGACACGATGTTCGACCTGCCGAGCCGCGACGACGTGATCGAGGTCCGCGTGACGGAAGCGACAGTCACGCAGAAGCAGCCGCCCCTGCTCGAGATCTCCGCGAAGCGCCAGAAGAAGGAGGCGTGAGCGCGGCGACGCCCGATCCGCTCATCATCAGGTCCCTCGAGTTCTTGGGGCCAATGGCGACGGTCGATGGCTGGCGTCCCACGCACACGTTCCCCGAGATCGCCTTTGCCGGCCGCTCGAACGTCGGCAAGTCGTCGCTCCTGAACGCGCTCGTCCGCCGCAAGGCGTTCGCCCGTGTGAGCCGCACGCCGGGTCGCACGCGCGAGATCAACTTCTTCGCGGTCAACGGCGCGTTCGTGTTCGCTGACCTGCCTGGCTATGGGTACGCGCGGATCTCCAAGACACGGCAGGCCGAGTGGCGGCCGTTGATCGAGGGGTTCCTGCGCGGCTCAGCGCAACTCAAGGGGATCGTGCAGCTGCTCGACATCCGGCATGAACCGACTGAGGACGATCGGCAGATGCTCGACCTGCTCGCGGAGATAGGGTTGCCGACGGTGGTTGCCGTGACCAAGACCGACAAGCTCTCGCGGCCGCAGGTGGCGACGCGTGTGAAGGAGCTCGCACGCGGACTGGCGCTCGATGAGGAGCAGGTCATTCCGTTCAGTGCGGTGACCGGGGCTGGGCGTGATGAGCTGGCTGAGGCGGTGGTGGCGTTGCTCGCGCAGAGTGCGGCCGAGGCGGCCGAGGCGGCGGGGTCGGCGGGCGTCGACGGCTGAGTCGGCTTAACCGGCCACGGCTGTTCACCACAGGGGCACAGGGGACACAGGGAACTGCGGCGCGTGGAGACAGATCCCGTGGCGCCTCTTTATTGTGCCGCCGCGAATATCGCGCGGGAGCGTTTTCCCCCGAGGTCCCCTTTGCCCCCTGTGCCCCTGTGGTGAAATGCAGTTCCCGGTGGCAACCGATGCGGGATAGATTCGGGACATGCCAAGAATCCCGCTCCAGCCCCTTCCCGCGCGTCCGTCAGAGGCACTCGCCGACGCCTGGCTCGCGCGCCTCGAGAAAGCCCTCGCGGACCCGACGGTGGACCGCTCCGAACTCTGCCGCGACACCCTGCTCGAGCTGACGTACCCGCAGTACGCGGGCCGTTACGACGCCACGATCGCCGACGAGTCTGTCCCACTCGGCACGCGCTTGGCGCTGAGCGCACTCGACCCGCGCAACGCGACGCTCGAGCCCGAGTACTACGGCGACTGCGACCAGGCGCGCTTCCAGAAGGTGAAGCCGTTGCTCTGGCTCTGGTACTCGTTCGACCGGCTGCCTATGGGTGGGCAGTCCGTGGACCTGGGGGTTCGCTTACGCCGGCTCCTCGCGCCGCACGTCTTCAAGCGCGTGGGGAAGAACTTCAAGTGCTTTCAGCATGTCGAGTTCTCGTTCGGCTACAACATGGAAATCGGCGACGACGTCGTCGTGCATCGCCATGTGTTGCTCGATGACCGTGGCGGCATCCGGCTCGGCGACAAGGTCTCGATCAGTGATTACGTGAACATCTACTCGCACACACACAGCATCGTCGAGCAGGTGGACGTGACCAACGCGATCACCGTGCTGGGCGACGGCGTACGCATCACGTACCACGCGACGGTCCTTGCCGGCGTGCATGTGGGCGAACAGGGGATGGTGGGCGCGGTCGCGCTGGCGACCAAGGACGTGCGACCCTACCACGTGAACGTGGGGATCCCGGCGAAGAGTGTGCGGGTGAAGCCGAATGCGCCGCCGGTCGGGGATCGTTTGCCGGCGAGCATCGAGCGACAGCGCGAAGGGGATTGAGCGCTCAGGCCTTCACGTCGAGCACATCCCAGACCTCGGGCGTCGCCAGCAGCTGCCGCGCATCATCGAGCACGCGCTTCTCGTGCGGCCAACTGAGCCGCCGTCGCGCCTGGCTCGGCGTCAACCAAGCGTGTCGCGTGTGCTCGTCGCCGAGCGTCACCACCGCGTCGGGCGCGACGATCGCCGCGAACACCGCCGCGAGCTGCACGGTGCCGCGTGGCACGAGGTAGAAGCTGTGCATCGTGATCGAGAGGAGTCGCACGGGCACCAGGCCGGTCTCCTCGGCGAGCTCACGCCGTGCGGCCTGCTCGAGCTTCTCGTTCGGCTCGACCTTGCCGTGCACGATCTCCCACGCGCCCGGGCAACGGGTGTCCTTGGCGCGTTGCAGGGCGAGGACCAACCAGCCTTTGGCGGCGGGACGGAAAACGAGCACATCGACGACACCGACCTCGACGGGGGTACCCGTCACGGCGCCGACTTCGCCTTGCGATCCAGGAGCGAGTGGATGCGGGCAGAGAGCGCGCGGCCGCGGAACGGCTTGGTGAGATAGTCGCTCGCGCCGTACTCGAAGACGCGCACCTCGCTGTCCTCGTCGCCCTTGGCGGTGAGCACGATCACCGGGAGCTTCTGCGTTGAGGGACGCGCGCGCAGATGACTGAGGACACCGTACCCATCGAGTCGCGGCAGGTTGAGGTCGAGCACGACGAGATCTGGCGCGAGACGATCGATCTCATCGAGGGCGATCACGCCGTCGCTGGCCTCGAATACGACGAACCCCTCGCGCTCGAGCAGGTCCTTCATCACGCGGCGCAGCGGCTCCTCGTCCTCGACGAGCAGGACGCGCTTCGCGGCCGGCCGCTTGGACTGCTTGTCCTCGACGAGTTCGAACGAGTCGCCGGTGAACGACGTTGGAGCTGAGTGCCGAGTGCCGGAGCGACGCGAGGCTGGAGTCGAAGGGCCCGTGACCGGCTCCTCCTCCTCGACGCTCGTGGTCGACGCGCGGCCAGACACGGCGGGCGCCCCTGAGGTGCTCGCACGGGGGGGCGGCCCTGAGCGCGTCGCGGTCGACGGCTCGGACGGCGCCTCGAGCACGCGCAGCAGCTCCTCGATCGTGGTCTCGCCCTGCCGCACATGCTGCACGCCAGACTCCCAGAGCGAGCGCATGCCGGTCTCGCGCGCGGCGTCGTGAATGCGCTCGACGGTCTCGTTCCCCGCGATCCGACGTTCGACTTCGTCATTCGCGTGCAGCACTTCTTCGACCGCCAAGCGTCCGCGGTAGCCGGTCATGGAGCACTCGGGGCACCCCACGCCACGATACACCGTCCCCTGGTCGGGGAACCAGCGCTTGATGCGGTCCGGGACCTGACCGATCGCGAGTTCCCGACAGTGCGAGCAGAGCCGCCGCATGAGACGCTGCGCGACGACGCCCTTGAGCGCCGCGGCGATCTTGTAGCTCTCGATGCCGATGTCGACCAAGCGCGTGACCGAACTCGCGGCGTCGTTGGTGTGCAGCGTCGAGAGCACCAAGTGGCCCGTGAGCGAGGCCTGGATCGCGATGTTGGCCGTCTCCTTGTCGCGGATCTCACCGACGAGGATGACGTCAGGGTCCTGGCGCAGGATCGACCGCAAGGCCGCCGGGAAAGTCAGCCCGGCTTTTTCGTTCACCTGGACCTGCACGATGCCCTGCAACCGGTACTCGACCGGGTCCTCGACCGTCACGATGTTGACGCCGCGCGCCTGCACGGCACGCAGCATCGAATAGAGTGTCGTCGTCTTTCCGGAACCGGTGGGACCCGTGACGAGCACGATCCCCTCGCGCGCTTGCAGCAGTTCGTGGATCCTCGTGAGCTCGTCGGGCAACAGGCCCAGCGCGTCGAGCGAGAGGATCGTCGAGCGCTGGTCGAGGATGCGGATGACGACCTTCTCGCCCTGCGACGCGGGGAGCGTCGAGATGCGAAGGTCGACGCGGTTCCCGCTCACCGCGACGCGCGCTCGACCGTCCTGCGGCCTGAGGCGGTCGGCGATGTCGAGCTGCGCCATGATCTTGATGCGCGAGACCAGCGGCACGCCCGCCGGCTTGGGCAACACCATCACCTGACGGAGCACGCCGTCGATGCGGTAGCGCACCGCGACCCCGGACTCCTCGGGCTCCAAGTGGATGTCCGATGCGCGCGACTGGATTCCCTCGGCGATGATCCGGTCGACGAGCTGGATGACCGGTCGCTCACCGGCACGCGTCGCGCCGAGGTCGAGTTCACCCTCGTCGGCGTTGTCCTTGATGTTCTCGACGTCGTAACTCCCCTGCACGTTCTCGAGGATCTTCTCGAAGACGTTCTCGGGGCGGTAGACCTCTTCGATCCGCTCCATGATCCGCTTGGGGCCGGCGATCGACATGCGAATGGTGCGGCCGAGCGCGAACGCGAGCGAACGCTCGCAGTCGAGGTCGAGCGGGTCGGAGGTCGCGATGTCGAGGACCGAGTCTGAGATCGAGAGGGGCAACACGCGGAACTTCCGCGCGAGCGCCTCGGGCACGAGCTCCTTGGCCTGCTGACTCACCGTGTTGACGTCGCCGATCTTCATGCGAAAGCGCGTCGCCACCGCTTTCACGAGCGTGTCGTCGGGCACGAGATTGCGCTTGATGACCTCGTCCCAGAGGCGCTCCACCGGCTGCGTGCGCAACTCCTCGAGCTGCTCTACCGTGAGCAGCTCTTCGAGTGTAGCGAGCAGCCATTCATCACGAGCGGGTTTTGCCGAACTTCCCATTCCTCAAGACCTCTTGGCAGGCGGACCAGCAGCGAACAGACACAATCTACCCGTGTGCCACCGGACGGCTAGAACGACGCCAGTGCGGAACGCGGCGACGAACGTCCGGCTCGCGCGCTCACATCACACTCCAGAACTCGCGTGCGATGTCGACCGAGAAGAGCCAGCCCCGGCCGCGAATCGGTTTGGCGATGTCGACGCGAAGGAGGTCGAAGAGGCCGATCAACCCGAATCCGACGCTCGGGTATCCACTCCAAGTCCCGTTTATGCCGCGCACGAGCGCCTGGTGAACGAACGGCGCCGCGACTACCGACGACGGTACGGTCCCAAACCGTCCTAACTTCATTGACACGAACGGGATACGGCGCTGCCACTCCAGCCTCTGAATCGCCGAGGCTGTTCCCCGAAACTCGTGAAACCGATAGCCCGGCGCCGAGAGAGGACCGCCGACCGCAACGCCCAACTGCGCTGGCACCCCAGCGCCGTGCGATACCGCCGTAAGGCCAACGCGTGCGAGCAGACGCCCGCCGGCCGCCGGCCGCCGGGCCTCCATCTCCATTGACGCGCGCGCATAGCTCGACGTCTCACCGCCAGCGGCCGGCGTCGCGAGGCCGCCTGAAAGGCGGACCGAGAGTGAGAGATCGAAGGCGGCGGGATCCGTGGGCGGCGCGACGGTCCACGCGACGCTCGCGCTCGACACCGTGACGCGATCGGCGGCAAAGAGCGGTTCATAGCGACCGGTTGCGGGCGCGGCCCGCAGCAGCAACGGCGCCTGTCGCTCTCGCACCATTTCGAGCGCTACGCGCCTGCGGCCTCGTGGCGCCAAGGCGAGCCGTAGTGCGCCGCCGGCAACGCCATACGGATCGGTCCAGTCGGAACCGAACTCCTGCGCCGCGATCGAGTTGCGCAGTCCGCTCACCTCCTGCGCGTCTCCGACCTCGGCAAAGTCGTTGCGCCCCTCGAGTGTGACGCGATGTCCGCGCGCCGATTCCCACGCGAGCTCCGCCCGCCCCTTGGCACGCGAGTCGGCGAAGCCGTAGCGACCGCCGACAGTCATGGTGAAGCCATTCCCCAGCGACTGCCTCACTCCGCCGCCCAGTGCGAAGCCCTCGGCGCGGTTCACTCGCACGATGTCCGACACGCTCCGCGCCGACGGGCTCGTGGTGCGGGCGCGGGCCAATGCCCCGGCGCGCACAAGGGCGCGTGCTTCCTCCTGCACGCGCCGCACTTCGGCAGCGTCGAGCGCGCGCACCTCGTCGGGCAGCGTGCGCAACAGGTCGCCCTCGAACGGATACGCACGCTGCTGCGCACGCGGCACCTCCACGATCTCCGGCCCAACAAAGGTCTGCCGTGGGAGCGACTGGTTGGTGGTGATGCAGCAGATCTCCCACCGTCCGCGGATGATGCCTCGCGCCGGGAAATCCATCCACGTGGCCGAACGCCGGATCTCGATCTCCTGGCGGCGGGGCAGCCAGAAGCGACCGTCCACCAGGCCGTTCTCTAGGATCACCGAGACATCCTCAAGCTGCTTGTCCTTGAGTGCGGCCCGCGTGAACGAGAAGCTCATGCGCACCACGCTCGACGACACACGGTCGATGAACACGGCCCCGACCGCTCCTGGCTGCGTGTCGTCCTTGGGGCGCACGTTCACCTGGATGACGTCGATCGCGCGATCGGTGGTGCGGATGCTCAGTGAGTCGACGATCCGATAATCGTATGACTCGAACCCCAACGGCGAGAGCGGGTGCGGCACGTCGCGCACCTCGTCGCCGTCGCCCAAGCGGATGATCGCCGGGAAGTTGTTCTGGACCACGCCGAGGTGGTCGCGGTGATAGTTGATGTCGGTCGGGAGCAGGAGCGTGTCGCGCCGCCCGATGATGCGCTGCTTGCTCCGGTCGGGCGCGCCCCAATAGACTTCGAGCATCAACTCGTCCGACTTGATCACGGCCGGCGGCAGTGCGAAGCCGGAGCCGAGTTGCGCGAGGAAGGTGATATACCCGTGCGCCCGCGCCGTGTAGTCGACGAGACCGGTGTCGGCGAGCTGCGCGGTGCGGCGGGCGATAGCGGCAATGACGAGCGCGCGGGTGCGGCCGTCGTTCCAGCCCTCCTGCGCCGGCAGGACCGAGACCAGTGGACCCACGACCGAACAGGCCGCGATGATGAGCGCGCGCAGGGAACGCATGACGGGAATTTCGATGGAAGCGCGCCGCCTCACAACCGCGGCATTGCGATGAGGTTCGAGGAATTTCGCCGGCGGTGCGTGCGCGACGCGCTCGTCCCGGTCTGGCGCGACCATCTTCTGGACGCTGACACGGCTGTCGCGGCCTTTCATCGACTGCGGCAGGCGCCGTTCGCGTTCCTGCTCGAGTCGGCGCCGGCCGGCGGCGAGACCTGGGCCCGCTACACCTTCCTGGGTACCGCTCCCCGGGCGGCGTGGCGCCTTACCGACGGCGTGGTCGAGGACTGGGACGCCGAGCACGGCTGGCACGGAGCCCGGCAGAGCGACGATCCGTTCGCCGATCTCCGCAGACTGCTCACGCGGCATGCACCGATCGAGACACCGGAACTGGGCGCGTTCTGGGGTGGAGCCGTGGGCTTCTTCTCGTACGACGTGGTGCGACACATAGAACGGATCGGGACGCCCCCGCCCCGCGGGATCGCCGCGCCAGACGCGCTCTTTCTACTGACGGGCACGGTGGTGATCGTCGACAACCTCCGGGCGCAGGCGCGTGTGGTGGCGTCGGTCGTCGCGCCGGACCCGGCAGATGAGGCCGCGTGCCGCTCAGCCTGGGAAAGCGCTCAGGCGGAGATCGACGCGACGCTCGCGCGGCTGCGCACGGGTCCGTCGCTGCCACCGCTCGAGCTCGACCCCGAGGCCAAGCCGGCGTCGGGCGAGTCGACGTACGAGCGCGACCGGTTCATGGCCGACGTGCGACGGATCAAGGAGCACATCCTCGCCGGGGACGTCTTTCAGGCCCTGCTGGCGCGCCGCATCCACCTGCCGCGCGACTTCAGCGGGACGGCCCTCTACCGCGCGATCCGTGCGCTCAATCCGTCGCCGTACATGTACCACTTGGTGCTCGAGGACCTCGAGATCGTCGGGAGTTCGCCCGAGCTGCTGGTGCGCGTGGCCGCCGGGCGTGTGGTGGTACGACCGATCGCGGGCACCCGTCCGCGAGGCCGCACGCCCGCCGAGGACGATGCGCTCGCCGCCGAGCTGCTCGCCGACGAGAAGGAGCGCGCGGAACACATCATGCTGGTCGACCTCGGGCGGAACGATGTGGGTCGCGTGGCGAGGTACGGCTCGGTCGAGGTGACGGAGTTGATGCAGGTCGAGCGCTACTCGCACGTACATCACCTGGTGAGCCAGGTCGAGGGCACGCTGCGTGACGACGGGTCGGCACTGGAAACGTTCCGCGCGGTGTTTCCGGCCGGAACGATGACTGGCGCGCCGAAGGTCCGCGCGATGCAACTGATCGACGCGCTCGAGCCCGAGCGGCGAGGCCCGTACGCGGGGGCCCTCGGCTATATCGCGTGGGGAGACCGCCGCATGGACCTGGCGATCACCATCCGCACCTGCGTCATGGCGGGAGCCGAGGTCTCGGTGCAGGCGGGGGCGGGGATCGTCGCCGACTCGGACCCGGTGAAGGAATGGGACGAGACCGAGAACAAGGCGCGGGCGATGCTCACGGCGATCGGTCGGGTGCGGGCGGCGGAACGGCAGTCGCACTCCCCCGCCCCGAGCGGCATATTTCCCTGATGCACTATCGGCTGATCGGCGTCGGGAACGCCTACACATTCGAGCTCTCGGGCAACTCCCTGCTGAGCGTGGGGCGTGCGGTCACGAATGACTGCCCGGTCGTCGACCCGACGATCTCGCGCAAGCATGCCGATCTCAAGGTCACGCCGGGCGGCGTCGAGGTGACTGACGGGGGGTCGAGCAACGGGACCTTCGTGAACGGTGTGCAGATCGACAAGTCGCTCCTGGTGCCGGGCGACGAAGTGACGTTCGGGAAGGTCGTCTTCCGCCTCGAGGTCGTTGCGCCGGTGCGGGCCGCTGCCGCGGCGGCGCCTGGTGGCGGCGCCCCTCGCGGCGGCGCGACGATCGTACGACAGATTCCCAAGACCGGAGAGGCCCTGTCGCTCGGCGGTCAGGGAAAGATCGGCGACTCGGCGCCCGGCACCGACCCGGCCGACAAGGACCGCCGCCGCCTCGCGATCCTGCTCGAGGTGTCCAAGGGACTCACCCGGTCGGCCGACATCGAAGCGCTGTTGCAGAAGATCGCCGAGTATGCCTTCCAGGTGCTTGAGGCCGATCGCTGCGCGATCCAGCTGACCGACGAGTTCGGGACCCTCCACCCGAAGATCTCGCGCGACCGCCGTGGCGAGCGTGCGTCGAGCGACATCCCGCAGTCGATCTCACGGATGGCCGTCGACGACAAGGTCGCCGTCCTCTCCGACGACGCCGCTGACGACCAGCGCTTCACCGGACAGTCGGTGATGCTGCAGAAGATCAAGTCGGCGATGTGTGTGCCGCTGATCGGCAGCGAGGCGCGCGTGCTTGGCGTGCTCTACGTCGACAACTTCTCGCTCAAGCGTTTCAACGAGACCGACCTCGACTTCCTGATCGCGTTCTCGGGGATCGCGGCGGTGGCGATCGAGAACGGACAGTTGGCCGAGCGGATCCGCAAGGAGGCGCTCGCGCGTAGCAACTTCGAGCGCTTCTTCACGCCGCACCTCGCGGCGCGCATCGCGTCGAGCCCCGACGCGGTGAAGCTCGGCGGTGACAAGCGCCGGGTGGCGATCCTCTTCTCCGACATCCGCGGTTTCACCGCGCTCTCGGAGACGATGAACCCCGACACCATGGCGAAGCTCCTCACGGAGTACTTCACCGAGATGGTGGAGTGCGTGTTCCGTCATGGCGGCACGCTCGACAAGTTCATCGGCGACTGCGTCATGGCGCAGTGGGGAGCCCCGATCGGCGAGCACGACGACTGCGACCGCGCGATGCAGTCCGCGCTCGACATGATGGAGGAACTCGACCGACTCAACGCGCGCTGGCGCACCGAGGGCCGTCCGGTGATCCAGATCGGCATCGGGCTCAACGTGGGCGATGTGTTCGCCGGCAACATCGGGAGCGATCGGCGTCTTGAGTACACTGTGATCGGAGACCCCGTGAACGTGTCGAGCCGCCTCTGCGGCGTCGCAGGCCCCGGGGAGATCCTGCTCTCCGATCCGTTCCGCGCCGCACTCGGTGCGCCACCGCCGCTCGAGGCACTCCCGCCGATGGAACTCAAAGGCAAGAGTCAGGCCCTCCCGGTCTTCCGCGTCAAGCGGTGAACGCGTCGGCCGTCGTCGCACCCGCCGGCTACGAACGATTGATGATCGGGGAAGCGGTCGTGGTCACGCGTGTGGC
>JANOTB010000085.1:0-2556 GCA_031416115.1 Gemmatimonadota bacterium
TGAGCGAACTGTTGCTCGACGAGGGGATCTTCGTGACCGGGTTCGGCTTCCCGGTGGTGCCGGTGGGTACGGCGAGACTGCGGTGCCAGATCTCGGCGGCGCACACGCGCGACGACCTCGACTACGCGGTGCGGGCGATCAAGAAGGTCGGGCTCGCGGCGGGGGTGATACAGTGATGCCGACGACGCAACACGCGGCAGGCATGGCGTCACGCGCGCTGCGACGCACGGCCTGCGCCGTGCTCGCGGCCGCGTTACCCCTCGGGTCCGCCGACGCCCAATCGGTCGCGGCGGTCGGCGCGATGGCGCGCACCGGACCGGCGATCGAACCGCTCGTGAGCACGGAGTGGCTGCAGCGCGAGATCGGCCGGCCCGACCTCGTGATCCTCCAACTCGGTACCGCCGAGGAGTTCGCGAAGGGGCACGTGCCGGGCGCCGTTGCGCTCGACTACAACCGTGACGTCGTCGCGCCGTCCACGACCGGCGGACTGCGCGTCGAGCTGCCGTCGGGTGAGGCGCTGCAGGCGATGCTACGCGCGAAGGGCGTGACGGCGACGAGTCGTGTGGTGGTGGTGTTCGACCAGCCGGCGAGCTTCGTGCGAGCAGGACGCACCTTCTTCACGCTCGAGTGGGCGGGTCTTGCCGGGCGCGTGGCCGTGCTCGACGGCGGGTATCCCAAGTGGGTGCGCGAAGCACGCTACGTCGCGTCCGGAGCGGGCAAGCGGATCGCGACCGTCGCGAGCCTCATGCTCGCGCCCGAGACCGCTCGACGCGCGACCAAGGACGATGTGGTCGCGACCATCGGACGGACCGGCATGCGGATCGTCGACGCGCGCGACACCGTCTTTTACCAGGACCTGCGCGACAACCAGATGCCGCGCGGCGGTCATATCGCCAGCGCGGTGAACCTCCCGTTCAGCACGGTCACCAACGCCGACGGCACGCTGCGGTCGCGTGAGGAGCTCGCGGGTCTCGTGAGTTCGGCAGGGATCGGCGCCGACGAGTCGCTGGTGAGCTATTGCCATATCGGCGTGCAAGGCTCTTGGATGTATCTGGCGTTGCGCGTGCTCGGCCGCGACGTGCGGATGTACGATGGGTCGTTCGACGAGTGGAGTCGCGATGCCGCGCTGCCGGTCGAGGGTGCGAAGCCGCGGCCCGTGCCCCGCTCGGAGCCCTGAATGCCCCTCTGTACGATCGGCTACGAGAAGCGCTCGCTCGACGAGTACATCGACCTGCTCCTGTCGAATGGAGTCGAGGTGGTGCTCGACGTGCGCGAGACCGCGTGGTCGCACAAGCCGGGCTTCTCCAAGACGGCCTTCTCTGCGGGCCTGAAGTCGGCTGGGATCGCCTACGAGCATCTTCGGGCGGCCGGGAACCCCAAGTGGCTACGTGAGGCCGCGCGCAGCCACGCGGAGTGCCTCGTGCTGTATCGGTCCTATGTGCAGCATCATCCGGAGGTGATGGCGTGCCTGACCAGCGCACTCCTCGAGCAGGGCGTGACGCACCGTCGCATCGCCCTGACCTGCTTCGAACGGCACCCTGAGGATTGTCACCGCGGAATCTTGGCCGAGGCGTGGGCGGCACGACATGGCGGCGAGGTGCTCCATCTGGGTCCCGAGGGGTGCCGACGGCTGGTCCGGGCCTAGACGCGATCGCTTCTATAGACATTCCGGGGGCGATTCGAAAACCAGCGTCGATCTGACAGCACCCTCAGTCAATCAGACATTCAGAGGAATCGTCTCCCTCGACAGATGCACCAGTAAGGGAATCGCTCACCCGCGCACCTCGTGTCATCCTCGGATCACCCGCCGCCACTCGGGTTGCACCGCCCGCCACCCGACTTGCACCGACCGCCACGCGAGTCCCGCAGACCGCCACGCGACTCCGACACAGTGGCGTGCAGAGGTTTTTGTCACTGACTCGACGTGGACTTACGCAGGAAGGCCATCGGCTAGCATCTCTGGGAGTCGCCATTCCACCGCGGCGTAGTCGCGCCGCATGTCCCAGAGGAGTTAGCCGATGGCCTTCGCAGAGAAGACCAGGATGCCCCTGTCGCTCGAGCGAGCTGGACTCGTTCTATCGCGCTCGTCAGGGCCAGCAATCCTTGAACCAGTCCGCGTCCACTCGGATGTACGCGCTGGCCGCGGCCGCAAGCTGGGCGCCTCGGTTCGGCGAGGCCACGAACACCTGCTTCCCCAAGGAACGCGCCTCACTGACAGCGGGCGTAAGATCCCCGTCGGCGGAGAGGAGGTAGGCCGCGTCGTATGCGTTCCGCTGCGCCATGCTTACCATGTCCACCGCGATCTGGACGTCGACCGCCTTCTCCACCTTGACTGCGACTCTTCGGTACTTCTGCGCCAGCCCAACCAGATCCTTGTAGACCCGGATGTCGATGCGCACGGGAAGTGAGTTCAGCATCTTGAGAAGTTCATCCGCTGCCTCGTTCTGAACCACGCGCGTCTCCAGTCGTCCGACATGGTGCGAGATCCGCGGATCCGCTGCGGCAAGATCCGAAAAAAAGCGGCGCTGCGCGGCGTACTGACCTGGCGCCTCAGCC
>JANOTB010000086.1:0-4064 GCA_031416115.1 Gemmatimonadota bacterium
GCACCGTCGAGGCCTACGTGCGCGCCGTCGCTCAGCTGGCCACGTTTGCGTATTTCGGCCCATGTCGATCACCCATTTCGGTCCATGTCGATCACTCGTTTCGGTCGATGTCGATCACCTGATCTGAGCTGAAGGCCGCAGGGTCCTTTCCCGCCACGACGCGATCCTTCCGGGATCTTCTTCCCGGAGCGACGCGGTGGCTGCTGAACGGATCCCGATGCGTAAAGTGCTCGACATTCTGCGGCTCGCCTACGAGGGCGGGCGCAGCCAACGCCAGATTGCCGGCAGCCTCGCGCTCTCGCAGAGCTCGGTGAGTCTCTGCCTCAGCCGGTTTCGGGCGAGCGGGCTCTCGTGGCCACTGCCGCCCGACTGCGACGAGGCCGCGCTCGATCGTCGGCTGTTTGCGCGGTCGCCGCTGCCGGACCCGGACAGCCGGCCCCTGCCGGAGTGGGCCACCGTGCATCGCGAACTGAAACGCAAAGGCGTGACGCTCCAACTGCTCTGGGTGGAGTATCAGCTGGCGCACGAGGGCACGCCGACGCGCGCGCACTGCTACCAGTACACGCAGTTCTGCGCGCGGTACCACGCGTGGGCCAGCCGCCTCGACCCCGTGCTCCGGCAGGAGCACAAGGCGGGCGAGCGCACCTTCGTCGATTACGCCGGGCTGACGATGGAGGTCCTCGACCTCGAGACCGGCGCGGTGCGCGCGGCCCAGATCTTTGTCGGGGCGCTGGGCGCGAGCCATTTGCTGTTCGCCGAGGCGACGTGGACCCAGCAACTCCCCGACTGGATCGCCTCGCATGTGCGGATGGCCGAGTTCTACGGCGGCGTGACCGCGCTGACCGTGCCCGACAATCTGCGGACCGGCGTGACCCGCGCGTGCTTCTACGAACCCGAGGTGAACGCGACCTATCAGGACTTCGCCACCCACTATGGCACCGTGATCCTCCCCACGCGCGTGGCCGCCCCGCGCGACAAAGCGAAAGTCGAGGGCGGCGTGTTGATCGTGACGCGGGAGATCCTCGCCCCCCTCCGGCATCACCGCTTCCACTCCCTCGCCCAGCTCAATGCGGCGATCGCCGAGCGACTGGCGCGCGTCAACGCGCGCCCCTTTCAGCTGCTCGCGGGCTCGCGCCGCTCGGTCTTCGAGGCCCTGGAGCGGGCGGCGCTCCGGCCCCTCCCGAGCGAGCGCTACGAGTTTGCCGAGTGGCGCACGGCGAAAGTGCACATCGACTATCACGTGTCGATCGAGCGGCACTTCTACAGCGTGCCCCACGCGTACCTCAAAGCGACGGTGCGGGTGCGGCTCACTGCGACAATGATCGAGATCCTCCAGCACGGGACGCGCATCGCCGCGCATCGGCGCAGTGTGGGCCCGAGCGGGCATGGGCGCTTCACGACCGATCCGGCGCATCGGCCGAAGAGTCATCAGGCCCATCTCCAGTGGACGCCGGCCCGCCTGATGCGCTGGGGCGGTGACATCGGTCCCGCGGCGGCGGCCGCCGTCGCGCACATCCTCGAACACAAGCCCCATCCCGAGCAAGGGTATCGGAGCTGCCTCGGGCTGCTCTCGCTCGCCAAGCGCTACACGGCGCCCCGGCTCGAGGCCGCATGTGCGCGCGCCCGCGTCTCGGGCACGATCTCGTATCGCTCGGTCCGGTCGATTCTCCTCGCGGGCCTCGACAAACTCCCGGTCGAGGCGCCGCTCACCCTCCACCTCCCGGCCCAGCACGCGCACGTGCGCGGCGCCACCTACTACCGCACCTCGGAGGTCTCCGACCTCCACGCGTAACGCGCCGTCTCCCGTCGTCTCCCGTCGTCCCCCGTCGTCCCCTCCTTCGCGCGTGAGAGTCCCATGCTCCTGCAACAAACGCTCGCCCTCCTGCAGTCCCTTCGCCTCACCGGCATGGCCCAAGCGCTCGAAGAGCACGCGGGCATTCCGGACATGGCCACCCTCGCCTTCGAGGATCGCTTCGCGCTCCTGCTCGAGCGGGAGAAGCTCGCCCGCGACGATCGGCGGCTCACCCGGCTCCTGCAGCTGGCGCGCTTCCGGCACGCCGCGTGTGTCGAAGACGTCAACTTTCGCGTGAAGCGCGGCCTCGATCGCGGCCTCTTCCTCCAGCTCGCGGGCGGCGACTGGGTCCGGCAACACACCGTCTTGCTGATCGTCGGTCCGACCGGCACCGGGAAAAGCTGGCTGGCCTGCGCGCTCGGGCACGCCGCCTGTCGCCAGGGCGCGACGGTGCGCTACGTCCGGCTCCCCCGCCTCTTGGGCGATCTCGCGCCGGCACGCGGCGACGGCTCCTATGGGCGGATGCTCCAACAACTCGCGAAGGCCGACCTGCTCATCCTTGACGATTGGGGCCTCGCGCCCCTGGGGGATCGCGAACGGCGTGATCTACTCGAGATCATGGAGGATCGCACGGGTCGTCGCGCGACCCTAGTGACCAGCCAAGTCCCGGTCGATCACTGGCACGATCTGATCGGCGACGCCACGTTTGGCGACGCGATTCTCGATCGACTCGTGCATCACGCCCACCGCATCACCCTCACCGGGGGATCGCTGCGCCGACTTCAGCCGGCCGCCGCTCCGACCCCGCCACTCACGGACTAACCCGATCCTGCGAACTCCAGCGACGATCACGTGATCGAGATCAACCGAAACCACTGATCGACTTCAACCGAAACAGCTGATCGACTTCGAGCGAAACGACTGATCGACTTCAGCAAAATACGCAGCAATCATCGACTGTGTGTCAATGATGTCGGGCCTCTTGCCGGCACCTAGTGTAGTGTCTCAGAAATATATTGACTTATATGTAAAGCGGTAGTATCGTGTTGGCCATGAGCCGTCAGGCCGCTGCGATTCTGCTGAGCGCTGAGGAGGAGACCACGCTGGACACGTGGGCGCGAAGTCGCAGCCTGGCGGTTCGGCAGGTTCAGCGTGCCCAAATCATCCAGCTCGCGGCGGCGGGGGTCGAGAGTCAGGAGATTGCGCGGGTGCTGCGCGTCTCGCGCCCGACCGTCCAGCTGTGGCGCGAGCGCTTCTTGGCGCTGCGGCTCGAGGGGTTGGCGAAGGACGCGCCGCGTCCCGGCCGCATTCCGGAAATCACGGAGGACCGCGTCCGGGCGATTGTGGACGCGACGCTCCAGACGAAGCCTGCGAATGCGACGCACTGGAGTGTGCGCACCATGGCGGCGGCGCAGGGCGTCAGCGCGGCGACGGTGCAACGCATCTGGAATCGCTACAATCTGAAGCCGCATCTGACGAAGACGTTCAAGCTCAGCCGGGACAAGCAGTTCGTCGAGAAACTGCACGACATCGTGGGGTTGTATCTCAATCCACCCGACCGAGCGCTGGTGCTGTGCGTCGATGAGAAATCGCAGATCCAAGCGTTGGATCGCACACAACCGGGCTTGCCACTGAAGAAGGGGCGGTGCGGGACGATGACGCACGACTACAAGCGCAATGGGACGACGACCCTGTTCGCCGCGCTGAGTCTGCTGGATGGCCACGTGATCGGCGACTGCATGCCGCGCCATCGGCATCAAGAGTTCCTTCGGTTCCTGAAGAAGATTGATGCCGAAACCCCGGCCGACCTTGATCTGCACCTGATCGTCGACAACTACGGCACGCACAAGCATCCGCGGGTCAAGAGCTGGCTCCGCCGGCATCCCCGGTTTCACATGCATTTTACGCCGACGTCCAGCTCATGGCTCAACCTGATCGAGCGCTGGTTCCGCGACCTGACCGAAAAGCGGATCCGTCGCGGCTCGTTTGAGACCGTCCCCGAGCTCATCGCCGTCATCGACGACTATCTCAAGCAGTCCAATCAAAATCCGCACATCTTCGTGTGGACCGCTTCGGCCGAGAGCATCTTGGCGAAGATCGCCAAATGTAAAGAAGCGTTGGAGACACTACACTAGCGACGTTGACGCCGCGCGAACGTGACTTCGGCGAGTGACCGCCGCGATTCACTGGCTCGCGTCAACTCGCTCGGCCTCTTTCTTGGCGTTGAACCGCTGCGCTTCGCCAAGCCGCTCGATCTCGATCGCGACGACAT
>JANOTB010000087.1:0-37645 GCA_031416115.1 Gemmatimonadota bacterium
CGCGGGGTCGGCCGCGCCGCCCGCCCGGGCCCCCCCGCGCATACGGGTGGTTGGGGCCGTTGGCGGTCTCGCCACGCGGGTGGGCGGCCGCGCTGTATCGTACCTTGGGGTTGGGCGCGGCCGCCCACCGGCTCTTATGGAAGCGGCCACGGCACAACCTCCGTTATGCGCTGCGGGGACGGGACGTGCGGCGCGGCCGACCCGGCGATTCGCGAAGCAACTTGCGCAGCGCCGTGTTCACCGCACGCGCGGTTGGAAAGGCTTCGGCCACGTCGGGTTCAAGCACGACGATGTTCGAGCCCTGCGCATACCGCTTCGCGTACTTCCCACGCACACCGCCGCTGAAGTCGTACTCCGCGCGCATTGTGCTACCCTCCCGTACTCGGCTAGGCGTTTTCTTCATAGATGCGCCGCTCGCGGCGGCTAGCAAGGCGAGCGCTGATGAGCCGGATGTCCGACTCACTACGCTCGGCATGAATCACGACAGCAAGGCGCTGCTGGGTGGAGCACCCGATCAGCAGAAACCGGGTCTCGTCCGTGGAGTGATCTGGGTCTGGAACGGTGATCGAGAGGGGATCAGCGAACGCGGTGCTGGCCTCCACAAACGATACGCCGTGCTTCTTGACGTTCGCGGAGGCCTTCCGCGGGTCTCAACTAAATCGCATTCCCATCCCACAAACTTACCGCACCACGACCTCGGTTGCATGCGCATAGAATAAAAGGACCGCGGGTGGTGCAACCACGGAATCAGACGGCACCAGCGTCAGCTCGGCGAGGCGCGGTTCTGACGGCCCCAGCAGACTGCAACTCGCCAACATTCCCGATGGGCACGCGGCAAGCAGGTAGTTCAGGTGGCGCATCATTCCCTCCGTGAGAAGTGGAATCGTTCGGAGCGGACGCGAAGCTCCGAACGAAGAAAGCAGACGAAGTGCATTGCAGCTAGCCTGACATCCATACCCGCGAAATAGCTAGAATATCGACGCTCCGAGTTCGGCCTCGATGAGTTGCCTGCGCGAGAACGCGTAGTACTTCTCATTCGGATGATAAAGACAGGTGCGCCGCTGTCTCCAAGTCCACTCCCCCGTTACGTCCGCCGAGCGCGAAAGAACTCCGTGAGCACTGCCCCGCACTCCTCCGCGAGCACCCCGCCCTGCACCTCAGGGCGGTGGTTGAGCCGGGGATGCCGTAGCAGGTCCGCGACCGAGCCCGCCATGCCGGCCTTGTCGTCCCACGCGCCGAAGACGACGCGCCCCACGCGCGCGAGCACGATCGCGCCGGCGCACATCGCGCACGGCTCGAGCGTCACGTAGAGGGTCGCCGTGGTGAGCCGCGTGTCACCGACAGCGTAGGCGGCGGCCTTGATGACACGCATCTCAGCGTGTTGCGTCGCGTCCTTGCCCGCGATCATCGCATTGCAGCCGCGCGAGACGATCGCCCCGTTGTGTACGATCACCGCGCCGACCGGCACCTCTCCTGTCCTGGACGCCCGTTCCGCTTCGACCAGGGCTTCGCCCATCCAGAATGCATCTTCTTCGCTGCGCGTGGCGAAAGTCACGGGACCACTCTTCATGCGGGCGCCCACCCATAGTGTGTCGCGCACACCGACGTAGTTGCACTCGAACTGGATCGCGTCGACGGGCCGCGCAGGAGCACGAGGACGACGAGGACGACGATCGTCCCCAGCGCCCCTCGCACGCCTCGCCTCAGGAGGATCAGGATCACGCCACCTCGAACTCGATATGGTCCCCCGCCACCTTCGCGACGATCCTGTCGCCATCCTTGAACTTGCCCTCGAGGAGCGCCAGTGCCAACGGGTTCTGCAGTAGCCGCTGGATGGCACGTTTGAGGGGACGGGCTCCGAAGGCGGGCTCGTAGCCTTCAGTCGCGATGAGCGCCTTGGCCTCGTCGGACAGGGTGAGCGTGATCTTGCGGTCCGCGAGCAACTTGTCGAGGCGGTGCAACTGCAGCCCCACTATATGTCCGATCTGCGCTTCGCCGAGCGGACGGAAGATGACGATGTCGTCCACGCGGTTGAGGAACTCGGGCTTGAAGTGCCCTCGTAGCGCGGCCGTGACCTGCGTCTCCACCAGCGCCCAGTCGCTCGTGCCGGTCTCGAGGATCCACGACGATCCGATGTTCGAGGTCATGATGATGACCGTATTGCGAAAGTCGACCGTGCGACCCTGCGAGTCGGTGAGACGGCCGTCGTCGAGGATCTGCAGCAGGATATTGAACACGTCCGGGTGCGCCTTCTCGATCTCGTCGAAGAGCACCACGCTGTACGGTCGACGGCGCACCGCCTCGGTGAGTTGCCCTCCCTCCTCGAAGCCGACGTATCCGGGAGGAGCGCCGACGAGGCGCGAGACCGCGTGCTTCTCCATGTACTCGGACATGTCGATGCGGACCATGGCCGATTCGTCGTCGAAGAGGAAATGGGCGAGTGCCCGCGCCGTTTCCGTCTTGCCTACGCCGGTGGGACCCAAGAAGATGAACGACCCGATCGGCCGGTTGGGATCCTGCAGACCCGCGCGCGAGCGGCGCACGGCGTTGGCCACCGCGGTGACCGCTTCCGTCTGACCGACGACGCGCTTGGCGAGTTCCTGATCGAGCTTCGCGAGACGTTCACGCTCGGACTCGAGCATGCGCGTGACCGGAATGCCGGTCCAGCGTGCAACGATCTCGGCGATGTCGTCGGCGGTGACCTCCTCCTTGAGGAACCGCGCACCGCTCGTCTTCTGCGACGACAGGCGCTCCTCGACCTGCTTGAGCTCGGCCTCGAGCTTGGGCACGGTCCCGTACTGCATCTCGGCGGCCTTGCCGAGGTCGCCGGCGCGCGTGGCGCGGTCGACCTCCGTGCGGGCTTCTTCGAGTTGCTGCTTGAGCTTGCCGACGTTCCCCAGCGCGTCCTTCTCGAGTTGCCACTGGGCCTTCATGCCGCCGGCCTTCTCGCGCAGCTGCGCGAGTTCCTGCTCGATCACGTGTCGACGCTCGACCGTCGCCTTGTCCTTCTCCTTGGCGAGCGCCTGGCGCTCGATCTCGAGCTGCACGACGCGACGCTCGACCTCGTCGATCTCCTGCGGCAGCGAATCGATCTCGATACGCAGCCGCGACGCGGCCTCGTCCATGAGGTCGATCGCCTTGTCCGGAAGGAACCGGTCGCCGATGTACCGGTTGGAGAGCGTGGCCGCCGCGACGAGCGCGCCGTCGGTGATGCGCACGCCGTGGTGCGACTCGTAGCGCTCCTTGAGGCCGCGCAGGATCGCGATCGTGCTCTCGACCGTCGGCTCGCCGACGAAGACGGGCTGGAAGCGGCGCTCGAGCGCCGGGTACTTTTAGACATGCTTGCGATACTCGTCGAGCGTGGTCGCACCGACCACGCGCAGTTCGCCGCGCGCCAACATCGGCTTGAGCATGTTGCCGGCATCCATCGAGCCCTCGGCCTTGCCGGCACCGACGATCGTGTGCAGTTCGTCGATGAACATCACGAACTGCCCCGCGCTCGAGGTGATTTCCTTGAGTACTGCCTTGAGGCGTTCCTCGAACTCGCCGCGGAACTTGGCGCCGGCGATGAGTGCGCCGAGGTCGAGCGAGACGAGTTGCTTGTTGCGGAGCGACTCCGGTACGTCGCCGTTCACGATGCGCTGGGCGAGGCCCTCGGCGATCGCGGTCTTGCCCACGCCCGGCTCACCGATGAGGACCGGGTTGTTCTTGGTGCGGCGCGAGAGGACCTGCACCACGCGACGGATCTCCTCGTCGCGACCGATCACAGGGTCGAGCTTGCCCTTCCGCGCGTCCTCGGTGAGGTCGCGCGTGTACTTCGCCAACGCCTGATACTTATTCTCCGGCGTCTGGTCGGTGACCTTGTGCGCGCCGCGCACGACCTGGAGCGCCTCGAGCAGGCCCTTCTTCGTGACGCGTTGGGCCTTGAGGAGGTTGGCCGTCTCGGCGCCCTTCACGTCGGCGAGGGCGATCAACAGGTGTTCGATCGATACGTACTCGTCCCCGAGCGCCTTGGCCTCCTTCTCGGCCTGATCGAGCACGGCGGTGAGCTCGCGAGCGAGGTTCGGCTGCGCGTCGCTCTGCTTGGGGTATCGCGCAATCTCGCGCTCGAGCGCCTCGCGGAGTGGCGCGACGGTCACACCCATCTTCTGCAGGATCGGCACGACGATGCCGTCGTCCTGTGCGAGCAGAGCGACGAGGAGGTGCGTGTCGTGGACCAGAGGGTTGCCGTTCCGACGCGCGTGGCTGATCGCTTCGGTCAGGGCTTCCTGGGACTTTACGGTCAGGCGGTCGGGGGAGAGCATCTTGGGGGCAGATGGGAGATGGGAGATGGGAGGTGCGCTGCGTTCCTCGCGCTCTCATCTCTTCTTTGTGATGCAAACGGCGCTCCTTACAGCGTACGCCGTTTCGGCTGGGTCGGTGTCGAGACTGGCGGTTCGGTCGGCCTATGAGACTGGACGTCAGGGATTCTCCGGTATCGTCCCAAAGGTGCGGCCGTCGTCGCGGCGAAGCGAGATGCGCTGGCGATCGCACCACTCGAGGAACGGGATCAACCACTTGCGGGTGATGCCCAGGGCGTCGCGGAGCTCGGCCGGTGAATACGGCGTGCCCGCCTTCACATATGCGCGCAGGCGGCCGAGCAGGTCAGTGACCCCCTCGCGCGCGAACGGGCGGTCGAGTGCGACCATCACAATGCGCTTTTCCTTGTCGAGGAGTTTGAGGAGCGCTGGCACTTCCGGACCGAACTCCGTGACGAGCTCCGTCAGGCTGGGCGGCTCGACGCCGGCAGTGCGCAGGCGATCAAGGAGTCGATCGCGGGCGGAGGTCGCGCCCTCGCTGGCACCCGCTTGGAATGCGACGGCGCGGATCGTCGCACCCTCGACCACGATCAGCCCGGCACGTTCAGTACGGCGTATCACTTCGTCGGCGAGCGCGGCGTTCGGCGACAGCGCCGCACGGGCGGTCTGGCGGTCGACACCGGGCGCGAGCGGATGTTCGGCGTGCGTGCGGTCGACGAGTGCGATGAGCGTGGACCGCAACGCCGCCAGCACCGGAAGCCGCACAAGGCGGTCGTCGACGCGCACGACCCTCTCGAGATCCTTGAGCAGGCGCTCGACCAGGGCGGGCCGAAGTCCGAGCCTCAGCGGGAGCGACGCGACCACCAGTCCGCTCGCGCCGCTCTCGAGGAGCATCCACTCGAGCCGCTCCGCATCGGACGCACCAGTGCGTACCCAAGGCTTTGCACGTCGACTCGGCGGAAGCGGGTCGGTGACCACGCCACCGCCAATCGTGCCCTCGGTGCCACCAGCGCGCAGGACGAACCGGTCCCCTGCTCTCATGACGACTGGCCCGTCGAGGAGTAGGCGTACCGCGCGCGACTCGCCCGGCGTCAACGGTCCGCCAGCGGCAATGATGCGCGCGCCAACGTCGGCCGTGCCGAGGTGGAATCGCAGCCAACGCCGCGCCCCGACAGCTGGCGCGTGCGGCAGCAGTGCGACATCCGCACGCAGCACGCTGCTCGGCTCCCACGGATCGCCGGCGCGCACGAGCACCGCGTCATGTGCGACCTCGTCGCGGTCGACTCCCACGAGTGCGAGCGCGATGCGGGTTCCGGCGCCGACCGTTGTTGCCGCCGCACCGTGCGATTCGAGACTACGCACACGCGCCGTGCGGTCAGTCGGCAGGATCCGCACGGTCGCCTCCCGCGCGATCGTTCCCGACCAGGCAGTGCCCGTCACGACCGTGCCGGCGCCGGCGACCGAGAAGACGCGATCGACCGGCATGCGCCACGGGTCATCGGCGGAGCGCGAGGGCACCAGCGCCGCGGCAGCGCGGATCGCTGCTCGCAGGTCATCGAGGCCGGCACCGGTCACTGACGAGACCGGAACGATCGGCGCGTCGGCGAGGGCGGAACCCGCAACGGCCGCGCGGACGTCATCGGCGACGAGTTCACGCAGCTCGTCATCGACGAGATCCGCCTTGGTCAACGCGATGACACCGGCCGTCACGCCGAGCAGTGTGAGGATCGCGAGGTGTTCGCGCGTCTGCGGCATCACGCCTTCGTCCGCGGCGATCACCAGCAACGCGAGGTCGATACCCGACGCGCCCGCGAGCATGGTGCGCACGAATGCCTCGTGCCCTGGCACGTCGACGACGCCGATCGTCCCCACGCCCTCAAGCGCGAGCGGTGCGAAGCCGAGCGCGATGGTGATGCCGCGCCGCTTCTCCTCAGGCAAACGATCGGTGTCCACGCCGGTGAGCGCGCGGACGAGCGAGGTCTTGCCGTGGTCGATGTGACCGGCGGTGCCGAGGATCACCGGTGCGATGCCTCCCATGCGACCCACGCGCGCAGCGCGCGCCCGTCGGCCAGATGCTCCTCGACGAACTCCCGTAACAGGCGCAAGTGCGCCCGCAACGTCGGCTCGTCGAGTGCGGGCACGCTCTCCTCGCGCAACCATCGCAGCAACGCTTGCCGGGCCTCGGGCGGCAGCACGCGCGCGCCAGGTATGAGCGCCGCGCACGCTCGACAGAGCGCGCCACCCGACCGGTGGCCGAAGCGCACGACCTCGTCGTCGGCGAGCGCGCGATGGCAGAGTGCACAACCGTCGAGCACAGGCGCGAACCCGAGTTCACTCACGAGTCGCCAGGCAGCGGCAAGCGTGCGTCCACCGACCTCGGTTTCGCCGGCGACGCCGATCGCGTCGAGACCGATGGCGAGCGTGTCGTGAATGGCCCCCCCTTCGTCCTCGGACGCGAAGCGCATGCAGAGCTCACCCAGCGCGGCCGAGGCCGCAAAGCGCTCGAGCGACGCGGCGA
Organism: Gemmatimonadota bacterium; assembly: GCA_031416115.1. Taxonomy (GTDB): domain Bacteria; phylum Gemmatimonadota; class Gemmatimonadetes; order Gemmatimonadales; family Gemmatimonadaceae; genus Pseudogemmatithrix. Next base: position 6,817 of record JANOTB010000087.1, read on the forward strand.
GCTCCGGGCGCGACCGCGTTGCGTCGAACCCGGTGAGCGTGTGCAGATCGCGACCGGGCAGCAGCGTGAGATGCGCGACGCCGCTCGTGAAGAGGTCGAGCCCCAACCCGAACCGACTCTTGGGTCGCTTGGCCCCGCGAGCGATCGCGCTCACCACGCCGGCCTCGCGCGTGGCCAAGCGGACGATGCGCGAGGTCTCGCGATAGTCGAACCCGTGCAGGACGATCGCCTCGGTCTGGATCACCAGCGCAATTTACGTCGGCGACCGTCGGGGAAGGACGCCCGTCAGGGCACCGCAGCCGTGTCGGGGGGGATGCGCTGCCTTCCACTGCATGAGGAAATCGCCGAGCGGCCTCAGCGCCGGAGCATGACGCCCACGGAGTACGCGCGTCCTGGAGCAGCGAAGCCGACGATCCGCTCGTACCGCACGGCGCCAACGTTCTCGACGCGGAGCTGGAGCCGCGCGGACGGCAGGAGCCGCGTTGGCAAGCCCAGATCGGCCGAGAGGTCGACGGTCGTGAATGGCGCGAGCAGGACCGGCGTGGCCGGATACGCGGCGAAGTCCCGGTCCTCGCGCCGACCAGTACGGGTGGCGACCGCGCCGAACGTGCCAACGTCGGCGACACTCCGAGCGAGCTGCACCGACGCCGAGTGCTCGGGGCGGCGGATCAGTCTCCCGCCGGCGACGAAGTTCGCACCCGCACCCGAGTCGAAGCCCGCGTCAACAACGCGCGTGTCAGTCCAGGTATATGAGCCGCCAGCACGAAAGCCGGCGATGTCGGCCGCGGTGGCCTCGACTTCGACGCCCCCCGCGTTGGCCTCAGCGATGTTGTAGAAGTTCGGCTCACCCGGAGACGGCGGCGCGAACGTGTACTGGATGAGGTCGCGGAACCGTTGCGTGAAGCCTGTGAGACGGAGCATCGTGCCCGTTCCCACGGCCGCCTCGACTCCGAGCTCTGCGGACCGAGTGCGTTCTGGGCGCAACGCCGCGTTGCCCACGGCGAAGCCGGTCGCGAAGTTCTCAAAGAAGCTCGGCGCCTTGAACGCATTGCCGAGCGACGCGCGGAGCCGTGCCGCTCGCGCGAATCGCCAGGCAGCACCGACGCGCACCGTGCGGAACGAGCCGAACGCACTGTTGTCGTCGACCCGAGCGCCGAGCGAGTACGAGAACGTCCCGGCGTCGCCGAGCGCCTGCGCGTAGAGGGCCCGGGTCTCCCGCGCGGCCTCGAATGCGTCGGCGAAGTCACCGTACTCGCTGAGTGATACGGAGCTTGAGCGCTCGACGTCGCGCGAGAACTCGCCGCCGAACGAGAGGTATTGTGCCTGCCCCACGCGCACGGTGTGCCGCAGGTCGGCGATGCGCCGCGTCACGACGCCGCGCGCGAGGTAGCCGAAGAACCCGAGTGTGTCGGCGTTGTCGTCGGACCGGTCGCTCGTGCGTGGGTGGAGCGTGTTGGCCGCGAGTTGCAGGCGCGTCTCGTTGCGGACATTCCAGCGTCGGCCCGCGTCGAGACCGACGAGGACTCGGTGCTCCGTGCGTTCGGCGTCTCGGTCCTCGAGCGCGCCACTCGAACCGGTCGGGTACTGATAGCTCGACGCGTTGTAGCGCGAGGTGATGCGCAGATCGTGCCGCTCACCGGGTGCGAACGCCAGCGATGCGGTGAGCCCGTCATTGCGGTACGCGTTGTTGTACTCCAGGATCCCGGCACTTGCATGGTGATCGCCGCGCAGGGACCATGACGCGCTCGCAATGGTGCCGTCGGCGCCGAGCGAGGCACGGCGTCCGCCAAACGAGCCACCACCGAGTTCCGCGTACCGGTGCCCGGCGACGGCCCTGCGCGTGAAGAGCTGGATCACACCGGTCACGGCCTCCGAGCCGTAGAGCACACTGGCGGGGCCACGTACGATCTCGATCCGCTCGATATCGTCGAGCGTGATGCGACCAAGATCCAGCACGCCACCCGGCTCATTGAGCGGCACGCCGTCGAGAAGCACGCGCACGTAGTTGGACTGACCGCCGCGCATGAAGAGCGCCGTCTGCGAACCGAACGACGAACTCCGTGCGACCGAAATGCCGGGAACGCGCTGCAACGCGTCAGCGAGGTGCGTCACGCCCTCAGCGCGGAGGACCTCGCCGTAGAGCACGGTGGCGGTGGCGGTGGGCGTGGCGAGTGCGCCCGGCACGCGGGTCGCCGTCACGACCTCGGTGGGGAGTCGAACGGAGCCGCCCTGCTGCGCGATGACGAGCAGCGGTGTCGCCGCGAGTGCGATCAGTGAGCGCACGAGCAATGAGGTCAATGCAGTATCCGATGAAGGTTGGAGGATCAGCGGGTCCCGCGCCCGCGGAGGGGCACGAGGACGGGGGCACCCACGGCGGGGTCGCGCGTGACGACGAGTGGCCACTCGTAGACGCGCTCAAGCACTTCCCCACGCATCACGTCCGCCGGCGCTCCGGCGGCCGCGACGCGGCCATGGTGGAGCAACACGATGTGGTCCGCGAAGCGGGCCACGAGATTGAGTTGGTGACTCACAAGCAGGACGCACTGCCCCGCGCGCGCGAGCGCATCGAGCAGTTCGAACACGGCCATCTCGTGCGCGACGTCAAGGAAGGTCGTCGGCTCGTCGAGCACGAGCGCTCGGCCGCCCTGCGCGAGCGCGCGCGCGATCCGCACGCGCTGCCACTCGCCGCCAGAGAGTTCGTCGGTGTTGCGCTCGAGCAGTGCTCCCACATCAGCCCGCTCGACCGCGCTCGCGATCGCCTCGCGGTCGGCGGCGGACTGTCCGCCGAACGCGCTGCCGTGCGGGTAACGGCCGAGCGCGATGAAATCGCGAGCACTGAGCGGGAACGCAGGCTCTTCGCGCTGAGGCACCACGGCGAGCGTGGTCGCGACCTCGCGGCGCGTGAGCGCGCTGACCGGGCGGCCGTCGAGCGTGACGCGGCCACGTTCCGGCACGAGACGGCCGAGGAGCGTACGTACGAGTGTGCTCTTGCCGGACCCGTTGGGGCCGACCACGGCGGTGATCCGACCGGCCGGCGCCTCAAGTGAGACCCCACGCACCGCGGGCTCCATGCTCCCGACGTACCGAAGCACCACGTCGTCGAAGCGGATCATCGCGACACCCCGGCGCGCAGGCGCCAGAGGAAGAACGGCACGCCGACGAGTGCCGTGACCGCTCCCAGGGGGAGCTCGTTGGGACGCACGACCGTGCGGGCGATAAGATCCGCGACGACGACCAACGTGCCTCCAGCCAGGGCCGACGCGAGGACCGTCTCACGCGTGGACCGCGTGCCCAGGGCGCGGGCGATGGCTGGCACGATGAGTCCGACGAAGCCGATCAGACCCGCGCCGGCGACGGTCGCGGCCGCGAGCAGTGATGCCACCAAATAGATGCGCCGCGTCACGCGCTCGACGTCGATCCCCAGTGAGGCGGCAGCATCCTCGCCGAGCGCGAGGACGTCCAGATCGCGACCCCACCATGCCAGACACGCGATCCCACCCGACACATAGAGCGCGATCCACCGCACGCCGCTCCACTGCGCGTCGCCGAGCGAGCCCATCATCCACCAGAGCGCACCGCGCACCGTGCCCTCGGGCGCCGTCGCGAGCGCGACCATGATCGCGGCAGTGCAGAACGCACCGACCACGACACCGGCCATGAGCAGTATCCGCGGATCGGCCCGGCCGCTCGCGGCTCGCGCGACGAGCAATACGAGCAGCACCGCGAGCATCGCACCACCGAACGCCGCGAGCGGGACGACGCCGGGTCCGGTGAGACCGAGCACAAGCGCAAGCACCGCGCCGACGGCCGCACCGCCCGACACACCGAGCAGATACGGTTCGGCGAGCGGGTTGCGCAACGTCGCTTGCAACGCTGTTCCGCTCGCGGCGAGGCCCGCGCCGACGACGATCCCGAGTGTGACTCGCGGAAGTCGCAGGTCATTCACGATCGCCAACGCACCCGGATCACCTACGCCGATGAGCGCGCGCCAGACGTCGGAGGTCGAGAGCGGGACCGATCCGACCGCGAGGCCGAGCGTCACGGCGACGAGCAATGCGAGCGCGAGGATCCACCAGAGCAGACGCGGGGCCCGACTCACGGCACACCCTCCGGGTAGAGCAGGCGGCGCAGGTGCCTCGCGGCCTCTCCCATGCGCACGCCGGGGCGCCCGACGAGCATGGTGTCGACCACGAGTACACGGCCCTCACGCACGGCCCTCACCGCGGACCAGGCGGGATGCGTGCGCAGCTTGGCCGCGTTGCTCGGCCCGGCGAGAATGACATCGGGGTCCCGTCGTGCGATCTCCTCGAGCGAGACCTGCGGCGACGCCGAGGCGAGATCACCGAAGACGTTCTCGGCACCGGCGGCGACGAGCAGTTCCGTGAGGTAGCTCTCGCTGCCGATCGTGAGCAGGGGCGCGTCCCACACATGCCAGTACGCGCGCACGACCCGGCGGGGCGACGGTAGCGCGCGCACCGTTGCGATACTCGCGAGCACACTGTCGACCACGGCGGTACCGGCACCTGGCACGCCGAGCGCCGTCGCGATCACCGGTGTGATGCGTGCGAGGTCCGCGATATGGTCGGTGCGAAAGGTGAGTGTGCGCACGCCAGCGCGCGCGAGCTGCGCGACGGCGGTGCGATTGGACTCGCTGGCGTAGAGGATCACGAGGTCGGGGCGCTGACCGAGGACCGCTTCGACGTTGGGCGTCATCCCGTTGCCCACGTCGGGGACGAGACGCGCCGACTCAGGGTAGAGGTCCCAGTGCGTCCGGCCGACGAGTCGGTCGCCGGCGCCGAGCGCGAAGATCAGCTCGGTGGTCACGGGGTTGAGCGATACGACTCGACGGGCGGGAGTGCCGAACGCGAGCGAGTCGCCGAAGTCGTCGCGCGCGGCGGCCGACGCCAACGCTGACGCTGACGCTGACGCTGACGCTGACGCTGACGCCGCGCGCGACGTCGCTGGCACCGGCTCCTTGGCTCGCTCGCAGCCTGCGATGAGTACGCAGGCCGCGATGGCGACAGTTCGCGAACGAAGTTGGGACGGAAACACGAAAGGCTCCTTCTGAAATACGAAGGAGCCTCGATGCACGCGGCGCGATTCGTCCGCAAGGACAGGAACGCGTCGACGCCACCGACCCTCCCCCGAGGGTCCGGATATGTGGCGCGAACGTGGGTCGTCTCCTGGCTCCGGGCCGTCTCGCTCGCCTTCCCAGACCTCTCGGTCCAGTGGCGGTGTTGAGCGGACGTTCGACTACTTGCCCGATACAGTGGCGGGGCCGCGCCGGCATGTCACCGGCTTCCGTGTCCCGCGTTCGCCTTCAGTTGTGGAGCGAAGCCTACGCCAATCCGTCGCGCTTGGCAAGCGCGGCAGAGAGACGGCCCTTGAGGCGCGCGCGCGCCAGGTAGTGCTCGGCCTTCTGCTGCTCGGTCGGTGCGGCAACGCGTTCGTGCGCTGCATCGAGCGCGGCGACAGCGAGTGCGAGTGCCTCCGGGTCGTCAACGCGGCGGCGCGTGAATCCGCCGGGGCCGCCGCGCATGACGAACAGGCCGAGGCCGAGGAGCATGGCGGCGCCGACGGCGGTGACGATCAACATGAGCCGCAGTTGCCGCGACGACGCCGCAGGGGGCACCGACACACTGAAGGTCTGCGCCGCCGCGACGTCCTGAGCCAGGAACCGACGGAACGCACGCCCTTCGATCTGCACGGGGTCTACGGCGACGAGCCCGGCCCCTGTGACCTGTGCGTTCGCGTCCTCGACGAGGACCTCCAGCACGGTCGTGGCGGACTCGACGAGGAGCTCGATCGGATCGGTCGCAACGGGGAGCTCGTACGAGAACGTGACCTGTTTGAGCCCCGGTGAGAGGGGTGCGTTGAGACGAATGCGGCCGTCGAGCACCGCCATCGCGTCGCTCGACACGTCCCCTTGCCCCGGCGCGATCTCGGTGACGCCCTCGGGCAGGGCGGCATCGAAGGTGATCCCTTGTCGACCGCGGGCGATGCGCGTCACCGAGCTGTCGTTGCTGAGCTCGTAGGCCTCCACCAGCGTGCGCACTCGGCCGGTCGCCGAATCGGGCGCTGTGACAATGACGTGTCGCCCACGCACGTTGATCGGGATCGGCGCACTCGTCGTGTCGAAGACGAGCAGGTCGGCCAGTCCCCCGCGCGCCACGCGTTCGCGCACGGGCGGCGTGAAATACGAGACGCCGCCGCGACTGGTCGAGACGAAGTAGACCGCTTGGGAGTCTCCGGTGGCCCGATACCTGAATCGGTAGCCGCCGTTGGCCGCGGTGCGCATGGAATCGAGCGGACCCGAGGTATCGGGACCGACGCGATGCAACACCGCCCACGCGCCGGCGACTGGCAGACCGCTGGTGGTCGGCCCCGGGAGCGTGACGCGTCCCTCGATGCTCCGTCCGGTCTCCTGCGCGCCGGCGACGCCGGTCGTGGCGGCGAGCCCGATCATGACGGTGAGGCATCGGACGTTCGCGAGGGACAACGACATCAGCGGACTCCGTTCAGAGCGAGAATCGGCCGAAGTCCTCAGGCCGCAATTGCGCGAGATGGCGCTTGAGTTCATCGGCCGAGAGCTGATCACCTTCGCCGCCGGCGGCGCGATCGTCGCCGGCGTCGGAGTTGTCGCTGTCGTTCGCGAAGAGCGCGTCGGCGACGAAGATCGGTGCCCCGAGGCGCAACGCGAGCGCGATCGCGTCGGAGGGGCGCGAGTCGATCACCACCGGCTGACCACCCTTGTTGAAGTGCAGCTCAGCGAAGAACGTGCCCTCGAGCACTCGCGTCACCTGCACACGACGCAGCAGTCCGCCAAGTCCGTTGACGATCGTCTGCGCGAGGTCGTGCGTCATCGGGCGTTCACGCTTGACGTGGTTCAGATGCGCCGCGATCGCCTCGGCCTCAGGGCGTCCGATCCAGATCGGCAGCGCCCGTGCCCCACCCTTCTCCTCCAGCACGACCACGAAGGTCTGTGAAGAGGCATCGAGCCCGAGTCGCGAGACCACCACCTCGACCACGACGCCTCCTTGGCGATCAGGCGCCGCGAACGGCGCGCTTGAGCTCGGCGACCTTGTCGGTCCGCTCCCAACTGAACAGCGAGACCTTCTTGCCGAGGCGCTCGACCTTCTCCGGCATACGACCGAAGTGTCCGTAGGCGGCGGTCGGCCCGTAGATCGGCTTGCGCAAGTCGAGCGCGTCGATGATGCCCATGGGCGTCAGGTCGAAGGTCGCCGCGACCGCTTGCATGATCTTCCGCTCGTCCACGGTGTTGGTCCCGAAGGTGTCGACCATCACCGAGACCGGCTTGGCGACGCCGATCGCGTAGGCGAGCTGGACCTCGCACTTGGTCGCGAGCTTGGCCGCGACGATGTTCTTCGCGACCCAGCGCGCGGCGTAGGCGGCCGAGCGATCGACCTTGGACGGATCCTTCCCCGAGAAGGCGCCGCCGCCGTGCCGGCCGTACCCACCGTAGGTGTCGACGATGATCTTGCGGCCGGTGAGGCCAGCATCGCCCTGCGGGCCACCGACGACGAAGCGGCCGGTGGGATTGATGTGGAGCTTCATCTTCTTGGCGCGCAACTCGGGCGGGATCACGGCCTCGATGATGTCGCGCTTCACCGCTTCGTGGATCGCCTTGTTCTTGACCGAGTCGGCGTGCTGCGTGGAGATGACGACGGTGTCGACCTCGACCGGGCGTCCCTCCTCGTAGACCACCGAGACCTGCGACTTGCCGTCGGGGCGCAGCCACGGGAGCGTGCCGTCCTTGCGACGGTCGGCCAGCGCGTGCGTCAGCTTGTGCGCGAGCATGATCGGGAGCGGCATGAGCTCGGCCGTCTCGTCGCAGGCGAAGCCGAACATCATTCCCTGGTCGCCGGCGCCGCCGGTGTCGACGCCTTGGCCGATGTCGCGCGACTGCTGGCCGAGCGCGTTGAGCACGGCGCACGAGTCGGAGTCGAAGCCGATGCCGGCCTCCGTGTAGCCGATGTTCTTGATCGTCTCGCGCACGAGGCCGCGGAGATCGACCCAGGCGGCCGTGGTCACCTCGCCGAAGATCGTCGCGAGGCCCGTCGTCACCATCGTCTCGCAGGCGACGCGCGAGTGCGCGTCCTGCGCGAGGAGCGCGTCGAGCACGGCATCGGAGATCTGATCAGCGACCTTGTCCGGGTGGCCTTCGGTGACCGACTCGGACGTGAACAGGTGGCGATGAAGCACGGGAGGGTGGGCTGGAGTGATCCGGGAACACAGGAAGGCCGGCGCGACGCGCCGGCCTTCGGTCAATTCGCTCTGTGAAGGATAACGCCCCTAGGCGAGACCGAGCAACCCATCGAGGAGGTCCTCACCCAGCTCGCCGACGAGCCCGTCGCGCAGGGCCTGTTCGGCCTCGCGGGGCGTCGCGGCCGCGAGTGCCGCGGAGGCGGCGGCGGCAGACGCCAGAGTACTCACGCCCCGCACGAGCCGCTTGAGCGCCGGAATCCCGCTGGCGCTCACGCTCAACGTACGAATGCCGAGCCCCAAGAGCGCGTAGGCCATGAGCGGCTGCGACGCCATCTCGCCGCACACGCTGATCTCGAGCTTCGCGGTGCGCGCGACCTCCACCGTGCGGGCGATCAGGCGCAGGACGGCCGGGTGCAAGGGGGTGTAGCGCGTCGCGAGCGATGCGTTGCCCCGATCGACCGCGAGCGTGTACTGGACGAGGTCGTTGGTCCCGATCGAGAAGAAGGAGACATCGTTCACGAAGCTGTCGGCGCTCATGGCGGCCGCCGGCGTCTCCACCATGACTCCCAGTGGCACGTCGGCGCGATGCGGCACGCCGCGCCGCGTGAGTTCGGCCGCCGATTCCTGCAGCAGGTACCGCGCCTGTCGGACCTCCTCCACCGAGACGACCAGCGGCAGCATGATCCGAACATCACCATGCACCGCCGATCGGAGCAGCGCCCGCAACTGCACCTTGAAGAGCTCGGGTTCGTCGAGGCACATGCGAATGGCGCGCCAGCCGAGGAACGGATTGGGCTCGTGCGGGAAGCCGCCGATCGGCAGCTTGTCGCCGCCCACGTCGTAGGTGCGGATCACGACCGGATGGCCCTCGAACGCCCTGATCACGCGCACGTACGCCTCGTACTGCTCCTCCTCGCTCGGCATCGCCGTCCGCCCGACCACGAGGAACTCCGTGCGCATGAGTCCCACACCCTCGGCGCCACTCTCGGCGGCGCGCACCGCTTCGTCGGGGAGATCGACGTTCGCGCGCAGTGTGACGCGCGCGCCGTCGGTCATGATCGCTTCGGCGTCGACGAGCGTGGCGAGCTCGGCCTGCGTCGCCGCCTCGCGGCGCGCGCGGTCGGCGAACTGCGCGAGGACCGCGGTCGTCGGCCGCGGGATGAGCGTGCCGTTCGTGCCGTCGAGGATGACCGAGTCACCGGTCTGCAGCTTGCTCGTGGCGTCAATAAGGCCGACAACGGCCGGCAGCCCGAGCGAGCGCGCGAGAATGGCGACGTGCGACGTGCGGGTACCGGCGTCGGTGGCAATGCCCGCGATCGCGCGACGGTCGAGTTGGATCGTGAGGCTCGGCGTGAGGTCGTGCGTGACGAGGATCGCGTTGGACCCCGGCGCGAGTCCCACGGGATCGTGGTCAGGCAGGTCGAGCAGCAGCGAGAGGAGGCGGATATGCACGTCCACGAGGTCGCCCACGCGCTCGCGCATCATCGGATTGGTCGACCGCCCGAAGTGCTCGCGCCACTCGAGCATGACGAGGTCGAACGCCTTCTCGGCGGAGAGATTCTGCCGCACGAGCGTCTCGACGCGGCCTCGCAGCTCGCCGTCCTGCAGGATCGCGATCTGCACGTCGAAGATCGCCGCTTCGGCCGCACCGGCCTTCTCCTCGGCGCGCGCCTTCACGGCGCGCAGGCGTTCGACCGCGGCCTCGACCGCATCGCGCAGGCGCCGGATCTCGGCATCGACCTCGGTCGGCTCGATCACGCGAGCGCGGACCTCCGGCACCTCCCAGCGCAGCAGGTGCGCCGGACCGACGACGATACCTGGTGAGGCGGAAACGCCGATCAGCGTGACGGGCACGAGTCTACCGTTCCCCGAACTTGCCGGTGATCAGCGACGACAGCGCGTCGAGCGCTCCGTCGGCGTCGTCGCCACTCGCGTTGATCCGCACCGTGGCGCCGCACTCGGCGGCGAGCATCATGACACCCATGATGCTCTTGGCATTCACCTCGAGATCATCACGGGCGATCGTGATGTCGGCGCGGAAACGCGCCGCGACCTTCACGATCTCGGCGGCCGGACGGGCGTGGATCCCGTTGGCGTTGATCACCTGCACGGCACGTTCGGGCATCAGCGCACCATTGCGTAGAGGACGAAGGCGGCCAGCGCGAAGGTGGCGACACGCCACCCCTCTAACCGGCCGTGCAACAGGGTCACGATCACCGCCCCTGCCGCGACTGCGACAAGGACCCCACCCAGCACCACCCGACCCGACCCGATGATCCCTTGGGCGGCCACCGGCAATGCGACGCCCGCGACCAGCGCGGTCACGCGCGCCACATGCGCCGGTCCCTGCCGCAGGACCGGATTGGCGAGCGCCGATGCCACACCGAGCCCCCTGGTCCATCCCGCATGGAGGCCCCAGATGCGAAGCCCCAAGTGCAGCAGGTTGTAAGTTCCGAGAAAGACGAGCACGACGCCAGCCGGGGACATTCCCAATCCGAACGCGAGGAGCGCGACCGCCGAGGAGAACGGGACCCAGCCTGCCCACACGAGTCGATCACCGACGGAGCCGAGCGGCCCCGGCGCGGCCACGCGGAAGCGCTCGATCTGTGCCTCGGAGACGCCGTCCAGTTCGGCGCGTGCGAGCGCCCCGACCGCTACGGAGGCGAGATACGGGTGCGCATTGAAGTACCCGCTATGCCGCGCCATCGCGTTGCGGAACGGTTCACCGGTGCGCCCGCCGGGCAGCCGTCTGAGCGCGGGCTCGAGCGCGAACGCGATGCCGTTGCCGACCATGGTCTCGTAGTTCCAGACGCCTTGGATGGCGAAGAGCCGCAGCAGCATCGCCGCGCGGACGCGCATCGGCAGCACTGGAGCGGGACCGGGAGCGGTCATTTCATCACCGCCGCGATTCCGAAGCCCATCGCGAGGCCGCCAAGGAGATACCAGCGCGCGCCGACGGTCGTGTGCACGACCTTCCAGACCGCCGCCAGACCGACGGCCGAGGCGATCGACACGACGACCGCGCGCGAGACGACGGGCGAGATGCTGAACGTGGCGGTGACGGCCTCATGCAGCGGGACGAACACGATGAGGGCGAGGAGCGTGAGCACTCCTCCGCGCAGCAGGTCGCTGGTCATCCCCACGAGTTGCAGCGCCACGACGGCGCTCCCTGAGCCGCGCGTGATCCTCGCCTGCTGTTTGCGCGCCCAGAGCGCGTTCGCGCGTCGGAGCAGCACCATCGACGACCCACCAATGCTGGCGGTCAGGAGCGCGGCGAGTGCGGCGACGGTCATGGCCCCCGCGGTGCCGTTGGCCGTCTGGGCGAAGAGCACGCCCCCGACCACCGACGCCGAGCCCCACTCGGGGTACCGCGAGGCGCCGAACGGCATCGACTCGAGGGCGAAGAACTCGAGCGCCACACCCATCACGAGTCCGCGGCCCGGTTGACCGATGAGTGCCCCCGCGAGCGTCGACGCGACGATCGGGCGCGAGATCATGGCCTGTGGAAAGCTCACGACGTCGAGGCCGAGCACGGCGCCGAGCACCGCAAGCGGCAGGAGCATCACGAGATCGGTGGCGGTCATGTCGGTCCGTCGCCGCGCAACATGACCTCGAGCGGCGTCGCTGCCGCCTGCGGCACGTCCTGCGCCACCACCGTCACTCCCTGTGCGGCGAGTTCCAGCAGGCGCGCTTCCTCGTCAGCGGTGAGAAATACATAGCGGGACCGCGGAACACGACCGGCTTTGTGATGCACACCGCCGACGGTCACGGTGCGGATATCGGGTGCGGCGGCCACAAGACGCGCCATGGTGTCGATGTCACCCGTGAGCAGCATCCCCGCGCGCGGGTCGGCGCGATACTCGGGCAGTCGCAGCGCCGCGCTCTCGACCGAGTCGAAGACGATCTCCATCTCAGGCGGCACGCCCATGCGGTAGAGCTCCTTCTCCCACTCCGACCGTGCGACCTCGTCGTCGACGAGCACGAGGAACCCGAGGGCGCAGGGCTGGCCCCAGCCGACCACGACCTGCCCATGCACGAGGCGGTCGTCGATGCGAAAGAGCTCAAGCGTCACGCGTGGCCTCGATCACCATGAGCGCGGCGCGTCCCTGCTCCGCCGCCTTCATGATGTCGCCGCCGCACGCATACGACAGGATGGTCGGGAGCGCGGCCCCGGTCACAAGTACGAGGTCGGACCGGTCGCGCTGGATCCGCCGCGCCGCGATCGTGCAGCTGCCCGCCGGGAGGTCGGTGAAGATGAGCGTCGCGCCGTACTTCGCGATCGCCTCTCGCAACAGCGACTCGATCGCGCCAGGCTCGAGCCCCGCGTTGCTCAGCGCGACGAAGCAATCGGCGCGGCCGGCGATCTGCTCGACGGCGGAGACGATCCCCTCGGCGAACGTGCCGTGACCGGCGACGATGGCTCGCCGCACCTCACTCGTCATCGTCGAGCAGATAGCGTTGCACGTCGGCTTTGCCGAGCAGATGACCTTTGAGTCGCTCGTTGAAGTCCTGCGCGGGGTCCTGACCGCTGAACCGCATCAGGTGGTTCATCGCGATCACCTCCGCGATCACCGTGATGTTCTTGCCGGGATTGAGCGGTACCGTGATCCGCGGGATCTGTACACCGAGGATCGAGGTGGTATCGGTCTCAAGCCCGGTGCGCTCGACCGTCATCCCCTCCTTCCATTCCTGCAGCACGACGACGACCTCGACCCGCTTCTGTTGGCGCACCGAGCGGACACCGAAGATCGAGCGGACGTCGATCAGCCCGACACCGCGGATCTCCATGTAGTGCCGCTGCAGCGGATGCCCCGTCCCGATCAGGACGTCGGGCCCCTTGCGACGGGTGATGACGAGGTCGTCGGCGACAAGGCGGTGTCCCCGCTCGACGAGGTCGAGCACGCACTCCGACTTGCCGATCCCACTGGCACCAGTGAAGAGGAGCCCCACACCGTAGACGTCGGCCAGCGACCCGTGCAGCGAGGTCGACGGCGCGAACGCGTCGGCGAGGAATGGGGTGATCCTATTGTAGAACTCCTGCGTCTTGAGCTGCGACCGCAGGATCGTGACGCCGGCCTGCTGCGCCGCCTCTTCCATCCCCTCCGGCAGGTCGAGCGCCTTCGTGACCATCACGCAGGGGATCTCGTAGCCGAGGAAGGTCGTGAGGATCCGCTTGCGCTCCGCGGTGTCGAGCGAGCGGAGGTAACTCACTTCGGTCTCGCCAAGCACCTGGATGCGCTGCGGGACGAAGCGTCCGACGTAGCCCGCGAGCACGAGGCCCGGTCCGGAGGCATCGGGTGCAGGGATCTCGCGCGCGAACCCATCCCTGCTCCCCAGCACCTCGAGCTCGAGCAGGTCCTTGGTGCGTTCGTGGAACGTCCCGACCGTCAGCGGTGCCATGTGCGGGTCAGTCCCGGGCGCGGGCGAGCTGGTGAGCGCGTCCCTTGGGCTTCACCTTGTTCTCCTTCGCCGCCTGCGCCTTCACGCGAGCGAGGGCGAGCGTGAGCGCAGGACCGAAGTAGCGAGCCTCGGCGCTGCCGACGATGTCGTGGTGCATGGGTGCCCGAAAGGTGAGCGAGACGCGGCGCAGCGCGCCGTCCTGTTCGAACCGGATGATCGCCTCGACCACACGCGGGATCCGCTCGGCCGCCTTGAGGACAGCGCGCTCCGCGCGGGTGCGCATCGGCTCGGACACGTCGGCGTGATGTGCATGGAAACGGATCTCCACAGCCTACACTCCTGGGTTCACCACGCGGAGGAGATGCGCTTCGGTCTCATGGGCGCATCGTTCCCACGTGAAGGTCTCGGCGAACGCACGGGCGCGTACGCCCATCTGCTCCACCAACTCCGGGGAGGCGGCCAGTCGATCCATCGCGGCCGCCAACGCCCCGATGTCGCCATGACGCGCCAAGAACCCGGTCTCACCGTTCCGCACCGATTCGCGGATGCCCGGCGAGTCGGACGCGACCACCGGCGTGCCGCAAGCCTCGGCCTCGACGTTGGTGAGTCCCCAGCCTTCCTTAGGAGAGGCCAGCGCCACCGCCCAGGACCGGCGCAGCAGATCGAGCTTCTCCGTCTCGCTCACAAAGCCAAGAAAACGCACGCGCTTGCCAAGGTCAAGCGAACGGACGAGTTTCCCGAGCCGCGGCCGATCGTCTCCCGCCCCCGCGATCTCGAGCACCGCATCGCGCCGTTCCATGCGCGCGAAGGCACGGATCACGAGGTCCACACCCTTGTATTTCTTGAGCCGGCCGAGGTAGGAGAAGGTCGGAAGGTCGGAGCGTACGGCGCGGTCGGGCGTGTAATAGTCGAACGAAACGCCGGGGTGGATCACGACCACCTGGTCGCGCCGCAGGCCGCGCGCGACGAGGTCGTCCGCCGTACTCTCGCTGATGGCCTGGAATGGCACGTCGCGATAGACCCAGGGAATGGCGCGCTCGGCGAGCCAGACGGCGGCCGCGAGGACCGGGTTGAGTTCCTGGAACGCCGCCGCGCCGAACAGATGCGGCACCACCGCGACCACCTGCCGTGCTCCCCAGCGCGGCGTATAGAGCGGGATCTTGTTGATGTCCTCATAGAGCACATCGAAGTCGCGGGCCCTGAGGTGTCGCTCCCAATAGTCGCGGGCGTGCAGCGCGAACGTCTGCCGCGTGCCCACGCGATGGATCTCGACCCCGTGGCGCGCCGCGTACGGCGGACAACCCGGCCAGCCGCCGCAGAGCAACACGACCTCATGGCCCATGGCGGCGAGCCGTTCGAGGATCTCGTGCAGGTGCGTCTCGGCGCCGCCACCCAGCGGATTCTCCAGGTCCTGCCAGTTGACAGCGCAGATCCTCAAGTCAGCCGGCCCATGCGGCGTGCGAGTGCGTCGATGACTCCATTCACGAAGCGCGCGCTCGGCGCGCTCCCGAATCGTTCGGCGAGCCGCACACACTCCTGAATGACCACGCGGGGGGGAGTTCCGCCCTGCATGAGCTCGGCCGCCGCGAGTCGCAGCACCGATCGCTCGATGTGACCGAGCCGATCGAGTCGCCAGTTCGTCGTCACCTCGCTCAGTTCGGCGTCGATCTCTGTGCGCTCGGCGGCGACCAGCTGGACGAGCGCGTGCGCGAACGCGCGCTCGTCGGCCTGGATGGCGAGGTCGTCCCAGACCATCGCCGCGACGCGCGGGAGGTCGGGCGGGGTCCCACGCACGTCCCAAGCGTACAGCGCTTGCAATGCGCGGGACCGGCCCCGTGTCTCAACGCGCGCCGGCATCGTCGTCCTCCCCGTGCGCCAGATCGAGGCGGCCGAAAAGATCCGCCATCTCGAGCGCCGCCAGGGCGGCGTCCCAGCCCTTGTTGCCATGGGCGCCGCCGGCACGTTCCTCGGCTTGCGCCAGGTCGTCGCAGGTGAGCAGCCCGAATCCGATCGGCACACCGAACTCGCCCTGCAGCAACGCGAGTCCGCGCGAGGCTTCACCAGCGACGTACTCGAAATGCGGTGTGCCACCGCGGATCACCGCGCCGAGTGCGACGCAGGCATCGTAGCGGTCGGTCTGCAGCGCCTTGGTCACCGCGAGCGGCAGTTCCCACGCGCCCGGGACCCACAGGATGTCGACGTCGTCGAATGCGACGCCATGACGTACACACGCGTCCATCGCGCCCTCGACGAGCTTCTCGGTGATCGTCGAGTTGAATCGCGCGGCGACGATGACCACGCGACGTCCGGCGCCGGCCGGTTCTCCGATGAACTCCGGCATCAGATCGCCCGGAGGTGACCGAGCTTGGTACGCTTGGTCTCGAGGTACTCAGCGTTCTCGACGGTCGACGGGGAGATGATCGACACGCGCTCGCCGAGCTTGATGCCGTACCCTTCGAGCCCGACGAGCTTCTTGGGATTGTTCGTGATCGGGCGGATCGACCGGAGCCCCAGGTCGAGGAGGATCTGCGCGCCGATGCCGTAGTTCCGAAGGTCAGGGGCGAAGCCGAGTCGTTCGTTCGCTTCGACCGTGTCGGCGCCGGCGTCCTGCAGCGCGTAGGCTTTGAGCTTGTTGAGCAGCCCGATGCCCCGCCCTTCCTGGTCGAGGTACACGATCACGCCCTTGCCGGCCGCGACCACGAGGCGCATGGCCTCGTGCAACTGCCACTGGCAATCGCAGCGCAACGAGTGGAAGGTGTCGCCGGTGAGGCACTTGGAGTGCATGCGCACGAGCACGTCGTCGGCGCCATCGACATCACCATGGACGAGCGCGACATGCTCGCGATGGTCGACGTCGTTGCGGTAGCCGATCAGCCGGAACTCACCGAACTCGGTCGGGAGTCGCACGTCGGCCTCACGATGCACGAGCCGCTCGTTCTGCAGGCGGTACGCGACGAGTTGCGCGACCGTGATGAACGTGAGCCCGTGTGTGCGCGAGAACTCCTCGAGCTGCGGCCGGCGCGCCGAACTGCCGTCGCCGGTGAGGATCTCGCAGATCACACCGGCCGGTTGCAGACCGGCGAGACGCATGAGGTCGACCGCAGCCTCGGTGTGCCCGACGCGTTGGAGCACGCCGCCCTCGCGTGCGCGCAGCGGGTGCACGTGGCCGGGGCGACGCAGGTCGCTCGGATGCGTGTCGGCGAGTGCCATGAGCCGGATCGTCCTCGCCTGATCGGACGCGCTGATGCCGGTGGACACACCGTGCTTGGGCGCGCCGTCGACGGTCACCGTGTACGCCGTGCGGAGCTCGTCCGTGTTCTCCGCCCCCATCATCGCGAGGCCGAGCTGCTGCACGCGCTCCGGCGAGAGGGCGACGCAGATCATCCCCTTGGCCTCCATGAGGAAGTTCACCAGCTGCGGCGTGATGAACTCGGCGGCGCCGATGAGATCGCCTTCGTTCTCGCGGTCCTCGTCGTCGGCGACGACGATGAACTTCCCGTGGCGCAGGTCGTCGAGGGCCTGCTCGATCGTTCCGAACATGGTCAATGGGTCAGGAGAGGCGCCGAGAGGCGCTTGAGATGCTTGGCGAGGATGTCGGCCTCGAGCTGCACGCGATCACCGGAGCGGAGCGTGCCAAGCGTGGTATGGCTGAGCGTGTGCTCGATGACGGACAACTGCAGAACGCCGGGACGCGGGAGCGCGTTCACGGTGAGACTCACGCCGTCGACGGCGATGCTGCCGAGCGGTACGAGGAGTTCGTCGATCGCTGGAGTGACGTCGATGTCGATGAGCCAGGCGTCGCCGCGGCGCTCCAACTGGCGCACCGTGCCAACGCCGTCGACGTGACCCTGGACGATGTGACCGCCAAGGCGGTCGCCCACGGCGAGCGCCCGTTCGAGATTGATCTTGGTGCCGACGGTCCAGGCACCGACCGTGGTGCGGTCGAGTGTGGTCACCACCGCCGCGACGCGGAACCAGCCCGCGCCCTGCTCGCGCACCGTGAGGCAGGCGCCGTTGCAGGCGATACTCTCGCCCGTCACGACCTGCTCATATGGCGCCGCCACGACGAGTTCGCGCCCGGCGTCCGTGGTGGACACCTCGCGGATCTCTCCAACAGCGGTGATCAATCCCGTGAACATGCGTCGGCGGACGGAGCTGGAATCAGCGGCCGGCGGGAGCGTAGGTGGTCATGAGGTCGTCGCCGAACTCGCGACGTTCAATGACGCGCCACTGTTCCGGCGCTCCCATCCCCGGCGACACCACCCCGAACGCAGGGAGTGCCCCGGCCCCAAGGAGGACCGGCGCCTGAAAGATAATCAGTCGGTCGACGAATCCGCCGCCAAGCAGGGCTCCGGCGAGGCTCGCCCCGCCCTCGACGAGCAGATGGCCCACGCCGGCCTCGCGGAGCGCTCTCAGCTGTGCCGGGAGACCCGAGGCGACGAGGAGCCTCACACCGGCCTTGTTGAGTGCGGCGGCGGCCTCCGCGGGCACCCCATCCCCCACGATCCAGGTCGGCACCTTCTTCGCGGTGCGCACCAGCTGACTCGCGAGCGGGAGCCGCCCCCGGGGGTCGAACACCACGCGAGCGGGAGCAACGCGCGGCCGGCGGCCATGGCGCACCGTGAGCGCCGGGTCGTCCGACAGCGCGGTACCGATTCCCACCGCGACGGCGTCCACGCCCGCGCGGATCCGGTGGACGTACTTGCGCGCCGCCTCTCCGGTCAGCCAGCGCTGCGTCCGGTCGCCCGGGGCCAGCGCCCCGTCGAGCGAGACCGCGAGCTTGAGCGTGACGAACGGCCGCGAGGCGTCCCTGAATGCGAAGAGGAACGGGGCGTTGAGTTCTTCCGCCGCCTCGTGCTCGACCCCTTCCGTGACGATGATCCCCGCCGCTCTGAGCTTGGCCGCACCGCCCACTGCGACCGGATTGGGATCGGCGGCCCCCACGATCACACGCCGCACGCCGGCGGCAATGAGGGCGTCCGCGCAGGGCGGCGTCTTGCCCTGATGCGCACAGGGCTCGAGCGTGACGTAGACGTCAGCGCCGCGCGCGCGCTCACCCGCCGCCGCGAGCGCCACGACTTCGGCATGCGGTCCACCGCACTCGGCGTGCCACCCCTCGCCGACCACCACACCATCGCGAACGACGACGGCGCCGACCACTGGGTTCGGCGCCGTCCGACCCCAGCCGCGCCGCGCGAGTACGAGCGCGCGGCGCATCCGAGCCCTATCCTGTTGGCTCGGTGCTGGAGCGAGGTCCTTCACCGCGTCGGTCAGAAGCTGATGCGGAGACCGATCGAGCCGTAGAGTCGCGACTTGTCGGCCGCCTCGGCGAAGCGGTTGAAGACCGAGACATCGCCACCGCTCACCCGACCCACTTCGGCCACGACCTTGGCGACCAGGAGATTGAAGCCGAGCGAGCCGTACATCGTCGAGCGCGTCATCTCCTGACCCACCCCAGTCGACAGATTCGCGGCCGCGGGCGACGTGATCTGGATGTTGACGTCCGCCGCTGACGTGTACGTGTCCTGACCGTAGCCGGCACCCAACTGGAACAGGAGCAGGTTCTTCTGGGCGGCGAGGCGCCAGGACTTGGTCTTGACCGAGAACTGGTTGATGGTGAAGTCGGCGTTGCCGGCGGACGCGGCGAGGCTCACGACCGGAAGATCACGCACGAGGTACGAGAACGAGATGCCCGGAACGACGAGTGACTGCTCAAGAAGACCGACGCGGGCACCGAGTCCGATCTTGAGCGCGCCGTCCTCTGGTGTGATGGTGACCTGGTCGGTCGCGACTTCAGGCAGATACGTGGCACTGCCGATGAGGTCGATGCCACCGATGCGCGTGACGCCAAGGGGGAACCCCTTGTAGATGCCGAGCGCGAAGTCGACCGCGGGGAGACCGAGGAACTTCTGCTTGGTGCCGATGTTGGTCGATGCACGTCCGAACGGGCTGACATTGATGCTGCCGAGGTCCGGCACATCACCGCGGACCGCGTTGCCGCGGAGCGCGATCGCGAAGTGACCAAGGCCGCCGAGCGTGGTACCGATGCCGAGCGTGTGCGATCCGCCGACGAGCGAGGTGCCCAGTTGCGGCATCATATAGTTGAACAGGTCCGTCGCCTTCTCGCACGCGTCCTGGGTTGCGGTGCTGACGCCAGCGCAGTTCGGGTTCGGTGCCTGGGCCGCGAGGGGCGCCGTGAGGGGCGCCGCGAGGGGCGCCGCAAAGGCGGCGAGGGCGAACGTGGTTCTGAGGATTCGACGCATGTTGGGCGAACTCCGTGTCAAACGAGGTGAACCCGCCCCGATCCAGGACGGGTGTGGCCGATGGTCCATGAATTGACTCCGGCACGAGCCGCAAGGTCACGCACTGCGGCCGCCCCAACTGTGTCGGTGATCACAATCATTCCGACTCCCATGTTGAAGGCGCGGTACATCTCCGAGCGGTCGACCTTGCCGGCTTCCTCTAGTACCCGGAACTGCGACGGAATGTCCCAGGCCTTGGTCTCGACCACGGCGTCGAGGTGCGGCGGGAGAGCGCGATCGAGATTCCCCGGGATACCGCCGCCGGTGATGTGCGCCATCGCGTGGATCTTGCCCAGTACCGGCCCGAGGATGTTGAGGTACGAGCGGTGCACGGCGAGCATCACGTCGGCGACCGACCTGCCCCCAGACTCCGGGAACACGTCATGCACCCCGAGCTTCATCCGCTCCGTCACGATGTGACGGGCGAGTGAGTAGCCGTTGGTGTGCAGTCCGGTGGACGCGAGGCCGACGAGCAGGTCGCCGTCCTTCACACCGGCGCTCGTGATGACCTCGTCCTCCTCCACGCAGCCGACGACGAAGCCGGCGAGGTCGTAGTCCGGCGGCGTGTACACGCCCGGCATCTCGGCGGTCTCGCCGCCCATCAGCGACGCGCCGTTCTCGCGACAGCCCGCCGAGACGCCGGCGACCACGCTTTCGACGACGGAGGGGATGAGTTTGCCGAATGCGACGTAATCGAGGAAGAACAGCGGCTTCGCGCCCTGCACCAGGATGTCGTTGACGCAGTGGTTGACCAGGCAATGCCCGATCGTGTCGTGTCGGTCGGCTTCGATCGCGATCTTGATCTTGGTGCCCACGCCGTCCGCACTCGAGACGAGGAGTGGTTTCTTGAGCCCCTCGGGCACTCGGAACATGCCGCCGAACCCTCCGAACGCCCCGCGCGCACCGGCGGTGAAGGTCGACTCCACGAGCCGCTTGATGCGATGTTTGGAGTCCTCCGCCGCGTCGATGTCGACGCCGGCGCTCGCGTAGGTCAGCGGCTCGTCGCTCACGCGTTGAGGGCCTTGTCGAACGAGACGAGTCGGTGGATCTCCCCGACGCGGCGTTCGATGTCGTCGCGCGTGATCTCCAGGAGACGGGTGATCGAGAACCCTTCGACGACGAACGAGCCCATCGCCGAGCCGACGATCACGGCGCGACGCAGGTTGGCATTGGTGAGGTCGTTGGTGCGGGCGAGCCAGCCCATGAAGCCGCCGGCGAAGGAGTCCCCTGCCCCGGTGGGATCGAAGACCGCCTCGAGCGGATACGCCGGCGCGAAGAATATCTCGTCGCGGGTGAACATGAACGCGCCATGCTCGCCCTTCTTGATGAGCACGGTCTTCGGGCCCTTGTCCATGATCCAGCGCGCCGCCTGCACGAGGTTGGCACACTCGGTGAGTTGGCGCGCCTCGCCGTCGTTGAGCGTGATGAGGTCGACATGCTTGAGCAGCTCGAGCACGTCGGCGCGCCTCGACTCGATCCAGAAGTTCATCGTGTCGCAGGCGACGAGCTTGGGCGCCTTCACCTGCCGCAGCACCTCGAGCTGGAGACGCGGGTCGATGTTGGCGAGGAATACGTACTTAGCGTCGGTGAACTGCGCCGGGATCTTCGGCTTGAAGTGCGAGAAGACGCCGAGGCGGGTCTCGAGGGTCTCGGCCGAGTTGAGGTCGTGGCGATAGCGGCCCCGCCAACGGAACGACTCGCCCTCCATCTGCTCCAGACCGGCGAAATCGATGCCGCGTGCCTTGAGGGGCACGAGCTTCTCGACCGGATAATCGCTGCCGATCACGCCAACGAGCTGGACCGTGGTCTGGTGCGAGGCCGAGGCGGCGAAGTAGTTCGCGGACCCACCGAGGACGTCGTCGGCTTTGCCGAACGGGGTCTCGACGGAATCAAGGGCGACGGAGCCGACGACAAGTACAGACATGAGATGTGAGAGGTGAGATGTGAGGCACTACTTTCTACATGCGTGCAGGCGCGGTGATGCCGAGGAGTCCGAGTCCGTTCGCCAGCGTGATCCGCGCTGCCTTGGCGAGTGAGAGTCGCGCCTGCATGATGCGCGGTTCCTCGCCGAGCACATGACACTTGTGGTACCAGGTGTGCACCATCCGTGCCGTTTCGAGAAGCCAGCTGGCGACCCGATGCGGCTCGGCCGCCTCGGCGGCGCTCGCCACCAACGCCGGCCAGTCGAGCAGCGCCTTCACGAGTTCGCGCTCCTCCGGTTGGTCGAGCGCACTCCAGTCCACGCCCTCGCCGGTCACGGTCGCGGGGTCGATCTCCCCCACACGGAAGATGCCGCTCAAGCGTGCGTGCGCCATCTGGATGTAGTAGACCGGGTTCTCCTCGCTCTGGGACCGTGCGAGGTCCACATCGAAGACGAGCTGGCTGTCGCCCTTCCGCATGAGGAAGAAGTAGCGCACCGCGTCGCGACCCACCTCGTCGATCAGGTCGCGCACGGTCACGTAGCTGCCGGCGCGCTTGGAGATCTTGACCTCTTCGCCGCCCTTCATCACGGTGACCATCTGGTGCAAGACGTACTCCGGGTAGCCCTGCGGCACGCCCATGTCGAGCGCCTGAAGCCCCGCGCGCACCCGCGCCGTGGTGCCGTGATGGTCCGCACCCTGCACGTTGATCGCGCGCGTGAAACCGCGCTCGAACTTCGTCACGTGATACGCGACGTCGGGCACGAAGTAGGTGAAGGTCCCGTCGCGCTTGCGCATGACGCGGTCCTTGTCGTCACCGTAGTCGGTGGTGCGCAGGTAGAGCGCGCCGTCGTCTTCGAAGGTGTGGCCGGCCTGTACGAGCTTGTCGACCGTCTTCTCCACCAAGCCGTCGGTGTAGAGCGAGCTCTCGAGGTAGTAGACGTCGAACTTCACGCCGAAGGCGCGCAGATCGAGATCCTGCTCCTTACGCAGTGCGCGCACCGCGACTTCGCGCACCTGCTCGAGATCCTCACCGCGCAGGTCGCTCGGGAACTCGGCCGCGTAGCGCTCCGCGATCTCGGCGATGTACTGGCCGTGGTAGCCGCCCTCCGGGATCTCGAGCGGCATCCCGGCCCGCTCGCGAAGCCGTGCCTGCACCGACTTCGCGAGATTCGCGATCTGCACGCCCGCGTCGTTGTAGTAGAACTCGCGCGTGACATTCCAGCCCTGCGAAGCCAGCATCGATGCAATGGAGTCACCGAGCGCGGCCTGCCGGCCGTGACCCACGTGCAACGGCCCGGTGGGGTTGGCCGAGACGAACTCGACATTCGCGCGGCGACCGACGCCGCTGGTGCCGCGGCCCCAAGAGTCACCGGCCGCGAGGATGCGACCCACACCCGACGCGAGGTCGGCCGTTGAGAGTCTGAAGTTGATGAAACCCGGCCCAGCCACGCTCGTCTCGGAGACGCCGGCCGCCGTGGTGTCGAGCGCCGCGATGAGTGCGTCGGCGATGTCGCGCGGCTTCTTGCCGAGCGCTTTGGCGAGCGTCATCGCGATGTTGCTCGCCCAGTCACCGTGCGCGGGATCGCGCGGGCGCTCGAGGTTTGGCTGCACGTCGACCGGCGCGCCGATGGCGATCGCGGCGCGCTTGAGCGCGTCGCGAAGGACGTCGACGCCGTTCACTTATCGGGCCCGGGCTTCGGCGAGGGGGGAGCGGCGGCGGGAGCAGCAGCGGGCGCGGCCGCAGGGGCCGACGCTGCGGCTGGCGCGTTCGACGTGGCAGGGGTCGCCGCGGTCGAAGGCGACGTCGCCGCGTCCGACTTTGCGGCGTCAGCCTTGGCGGCGTCAGCCGTGGCGGCGGCGCGCTGATCCTTCTTACCGTCCTTGCCGTAGTCCGTGATGTAGAAACCGGATCCCTTGAAGACGAATCCGCCGCCTGCCGAGACGCGTCGTGCCGCGACCTTACCGCAGGTCGGACAGGGCAGCTCGGACTGCGCGTCACTCATCTTCTGGGTGAACTTCTCGAAATCATGCCCTTCAGGGCAGCGGTACTCGTAGGTCGGCATCTGGCGGGGAAGGCGTAACGTGTGGAGCCGGTTAAAGTTATCCGCCTGCCACGACCTGTTCAACCCGGCCGGTACTCGCCCCACACCGCGCGCAACACGTCCGAGATCTCCCCGACCGTCCCGCGCGCCCGCACCGCATCGACCACCAGCGGCATGAGCGGCACTCGCGCGGCGCCGGGCGTCGCATACGCGGGCGCCGCCGCGCGGATCGCGTCGAGCGCTCCCACCAACGCGCCCGCGTCTCGCTTGGCCCGCACCGCCGCGAGTCGCGCACGCTGCCCCTGCTCAAGACTCGCGAAGTCGGGCGCCTTGATGATCGGCGGCGCCTCACCGTCCCCGAACTTGTTCACGCCCACCAGCACCGTCGCGCCCGCCTCGACCGAGAGTTGGTACTCGTACGCCGACCGACCGATCTCCTCCTGGAAGAAGCTCGCCTCGATCGCCGCCGAGCTCCCACCGAGCGCCTCGACCTGCGCGAGCAGCGCGAGCGCGCGGCGCTCGACCTCGTCGGTGAGCGCCTCCACGTAGTAGCTGCCGGCGAGCGGATCGACCGTCTGCGCGACGCCACTCTCGTACGCGACCACCTGCTGCGTGCGCAGCGCGAGCGTGGCCGCTGCAGCGGTCGGGAGCGCGAGCGCTTCGTCGTACCCGTTCGTGTGCAGCGATTGCGTGCCGCCGAGTGTGGCGGCGAGGGTCTGCACCGCGACACGCACGATGTTGTTGAGCGGCTGCTGTGCCTGCAGGGTCACGCCCCCGGTCTGCGTGTGAAAGCGGAGCTTGCACGACGCATCGCTGGCACCGTAGCGCGCGCGCATGAGCGTGGCCCAGATGCGGCGCGCGGCGCGGAACTTCGCGACCTCCTCGAACAGGTCGTTGTGGCAGGCGAAGAAAAAACTCAGTCGCGGCGCGAACGCGTCGACGGCGAGCCCGGCATCGACGGCGCGCTGCACATACGCCAACGCATTGGCGAAGGTGAACGCGAGCTCCTGCACCGCCGTCGCACCGGCCTCGCGGATGTGATAACCCGAGATCGAGATCGGATTGAAGCTCGGCAGTTCCTCAGCGCAGAACCGGAACGTCTCGGCGATCAGCGCGAGCGACGGTTCGGGCGGGTAGATGTAGGTCCCGCGCGCGATGTACTCCTTGAGGATGTCGTTCTGGATCGTGCCGCTCAACGTGGCGCGCGGAATGCCACGCTCCTCGGCGACGACGACGTACATCGCGAGCAGCACGGCGGCGGTCGCGTTGATCGTCATGCTCGTGGAGACCTTGTCGAGCGGGATCCCGTCGAGGAGGAGGTGCAGGTCCTCGACCGTGTCGATCGCGACGCCAACACGACCGACCTCGCCGAGCGAGCGCGGCGAGTCGGAGTCGAGTCCCATCTGCGTGGGCAGGTCGAACGCCGTCGAGAGGCCGGTCTGCCCTGCCTCGAGCAGCAGCTTGAAGCGCGCGTTGGTCTCCTGCGCCGTGCCAAAGCCCGCGTACTGGCGCATGGTCCAAAAGCGCCCGCGGTACATCGACGGCTGCACGCCACGCGTGAACGGGAACGCACCGGGCTCGCCGAGCGACGGCGGCACCGGCCCGTCACTGGGGCGATAGACCGGAGCCACGGGGATGCCCGAGGGCGTGAGGCGTTCGGCGGACTCGGGCCTGCGCGGGTCGGTCATCGGTGCCGGATCAGGTTGACGCGAGCATCTCGGCCGCGATCGCGACCTCGGCCTTGGAGCCGATGAAGTAGGGCGAACGCTGGTGCAGGTGCGTGGGCTGGATGTCGAGAATGCGTTGATGGCCGTCGATCGCGAGCCCTCCGGCCTGCTCGCAGATGAACGCGAGCGGATTGCATTCGTAGAGCAGTCGCAGCTTGCCGCTCGTGTTCTTGGCGTTCGCCGGGTACACGAAGACGCCGCCGCCGAGGAGGTTGCGGTGAAAGTCGGCGACGAGCGAGCCGACGTAGCGCACACTGAGCGCCTCGCGCTTGCCATCCATGCCACGATAGCGCCGGATGAGCTTCTTCACGTTCTCGGCCCAGTGCTGCTCGTAGGCCTCGTTGACCGAGAGATAGAGAGCGTGCTCGGGGGTCTTGATGTCCGGATGCGAGAGCAGGAACTCGCCGATCGACGGGTCGAGCGTGAAGCCGTGTGCACCCTGGCCGGTCGTGTACACCATCATCGTGCTCGAACCATAGATCACGTACCCTGCGGCGACCTGCTTGTAGCCCGGCTGGAGCAGGTCATCCATCGTGCCGGCGCCATGGCCCTTCGAGAGACGACGTAGCACGGAGAAGATGGTGCCCACCGGCACGTTGACGTCGATGTTGGACGACCCGTCGAGCGGGTCGAACAGCAGCACGTAGCTGCCGCGCTTGAACCGATCGGGGATCGGGATGATCCCCTCCTCCTCCTCCGAGGCCATCGCGCAGAGGCGTCCGCCATGATCCATCGCCTTGACGATGATGTCGTTGGAGATCACGTCGAGCTTCTGTTGCGCCTCGCCCTGCACGTTGTCCGAGCCATGATCGCCGAGTACGTCCACCAGACCGGCGAGTCGCACCTTGCTCGCGATCATCTTGGCGGCGAGCGCGAGGTCCTGGAGGATGCCCGAGAGCGCGCCGGTCGCCTGCGGATGCAGGCGCTCCTGCTCGATGATGTAGCGCTCGATCGTGACGACCGACGTGTAGGTGTTTCTGACCACGCGAAGTGCTCCGGGAGCCTTGAGGGATCGGACGGGGGTAAGGTGGCCGTGCTACCGCTCGTCCGGCAATGGCCGCGCCACTTTCCAACGGGTGCCGGCCGCTTCGACTTCCAATGACGCGCCGTCGGTGCGGATGATCACGGAACCGAGTTGGTCGGAGCGCAACACCGTGACTCCCCGATCGACGAGACGCTGCATGACGTCCGGGCTCGGGTGCCCGTAGGTGTTCGCCGTTCCGACCGAGACGAGCGCGACACGCGGCGCCACCGCGTCGAGGAAGGCCGGCGTGCTGCTCGTCGACGACCCGTGGTGACCGGTCTTGAGCACGTCGGCCGCGAGCCCGTCGCCTGCATGCTGCAGGAGCCATGACTCTTCGCCCGCTTCGGCATCGCCCGTGAGGAGAAAGCGCACCGCACCGTAGCGCGCGCGCACCACGGTGCTCGCCTCGTTGGGATCGCGGAGCGAGGCGGTCCAGGCCGAATCGGGCGCGAGGAACTCGACGAGGAGTCCGTCGATGTCGATCACCTCACCCGGCCGCACGCGCTGCCACCGCGTCCCCTGCGCGTCGGCGGTCTGCAGGAGCCCACGGTAGTCCTCGCTCGCCGCAACGAATGCGGCATCGCGCAGTTCGGCAGGGCGGAGTGCGCGGACCACGCTCGCGGCGCCGCCGATGTGATCCGCATGCGGATGCGTGAGCACCAACACCGCGAGTGCTCCGCCACGACGCCTGAGGTACGGGATCACTGTGGCACGTCCCGCATCGCCGCCGCGCCACGAACGCCCGGCGTCGACGAGCACCCAGCGCCCGCGCGGTGAGCGCAACGCCAGTGCATCGCCCTGCCCGACGTCGATCATGTGGAGTTCCACCATGCCGTCGCGCGCGGAGAGTGCGAGCGGGCCATCCGGTAGCCACGCCAGGAGCGCGACGGCCACCAGTGCGACGGTGAGCGGTCGCGCCCACGAGCGTGACCAGGCCGCGACGAGCAACGCGACCGCGCCGGCGCCGGCGAGCACGGCCGCCGTGGCGGTCGGGGCGACCGTGATCGTCGCCATCGGCACGCTCGCGGCGACGGACGCCACGCCGTCCATCGCGCGGAGCAGCGGACGCGCGGCGTCGACGACGAACCCCGCCCCGAGCGCGTCGGGGAGGAGCATCACGACAAAGAGCGTGGGCTGCAGCAGCGAGATGATCGGCCCCGCAGCGATGTTGCTGAGCGGCGCGATGAGGCTGAGTCGGCCGAAGTGCCAGGCGACGAGCGGTGCGGTGGCGAGCGTACTGAGCGTACCGGCCATGAGTTCCTTCGCCAACGTGGCGCGCCACCCTTGCCACTCCTCCGGCAGTCGGCGCCCCAAGCGACCCGCCGCGATGATCGCCGCGTAACCCGCGACCGAGAGTTGCCAGCCGAGGTCGAGCACGGTGCGCACATCGGTGAGCGGCAGCAGTGCGCCGAGTGCGAAGCTTCCCCACGGTGAGACGGGGCGTTGGATCGCCCGTGCGAGTTGCGTAGCAGCGAACAGCGTCACGCTGCGCACGGCCGGAGGCGGCGCGCCGATCGCAAGCACGTAGAGTGCCGTGATCGCGACCGCCGATCCAGCGGCGACGTGACCGGGCAGACGCATCGCACTCATCAGCAGCAAGAGTGCGCCACCGACGATCGCCACATGCAGGCCGGAGATCGACAACAGGTGCACGAGGCCGGCATCGGCATAGCGATCACGCAGGTCAGGGTCGAGCCCGCGCGTGTCGGCGATGAGCAGCGCGCGGACCATCGGGGCATCGGGGCCGAAGCGTCGGTCGAGTGTGGCGGCTACTTGCGCGCGCCAGCGTTCGAGCGCGTTGGGCGGCGCGAGCACTCGCAGGTGTGCCTCGCGGAGCAAGAGGCCGCGTTCACCATCGCTCGGTTCGGCGCGGTCGATCCGAACGAGCGCACCAGCGGGCGCCTCGCCGCGACTCACGGCGAGCGCGAGCGACGCATGGCACGGGCCCGACGCGGGCAATGCGCGGAGTTCAGCACGCACGAACGCGCCCGGCGCCGCGTGGGCCATGAGTTCCGCCTCCCATGGCCCTCCGCGACGCGCCCGCGCGAGGCAGGCCGCGTCGTCCCGTGCGATCAACGCGCCGAGCTCAAGAGCGCTGGCGAATACCAGCGTGAGTGCCGCGGCGGGCAGCGCGCGCTCGGCCAGCGTCGTCAGAGCACGCGCCCGCCCGATCGCGACGAGCATGAGCCCGCCAGCGATGATCCCTACGGGCGCGGACGGAACGCCCGAGAGACCCCCGATAAGTCCGGCGATCCAGGCGAGGGCGGCGGCGAGGATGAGTGGCACGACTCAAGAGCGCTCCGCTCGCGCGGCGGCGCGACATCGATCCGCTGCGCGCTGTGCCGTGACGTTGCGCGTGACTTCGACAACCGAGCCCGGGGTAGCATACAGCAGATGCGATCGCACTCTCCTGTCCGTCTGCTCCTTCTCGCCGCACTCGTGGTCGCCGCCGGGCCCGCGTCGCGCCACCTGCTCTTCGCTACCTGATCCGCACGACCCCGACTGACACCGTTTCAAATCGCGTGAACACGGCGGGATCGTGTCCTGGTACAATCAGTCGCGGCGATGACGCCAGTGAGACCATCCGCCGCTGCGCGGCGAGATTTGACGCGGCGTCGACGGTCTGTGCGATGGGGAGTTGCCGATCGAGATTCTCATACAGGTACATGTTGTCCGAGGCGATCACCACATTGCCCGCAGCGGTGCGAACGCCCACGTACTGCGACTGGTAGGTGTGTTTGCCGCCGATGTAGACGGTGACGCCGGGAATCAACTCTTGCGCATCACCATCAACGAAGGCGATACGGCCTGCCGCGCGCAGCCCGTGGAGCATCGCGGCATCGGGACCGTCAATGGCCCGGTTGAGTACCATGCCGGCCGAATCGATGTGATGCTGCACTTCGTCGCGCTGGATCCAGATCCTGGCGTTCGGAAAGAGATCGGCGCCGTCGAAGTGATCCCAGTGAATGTGGGAAATGATCACGTCAGTCACGGCGCTGGCGGTGACGCCGGCTCGCGCGACCGCGGAATCGGGGCGCATGTAGTTTGTGGGCTTCCAGCGCGCGATGAGATCGGGGCGCTTGAATCCGGCATCGACGAGCACGTTGCGACCGTTCGGACCCTTGAGCAGCCACACCATGCAATCGGCATCGATGCGTCGTGTGGTGTCGGCGCCCGCAATGAGTCCCGATACGCGGAACGCGGGTAACGTCGCGTAGCGAATAGCGTACACCTCCCACTGTGGTGCCGACTGTGCCGACTGTGCCGACTGTGCCGACTGTGCCGACTGTGCCGCTGAGACGAGCGGAGCGAGCAGCAGTGGCATGACGATGACAGCGCGACCGCGCAGGCCGCGCATGGCGAGTACCATAGCGCACCGAGTGGAACGACTTGCTAACGGGCTCACGAATGCTCCGAACGGTCAGGGGACACCGACTGTTACGGAGTTCGCAGCATATGTGAGCGGAAGCGCCAGAGGCGCGGTGAGGTTCGCTGCGGTGAACGTGCCCGTTGTGGCCCCGCTGCTCGTCAGGATCGTGAATGTATTCGTGCTCACGGGAACGAAACCACCGAACAGCCCCACGTTCAGCGTGCCGCCAAGCGTCAACGTCCCGTTGATCGCGATCCGGCCGTACTGGGACCCGGCAGTCAAGCCACCGACATCGACCGCAAGGGTCCCGGACGTTGTCACGTTGCCATTGATGGTCAGGGTGGTGGCGGCTCCGGGAGAGACGGCGATCGTGCCTTGGTTGTCGAGCTGTGCGGAGAGCGTCCGGGGCCCGTTCGCACCGGGGAGCGGCCGGATCGTGCCGCCGGCGGCGTTCACCAAGGGCCCGGTCGTCACCGTGAGCGCGGCGCCGTAGGTCAAGCCGACGTCGGTGAGCTCGATCGTGCCGAGGTTCGTGAAGCCGCTCGCCACGGTGAGCGCCGCGCTGCTGGCACTGGCCGTGCCGACGACCTGCAGCAGCGAGCCCGCCGTGGTCGTCAGCGCGCCGGTGATCGCACTGGTGCCGCGGACGACCACGGTCCCCTGATTCGTGAACGGCGTGGCGAGCGTCGAGGACTGTACGACGAGCGTCTGCCCGGCCGCGTTCGTGAATGGGCCTGGGCCGGTCACGGTCGCCGAGGCGAGGGTGATGGCGATCGTCGCCGTCGAGAAGGCGACGGGGAGATTGACCGTCGTACT
>JANOTB010000088.1:0-8823 GCA_031416115.1 Gemmatimonadota bacterium
GATGAGAATCTTCATCACGTTCGCGAGTTGCTCGATGAGGTCTTCGGCGCCGAGAACTTTGTCGTGATCATCCCATTTGCGAAGACAACCGGATCGACTGGCGAACTGATATCGCCTACGACGGACTATCTCCTCTGGTACGCGCGAGACAAGCAGAACGTGAAGTTCCGTGCGCTGTACCTTCCGAAGTCCACTGCGCTGGATGAACTCGGGCCGTACTCTCGACTGCAACTCGTCGACGGCGCGCGACGGGTACTGACTGCGAAGGAGAAGGCAGGGACTGATCCTATCCCCGTCGGCGCACGCCACTATCGGATCGACAACCTCCAGAGCCAGAGTCTCGGTCGCGACAAGGGAGAGGGCGCGGCCAGTTGGTTTCCGGTCACTCTCGCTGGAGCGGAGTACCGCCCGAGCATCAAGAGCCGATGGAAGACCAACGAAGAGGGAATGGCAAAGCTGGCGGCGGCGAAGCGACTCGAGGCAACAACTGGCGGTCTATACTACGTCCGTTTCCTGGACGATTTCGCTGCAAAGCCGCTCGGTGCGCGATGGGATGACACAGTAATCGCTGGTTTTGCCTCCGAAAAAGCATACGTCGTTGAGACCTCAGCGAAGGTCATACAGCGTTGCATTCTCATGACAACCGATCCTGGAGATTTGGTACTCGACCCGACCTGCGGTTCTGGCACCAGCGCGTACGTCGCCGAGCAGTGGGGCCGCCGCTGGATCACCATCGACACCTCCCGAGTCCCCCTCGCGCTTGCCCGTCAGCGCCTGCTGACCGCGACCTACCCGTGGTACACGCTGAAGGACGAGCCCCGTGGTCCCGCCGGCGGGTTCGCGTACGAGCGCAAGCAGAACCGAAAGGGCGAGGAAGTCGGCGGTCTCGTCCCGCATGTCACGCTGAAGTCGATCGCCAACGACGAGCCGCCCAAGATGGAGGTGCTCGTCGACCGTCCCGAGGAGGACCGCAACGTCACCCGCGTCGCGGGCCCCTTCGTCGTCGAGGCGACGATCCCAACTCCAGTCGACTGGGAAGGCGACGGTGAGGAGGATTCGTCTCCGGCGGCCGCCGAGGCTCACGGATCGTTTGTCGACCGTATGCTCGAGGTTCTGCGTCGATCACCCTCTCTTCAGCTCGGCGGCAACACCAAGCTCGAACTCGAACAGGTGCGCGCCCCGGCGCGCTCGCTCGTGCTCAACGCAGAAGCGCTTGTGAAGGGCACCGCCGAGATCGTGGCCTTTGTGTTCGGCCCCGAGAACGGCGCCGTCGCCGAGCCACTCGTCCATCAGGCGCTGAAAGAGGCCGAGCTCAAAGGCTACAAGCGACTTTTCGTCCTGGGCTTCGCCATCGATCCCTTCGCTCGCAAGCTCGTAGAAGAGGCGCAGGCGATGGGCCTCCCTCCGGCCACGTACGTGCAGGCCACACCCGACATCATCATGGGCGCGCTCCTCAAGACCACGCGCGCCAGCCAGATCTTCTCCGTCTGCGGCCTGCCCGACGTCTCCATCCAGCGTGCGAAGTCCACCAAGGGTGAGCCCGAGCGGTGGCAGGTGGTACTCAACGGCCTCGACACCTTCGATCCGGTCACCATGCAGGCGAAGCCGACGAAGGGCGCCGATGTGCCCGCTTGGTTCCTCGACCAGGACTACAACGGCCGTGTCTTCCGCGTGCATCAGGCATTCTTCCCTCGCGGTGCTTGGGATGCGATGCGTAGCGCGCTCAAGGGTGACTTCGAGGACTCGGTCTTCGAGCATCTCGCGAGCGACACCTCGGCGCCGTTCGCGGTCGGCGAGAATCGCCGGATCGCAGTGAAGGTCATCGACGACCGCGGCAACGAGCTGATGGTCGTCCGCGACGTCGCGAAGTGATGGGCCCGGCATGACGATCCAGGTCGCGGAGCCGATCCTCAACTCGCCGTTCGGAGAACCCGAGCGGCACTGGTTCATCCCGGCTGGCGCGCTGCCCGAGGAGAGGGCCGGTCGCCGGCCGCCATTCGTATTCCAGCCGCGCGACGGTGAGCTGCGCTGGGACCTGCGCGACGGGACGCTGCGATCTCTGCCGGAGTATCAGGGCGCCTGGGAACTCGTGCTCGTCTCACTCGTGCGGAAGCGACTCGGTGAGTGGCGTGCGCAGGGCTATCCCGGCGTCTCGCGCACCACACTCGACCTGCTCCGCTGGTGGCGCCGCGACGGTCGCGGGCAGCGACTCTTCTTCGCACAGCTGGAGGCCGCGGAGACGGTGATCTTCCTGCGCGAGGCGCGTGCGGACTTCCTGCATGGGATCGTCGTGCCCACCGATGAGCCGACGGCGAGGCAGGCGGAGTCGGGCTACAGCGCCTTCACGCGATATGCGTGCAAGATGGCGACGGGTTCCGGCAAGACGACCGTGATGGGGATGCTCGCGGCCTGGTCGATCCTCAACAAGGTCGAGACCAGACAGGACAAGCGCTTCTCGGATCTCGTGTTCATCGTCTGCCCCAACGTCACCATCCGCGATCGCCTGCGCGAGCTCGACGTGGAGGCCGGCGAGGCGAGTCTGTATCGCACGCGTGACCTCGTGCCGCCACACCTCATGCCGCGCCTCGCACAGGGGCGCGTGGTCATGACCAACTGGCACGTCTTCGAGCAGCAACAACCCACGGTCGGCGGTACCTCGGCGCGCGTGGTACGCACCGGGCACGCCGAGTCGCGACGTGAGCGCGTGACGATCAAGGATCGCACGACCACGGCCCGCGGCTCGCGCTACTTCACAGCTGCCGATTACGACCGGCTGATCGCGTCCGGCGAGATGTCGCCTGTGGAGGGCAGCGAAGAGCGCGACGGCGAGGGGAACCTCGTGTCGGCGCTCGTCGATCGGACCTATTGGGTGGAGAGTGACGCCGCGCTGGTCGCGCGGATCCTCGGTCGCAGCAAGGGGAAGCAGAATGTTCTCGTGCTCAATGACGAGGCACACCACGCGTATCGGATCCGGCGCGACGAAACGGAGGAGGACGACCTTTTTGTCGACGAAGACGAAGAGGAGGAGTTCGTCCGCGAAGCGACCGTCTGGGTGGAGGGGCTCGACCGGATCCACAAGCAGCGCGGGATCAACTTCTGCGTCGACCTCTCGGCGACTCCCTACTTCCTCGGCCGAGTAGGCCCGAACACAGGCCGCCCCTTTCCGTGGGTCGTCTGCGACTTCGGCCTCATCGATGCGATCGAGAGCGGGTTGGTGAAGATCCCGCAACTCGCGGTGCGCGACAACAGTTGGGCGTCGCAGGCGGAGTGGTTCAACCTCTGGCGTTGGGTGATGGAGCGGCTCACGCCGGCCGAGCGCGGCGGGCGACGCGGCAGTCCCAAGCCGGAGGCGGTGCTCAAGTGGGCGCACCACGCACTGGCGATGATCGCGGGGGAGTGGGAGCGTGTGCGCCAGGATTGGGCGGCCTCGGAGGATCCACGGCCTCCGGTCCTGATCGTCGTCTGCAAGGACACCAAGCTCGCCAAGCTGGTCCACGAGTGGATCGGCGAGGGAGCGAGTTGGATCGACGTGCCGCCGTTCGACTTGGAGTCGCTCCGGAACACCGAGCAGGCGAAGGTGACGATCCGCGTCGACTCCAAGGTCGTCGCGGAGACGGATGCAGGAGGGGCGAAGTCGGACGAGAATCGGTGGATGCGCTTCCAGCTCGACACCGTCGGGAAGATCCAGTGGCCGGCGGACGGGCAAGGTCGGCCGATCTACCCGTCGGGCTTCGCCGAACTCGCCGAGAAGCTCGAGCGCCCGTTGCATCCTCCCGGTCGCGACGTGCGTTGCATCGTCTCGGTCGGCATGCTGACCGAAGGCTGGGACGCGAACACCGTGACGCACGTGGTGGGTTTGCGTCCGTTCATGAGCCAACTGCTCTGCGAACAGGTGGTGGGGCGCGCTTTGCGCCGGGCGAGCTACGACCTGAACGAGGATGGGCGCTTCTCCGAGGAGGTCGCGCAGGTGCTCGGGGTGCCGTTCGAGATCATCCCGTTCAAGGCCGCCGCCACGGCACCGACGCCGCCGAAACCGAAGTTCCGGGTGTTCGCCATGCCACAGCGGGCCGAGTTCGAGATCCAGTTCCCGCGCGTCGAGGGCTACACGCAGGCGGTGCGGAACCGGATCAGCGTGGATTGGGACGCGGTGCCGTCACTCATGCTCGATCCAGGCATGATCCCGACCGAGGTCAGCACAGCGGCGGCGCTGCCGAACAATCAGGGACGGATCACGTTGTTCACACCGGGCCGCTCGAGCGAGTTGAGTCTCGCCTCGTTTCTCGAGACGCGGCGGTTGCAGCAACTCGTCTTCGAAGCGGCGGCGGCCCTCACCCGGGACTACATCGAGCGCCGCGGCGCCACCGCGCCGGCGCACGTGCTCTTTCCGCAGTTGCAGCGGATCGTCGCGCGGTACGTCCAGACAAAGGTCCGAGTGGCGGCAGCCGACGCCGATATCCGGTTGCTCTTTCTCGCCCCGTACTACGGGTGGTTCCTCGAGCAGCTGGTGCAGGCGGTCTCGCCGGATGCGGGCGCCGGCGAGGCACCAGAGGTGCCGGTGTACGAGCGGCATCGTGATGCCGGTAGCACGCGCGACGTCGACTTCTGGACCACGAAAGCTGTGCTTGAGACGAAGCGTTCGCACATCAACTATCTCGTCGCGGATACGAAGACGTGGGAGCAGAAGGCGGCGAAGCTCTTGGACGGGTCAAAGCGCGTAGCCGCTTGGGTCAAGAACGCAGGGCTCGGATTCGCGATCCCGTACCTGCACAATGGCGTGCCGCACGAGTACCAGCCGGACTTCATCGTCCGGCTCGTGGTAGATCCGCCGGTGCACCTGGTGCTGGAGACGAAGGGCGGTCGTGACACGCTTTGGGAGGTGAAGGCTGCGGCGGCGCGTCGCTGGGTCGCGGCGGTGAATGCGGATGGTGCGTACGGCGAATGGCGCTACGAAGTCGCGCATGACCCGCAGATCGATGTGCCGCACTTCCTCGAGCAGCACACCTCGGGCGGAGCCGCGATACCTCATCGTTCATGAACGATGAACTGCAACGTTGAACCCGTTGCCAAATAATGGGTTACATTGTATCGTTCGATGTTCACGAACAGAGGTTGCGTGCTCAAGCCAGTCGACGTCGCCGTAGTTCTCTACCTCCTGCGCTATCCTCGGGAGAGCTACGCGCACATGAGCGCGATGCTCGGCATCAGTAAGAGTAGCGCCCATGGCGCGGTGACTCGGCTCGAGCGCGCCGGGCTGGTACACAAACTCAGCGAGGGCGGAGCGCGGGTCGCACGAGGTCCTGCGTTGGAGTTCCTCCTATTCGGAGTCCCCTACGCATTCGCCCCGGAGCTACTGCCGAGGGCTAGGGGAGTCCCAACGGGCTTCGCGGCTCTAGGCCTCTCGAGTGAGCCGGATGCTCCGGAACCTCTCGCATTGGTCTGGCCATCGCGACTCGGAGAAAGCGCTGGCGTCGGAATCAAGCCATTGGTCCCCGACGCGCCGGACACTGCGTGGCGTGATCCGCAGCTGTACCGATGTCTGGCTCTCGTCGACGCCCTTCGCACGGGAGATGCACGAGCGCGCGAGTATGCACGCCGCGTCTTTCGCGAGATCTTCGAGGCCGCGCGGGTCGGGAGCACCTGACTCACCCATGCGCCTGCTCCTCGTGGAAAACGACTCGCGGATGGCCACCACGGCCGCCAAGTACCTGCGTACCGCAGGCTCTGCCGTGGACCTCGCGCCGCCCTCGACACGCTTGCCATGCCCAGAGGCCGCGGTTAGCATCCGACGCACAATGCCATTGCCGCTCGACGACACCACGAGAACCCGTAGGACGCGCACTACGCGCGGCCGAGGATTGATCGCCCTGCGTGCACTGCTCGCGCGGCTCATGGTCGTGTGCGTCCTCGCCGGCGTCTCGGAACCGCTGATCGCGGACTCCTGTGATTCGCCCAGCGACACACTCGGCGCGCAGCTCTCGTCGAGCGAACCGGATTCGCCGAGTCCTGCCGGCGGCGATGCGACGCACGGTGTGCATCTCTGCCATTGCGCGCACACGCACGCGGGAATCCCTCGTCATCCCGGCGCCGCCCTGACGCCGCTCACGTCCGAAGCAGGACGGATCCAGGCGGCACCTGACGATCTGCGCTCCGGGCCCCCCGCGCAGCCGCTGTTGCGGCCCCCGCTGGTCGCGTAGCGACCCGGACCACTGCGCGGGCCGGGCACTGTCCCGGTCGACGCGCCTCCTACATGGAAGCATCAGACGAGGCGCCCAGCGTAACTGGTCGCCTCACCCAGCCATCCAGACGCGCGCAACGCGCTCCCGTCCACGGCCTGTTCGTGGACGCATTGACGCACCAACTGAGGTTTCGCATGCGAGTTCTCCTGAAGATCGATCTCGTCGCGCCGACGATCGGCATGATCGTGCTCCTGCTCGGCGCCGGGAGCGCCGAGGCGCAGCCATCGCAACGTGAACCGCGATCGGTCTCGTCCATGGTCACTCAGCTCGCGACCGCCGCGCGCGCCGGTGATCCGGCACTCCATGCGGCGCGAGCTGCGGTGGCGGCGGCGGAAGCACGACACGGCGCTGCCGGGTCCACGCCGCCACTCGTTGCGTCGGCGGGGATCGCCGACGGTCCCGGCGGCGACGTGGCGGCCGGGAACGTCGAGTTCCAAGTGGGGCGCGCGCTCTTCATCGGTGCGCGCGTGACCGCTGCCCGTGCGGTCTCCTCCGCGGCAGTGAGTGCGGCGCTCGCCGACTTCGGCGCTCGCGAACGGCTCATCGACGTACAGGTCCTCGAGCGGTTCGTGCACGCGGCCGGATGGGCACGCATCTCGCAGCGCCTGCGCCGGAGTGACGAATGGCTCTCAGTGGCCGACGAGGCATTGCGCAGTCGGTTCGCGGCTGGAACGGTCCGTTACGTGGACGTGCTGAGGATCCGAACGGAGCGACTGCAGCTTGGCGCGGAGTTGAGCCGCGCCCGTGCAGGCAGTGCGAGTGCGCTCGCCGCGTTGGCCGGCCTCGTCGGTCCGGCACTCGCGCTCGACACGCTGCGGACGATGGTCGACGCGGCCGCATCCGATTCCGCGTCCGGACAGTGGCGCGTGGTGCTCGCTGACGCGCCCGCTGTTGATTCGCTGTCCAGGCTGTTCGCCGATGTGCGATCTGCGAGCGCCGACGTGACACGTGCTCGCGCGGCGTTGCTCGAGGTGGCAGCCGAGCAGCGGCCGCAGGTCACCGGCGCGATCGGCCTGCAGCGGATCGGCCCGGTCAACGGCGGCCCGTCCGCAGGATTGCTGCTCGGACTCAGCAGCTCCCTGCCGTTCAGCGCACGTGCCGCGTACTCGCGAGCTCGCGCGGCGGCCAACGCCGATCTGCGCTGGGCGACCCTCCACTCCGACGCGGTCACTGCGGCGTCGGTGGTGGCGGTGCAGTCCGCACGCATCCGCTACGACGCCGCGCGCGAACGATTGGATGGCTTTGACGTCGCACAGCTCGTGGCCGCCGACGCCGAACGCGAGGCGGCGCTGGCGGAGTACGGGGCTGGCACGCTCTCGCTCCTCGAACTCCTCGACTTCGAGCGCGCGCTCGTGCGCGTGGAAATCGAGCGCATCCGTGCGCTGCTCGACGCGGCAAGCGCCCTCTCAGAGGTCTTCGGCCTCACACCACTGGACACTGGAGACATCGCGTGACGACGATGCAGTTGGATCAGCTTGGCACCATGCACTTGAGCGCCATGCGCGCGCGGCGACTCGGGCCACGGGTGCTCGCGCTCGCCTGCTTGGTCGCGGTGACGCCACTCGCGTTCGCATCGTGCGGTGGGGGAGCGGGCGATACGGGCGAAGCGCCGGACGCCACCGAAGCAGCCGCGCCGAACGACTCAGTGGTCACGCTCACCGCCGAGGCGATCGCGAATGCGGGCATCGCCACCGAATCAGTGAGAGTCAATCGCGCCGGTAGCGCAACGACCACGCGTCTGCTCGAAGTCCCGGGGCATGTCGAACTCGACCCGCGGAGAGTCGCGGTGGTCTCGGCCCGCGTCGACGGGCGACTCGAGCAGCTGCGCGCTGTGGAGGGAGACCAGGTCGCCGCCGGAGACGACGTCGCCACGGTCTTCAGTGCGGCGTTCGTCACGGCACAATCGGACTTGCAGCTGGCGAGTCGTCGCGCCGCGCTCCTCGCCGCGACCGCCGACTCGGCGGGGAGTCGCGCGCTGGCTCAAGCGGCGGCACAACGGCTCCGGCTCATGGGAGTGAGTGAGGCGTCCGTCGCGGTGCTGCGTGCGGGCGGCGCGCCAAGCGCGCTGCTTCCACTGCGTGCGCCGATCAGCGGGAGCGTCCTCGAGGCGCACTCGGTCGCTGGCCGCGCCGTCGCGATCGGCGAACCGATCCTCACGGTGGCGGATCTGACCGAGTTGGACGTGGTCGCCGAGATCCCGGAGGTCTCGTTACCGATGGTACGCGTGGGGCAGCGGGCCCGCATCACCGTGGCGGCCTACCCCGAGACCCAGTTCGTGGGCACGGTGGAACGCCTGCGCGACGTGTTGGATCCGGAGACGCGGACCGTGGGCGCGGTGCTGCACGTGCCCAATGCGGCCCGCGTGCTGCGTCCCGGCATGTATGCGACGGTGCGACTGGACGTGAGTGAACCCGCGCCCCGCGGCGGTACGGCCCGCGCGTTGATGATTCCCGGGAGCGCGCTGGTCCTCGACGGCGCCGAGACGATCGTCTTCGTGGCGGTCGGCGACCGGACGTTCGTCCGTCGCGCGGTACAGGTGGAGGCGCTCGCGCCGGCCGGCTCGCTGCGTCCGGCCGGGACCGACGTG
>JANOTB010000089.1:0-4693 GCA_031416115.1 Gemmatimonadota bacterium
CACGAACTGCTGGCCATCGCGTCGCACATCCCAGAGCGGTTCGTTCAGCCCGTTGATGGCCGGCACCACCGCAACGAGCGACGGTTTGCCAATTACCGGTGAGTCGGATCCACTCACGCGGAGCACAAAGACCGAGTCGCGGTTGCGATAGAACAGCTCGCCATTCGGCCCCCAGCGCGGCTCGGCACCCCCGCCCTGCGTCACCGCCCATCGGGGCCCGTTGGGTTCGAGGCGACAGAGAAACACCTCGGTCCCCCCCGATTCATTCGAGGTGAAGGCGAGCCACTTTCCGTCAAGCGAGAGGGCGATCCCGCGCTCGTCCCAATTGGAGACGCGCACCGGCTGCGACTCCGACGGGCGATCAAGCGATGCCATGCGGATATCACGTCCGGTGGATGGGGCATCCTCACGCCAGACGAGCGTGCGCCCGTCGGGCGTGATGGCCAATTCAAAGATCGGGTTGGTCTGCTCAATCAGAGTGGTCGGTGTGCCACCACCCTCCGCCGCGATGCTGGTGATGCGCGTGCCGCCCGCGTGACGAGTCGACGTGAGCAAGGAGCGACCATCCGGTGTCCACTGCTGTGCGAACACAATCGAATCGGATCCGGCCCGCTGCCCAGTGCCGCGCGCGAGGTCAGTGAGCCAGAGCGGGCCTTGGTTGTTCGCGGATCGCAACGCGCCAATTTGGTTCCCATCCGGTGAGTAGCGAGGACCGCGGTACGCCGCGCGTTGAGCATCCGGAGTCCTGACACGTCCATCGCGTCCCACGAGGATGAGTTCACGCTCCGTCGTACCCGCCGACCTGAACAAGAGCAGGCTCCCCGACTGGGAAGCCGCGAAGTTCCTGATGTCGGTCGGCGCTGCGGTGCCGAGTAACTCGCGTCGCTCCCCGGCAATCTTTCGGCCACCATCGGCGAGGGGGAGACCCCACAAGCGTCCCGCTTCTAGGAAGAGGAGCACATCACCGACAATCGCCAGCCGCGTACCGCCGGTCACTGGTCCGTACAACGAATCAACCTGCTGACCTCCCTTGCTGATGGCGACGAAGAGTCCTCGTCCTCCGCGATTGGCACGCGCGATCAGCACACCATCGGCAGCCGCGACCAATTGGGAAATCACGATGCTGTCCGGCGCACCGCTCTTCCGCAGCACCTGTGATGCGCCGTTCAGCTGGTATTGCGTTACGACGCCGTCCGACGTGAGGACCGCCAGCGCGTCGTTGGACACCCAATCCAATCCTCTGATCAGACCACCCGAGAACAGCGTACGGCCCGTCGCCGCGGTGAGATCGTGGACCATCACCGACAGTGTCGCCACGTCCCAGTACGCCAAGTGGCGACCATCAGGCGAGAACACCGCGGCCCCGACTGTCCCCACGTGGAGGCGACGTTCCGCCGCGCCCACCAGCGAGCGCAACACAAGGCCCGGTATCCCAGCCGAGTCCGAGTTGCTCGCGGTGTAGCTCAATCCATCTGGGCTCATTGCGACTGACAGGCCCGCACCGCTCGGCGGCATCGGCACCATCTGGAACGCTCCCGCATCTGCACTCGACGCGCGATCGCGCAGCTGTAACGCCAAGGCCACTCCGAGTGCCGCCGTCAAGGCCCACGGCGCGAAACGCACAAGCACCGACGTGCGCGTCGGAGCGACCGTCACACGGCGCGCACCGGAGGTAGCGCTCGTGGCTGAGGTGACTTCAAGCGCACTCGAGAACGCCGCCGCGGTCGCGTGACGATCCGCAGGAAGCTTGGCCAACGCGGTGAGCACCGCTGCTTCCAACGACTCCGGCACGGTATCACGCAGCGTGTGCAGCGGCGTCGGCTTCTCGTTGAGCACCTTGGCCACGATTGCCTGCACGCTGCCGCCGATAAACGGCGCATCGCCGGCGAGCATCTCGTAGAGCACCGCACCGAGCGCATAGATGTCGCTGCGCGCATCAATGCTGCGTTCGCCCATCGCCTGCTCGGGACTCATGTACTGCGGCGTGCCGAGCGAGAGCCCGGTCTGCGTCATCCGTGCCCCGCCCGCCTGCTGCACCGCGAGCGCGATGCCGAAGTCGGCGACGATCGCCTGCCCGTCGTGCAGGAGGATGTTCTCCGGCTTGATGTCGCGGTGGATCACGCCCTGCCGATGCGCGTAGTCGAGCGCGCTCGCCACTTCGCGGGCGATGCGCACTGCCTCGGCGACGGGTAGCTGACGCTCGCGCTCGAGGCGCGCGCGCAACGTCTCACCCGTCACCAGCGGCATCACGTAGTACAGCAGGCCATCGGCGTCGCCGCTGTCGAGGAGCGGCAGGATGTGCGGATGCTGCAACCGCGCCGTGGTGCGGATCTCGCTCAGGAACCGCTCGCCGCCGAGCGCCGCGCCCAAGTCGGGGTGCAGCACCTTGATCGCGACATCGCGTTCGTGCTTGAGATCGTGCGCGAGGTAGACGGTGGCCATGCCGCCGGCGCCGAGTTCGCGGTCGATGCGGTAGCGGTCGGACAGCGCGGCGGTGAGGCGAGACACGACATCGGTCATGAATGGTCGGCCGTGGCGAGCGGGCAGGCGCTCACCATGCGAGCACGTCGAGACCGGGGATGTCGGCGAAGTCGTCGGGGTTCATGGTCACCACGGTGGCGCGATGCACGATCGCCTGCGCCGCGATCATGCGGTCCAGCAGTTTGCGACGTGAGTAGCCGACGCGCTCGACGATCGTGCGATACGCGTCGGCCGCGGCATCATCGAACGCCAGCGTCGGGATCGCGCTCAGCACGGCGTCGAGGCGCACCCGGCGCAACGGCGCGTCGATCGCATCGCGATACACCCCACCTTCCAGTTCAACGCGTGTGACGACCGACAGCAGCACCGCGCCGTCGAGCCGGCCCACTCGCTCGGCCACGATCGGGTCTCCGTCACGCAGGTGGATGGCGACATTGGTGTCGAGTACGAACGCCACGCGTCAGAGCCCCACGCGATCGGCCAGCGGCTCGTCGTCGCGACGCTCGATCTCGCGCGGCGCGGGCGTCGCACGCAGCTGCGCGAGCATTCCGGCGATGCTCGTGGCAGCCGGGTAGATCGTCATCACGTTGCCTGAGCGAACCAGCACCAGCTCCACATCGTCACCAAAAGCGACGTCCTTCGGAAGCCGGAGCGCTTCACTGTTGCCACTCCGGAACGTGCGGCTGCGGGCGACGGTCATGTGGACGCATCCATGCGTGGGATATACACGTATATACCAACTCGATCATCCGCGCGCAAGCGGTGAGGCGGTCGGTCTGTGCGGCGCTCATTGGGAGAGAGTCGGCGAC
Source organism: Gemmatimonadota bacterium (assembly GCA_031416115.1). Taxonomy (GTDB): domain Bacteria; phylum Gemmatimonadota; class Gemmatimonadetes; order Gemmatimonadales; family Gemmatimonadaceae; genus Pseudogemmatithrix. Next base: position 3,291 of record JANOTB010000089.1, read on the forward strand.
GGCGCTGCGCGCGCGTGGCCCGCTTCGACAAGGACCATCATGGCCCCAGCGCACCAATGGGTATCACCATGATGCCATCCTCTCGTCGGTAGGCCCCACCGGTCCCGACGATCACGCCGAGCACACTCGGCGCACCGAGCACTCGCGTATCAACCTTGGCGGCGAACCGGCGTAGCGTCTTCACTGCGTCGTCGATGGCGAAGGTCCCCAGTTTGATTGCGAATGCGCCCCATCGCCCATCACTGAGCGTCACAATCGCGTCGACCTCCAGCCCCGTGTTGTCGCGGTACTGCTCAACCGTGCCGCGCGCGGCGTCCGCATACACGCGTAAATCGCGGATGACGAGTGATTCAAAGAGCAATCCTGCCAATCGCAGGTCCTGCAGCAGCGCGCGCGGTGTCGCGCCGATGGCCGCGGCTGCCAACGCGGGATCAGTGAAGTGCACCACCGGTGCGGAGCGTTGTCGCGACCGCGATCGCAAGTGTGTCCCCCACGACTGGAGCGGCTCGATCAGGTGTATGCGAGTCAACGTGTCGAGATACAGCGCGACCGTGTCGGGATCGATCGGCCGACCCGGTGTCACGACATCGGCAGCAATGGCGGTCGCCGTCATCGGCCCGCCGCTGTGGCGTGCCAAGGCTCTGATAACGGCTTCCAGTCGCGCCGGTCGTGGTGTCCGACCAAGGAGCCGTGGAATATCCGAGTGCGCCACCGAGGCGAGGTACTCGCGATGGACGTCGAGCGTATCGGCGGCCGTGCCTTGGACGCCCGGAAATCCACCGACGGTCACATGCGACAGCAACTCTGGAACACTGAGCCCGGTGTTAGCCGCTGCCATCACATCGGCGTTGAGCAATGCCGCGAGCGACACCGCACCGGAACTGACCCCGAGTTCGGCAAGGGTGCAGGGACGCATCTTGATCCGAATGAATCGGGCGGCACCCGTATGGCGAGTGTCGTCATCGACGGGCACCGCAGAACCGGTAAGGATGAACTGGCCAGGCTGCGCGCGATCGTCAATTGCGCCGCGCACGCTCCCCCAAATCTCTGGTACCAGTTGCCACTCGTCGAGCAGTCGCGGTATCGGCCCGCTGAGGAGCGCGTCGGGGGCGGTCTGCGCCAGCAATCGAGCGTTCGGGTCTCTGTCGAACGAGACACTGCTTGCCGCTCGCTCTGACGCCGTGCGTGTTTTGCCGCAGCCGCGCGGACCATCGAGGACCACGCCACCGGCACTTCGGAGCGCACTGTCGAGGCGCGCGTCAACGATTCTGGGGCGATAGGTCACGTGAACGGGCGTTCCGGGAGCGCGTGGCTGAATACGGCGCGGATGACAGTGTAAGCAAGCCTGCTATGCCGGTTTTTGCAAGTGTACAATACGGCGTTGTGCTCCAAGAGAGAACGGT
>JANOTB010000090.1:0-21489 GCA_031416115.1 Gemmatimonadota bacterium
CGCCGCCTGCACCGCCACCGCGACGTCGTTCGTGCTCAGGCCGAGCGAGCGCATCTTCTCGGGATCGACCTCGATCCGCACTTCATCCTCCGGCGCGCCCGTCACCGCGACGCTCGCCACACCGCTGATCTGCTCGAGCCGCCGCGCATGCACATCCTCGGCCGTGCGCCCGAGCAGTCGCAGGTCGTTGAGCCCCGTGAGACCGATCACCGCGATCGGGCGTTCGCCGGGATCGCTCGTGAGCAGCGTCGGGCGCGCGGCGGCCTCGGGGAGCTGCGAGCGCGCCTGGTCGAGCCGCTCGCGGACCGTGAGCACCGTCGTCTGCATGTTCGTGCCCCACGCGAAGCGCGCCGTCGTGACCGCTTCGCCGTTGCGGCTCACGCTGCGCAGCTCGACGATCCCCGGCGTCGCGGCGATCGCCGCTTCGATCGGCTCGGCGATGAAGCGCGAGACCTCCTCCGCCGCCGCGCCGGTGTAGATCGTGCGGATCGTGAGCACCGGCAGCGTCACGTCGGGCAGCAGCGTGACCGGCAGTCGCGAGAGCGAGACGCTGCCGAGCAGGACGATGGCGATCGTCGCCGCGATCGTCGTGACGGGGCGACGGACCGCCGATGAGACGAGTGACACGGTCAGCTCGGCGGGAGGTGGTCAGTCCTGCGAGCCGGGGCTCTTCTCGCGCGACGCCACCACGCGCACGGGCGCGTCGTGCGTGAGCGTGAGGTGCCCTTCGACGATCACCTGATCCCCTGCGTTCACGGGGATGACGCCTGAGACCGAATCGGGGAGTACCTCCGTCTGTCGACCATTGGAGCGGCCGGGGAGGATGTAGGTCCACTGCGCGCGTCCGTCCCTGATGACGAAGACCAGCGGGCGCCCGTCGCGTTCGATGATCGCGCGCGTGGGTACGAGCCGGCGCTTGGTGAGGCGCTGCGCCTCGAGGCGGACGTCGGCGTACATGCCCGGGCGCAGCACGCCGTTGCCGGTGGTGCGCACGTAGGCGCGGCCTGAGCGCGTGGTGCTGTCGACGAGTGGGAGCACCGCCGAGACCCTGCCGGTGAAGGAGACGCCGGCGAGGGCGGCGCTCGTGATCACGGCTTCGCCACCGACCTTGATGAGCGGGAGGTCGTGCTCGAGTACGGCGGCTTCGATGCGGAGGTTGCGGAGGTCGACGATGGTGGTGATCTCCGTGCCACTGGCGATCCGATCGCCGGCGACGACGTTCACGCGGTCGACGGTGCCGTCGAAGGGTGCGAGGATCGTGGCGCGCTCGCGCTCGTACTTGGCTTTCTCAAGGCGTACGCGCGCGGCGGCGAGACCGGAGCGGGTGACCGAAGCGTCGAGTCGCGATTGTGCGGGCATCTTGCCGGTGGCGATCGAGTCGGGGCGGTAGTTGTCCTCGTGCTGCAGCGTGGAGAGATCGACGGCGACCTGGGCTTCCTGCACGGCGAGGTCGAAGGGGCGCATCTCGAGTTCGACGAGGGGCGTGCCCTTGGTGACGCGGTCGCCGGGGCGGACGCGGACGTGTTCGACCATGCCGGCGACCTCGGCGCGGAGTTTGCCCTCGGCGTCGGAGCGGACTTGGCCGGTGGTGTTGACGGAGAGGATGAGGTCGCCGTCACTCACGGCCTCGGCGACGACTGGGAGGTTGACGGCGGCGGAGGAGCCGCCGGTGTTGCCGGAGTCGGCGGCGGTGGTGGAGTCGGCGGCGGTGCTCCCGCCGCCGGCGTCGGCTTTGCCGCAGGCGGTGAGGCTGGCGATGGAGATCGCGAGGAGGAGGGCGCCGGTGGACGTCATTCGCAACATGGGGTGAGAGCGTGAGACCAGAGCATGCGTTCGGTTAGTGTCCCGCGCCAGACCATATGGTTGCCGTGTCGGCCGATCAGCGCGTCCCCTTCATGCGGACGATCACCACCCCCCCGCTCTCCTCGTCGTCACGCGCGAAGAGTAGTTCCCCATTCGGCAGCATCGCGAGCGGCAGGCCCATGCCAGTGGTCGTCCCGACGTAGACGCCTTCGGAGTTGAAGACGTCGACGATGGTCGGCCGCACGTTGTGCGGCGTGCGGAGCGCCCACATGGTGCCGTCGGGAAGGAGCATGACGTCGAAGACGAACGGATACTGCGGTGCGACGCCCTGCTTGGCGATGAGTTCTTCGACCGGCACAACGCAATTCGCGCCCCCGCCCCCCAAGCCGATCACCATGCCCTTCGGGTAGAGACCACGCACATCCGCCTCAGTGGGCGCCCGTGGTGCGAGCGGGCGACGGATGCTGGCGATCGCACGCGCGCCCTCATAGAGCCACAGTTCGTACGACGGTTGCGCGTTCACGAGCAGTCGCGCCACGCTGGCGTGCAGGGCGATCTGCGGCGTGAAGATTGGCGTCGAGTACGGCAGTCCGATGCAACCGAAGCTCACCGGGCCGGTCACCTTCGTGGTGACCCGGCGCAACGGCTCGCTCCCGAGCGTGTCGGCGAAGACCGAGGTCACTCGGAGGGTGTCGCTGGACTCGGTGGTGCGGAACCAGAGACCACCGGTGCGGAACGAGAGCAGTTCGGCCTTGGCGAGCGCGCCCTCGAGCCGCAGGTCCGTCGCCGGCGAGAGATCGGCAGAGAAGCGCACGAGCCCCTGCTTCGCGACATCGCGCACCCAGAGCGTGTCCGCCTGCGACCCGATCGCGATCGGGAACTGGAACTCCCCGGGCCCGCCGCCCTTCCGGCCGACCGTCCGATCGTACTTCCCGTCGCGCCCGAACCGGATCACCGCAGGATCGCGCGTCAGCACGTACGTGCGCCCGCCGCGATCCGCGAGCACCTGGAACGTGAAGATGTTCGTGAAGAGCCACGGCTCCCCGACCGAATCCCGGAAGACGTCGATCTCCCGGAACGTCCACGGCAACACGGTGTCGCGCGCGCCGGAGGTGATCAGTCGCACGCCAGCGGAGTCGGTACGGACGACATCCGACGCCGGCGACGCCCCACGCCCGCAGGCGACCACGAAGGCCAGCGCGGGCAGGATGAGGAGAGCTGTTCGCATGGACGGTAGATGGGGCGTAGCCTCAAATGCGTCAAGGCGCTTCACGGAACTGTAATGCTCCGCACCCCATCGTGGATCTTCCACGGGTCACGCCAGGACCCGTGCGCCACGCCGCATCGACTGACCGGGATCACTCGCAGGTCTCGCGTCTGACGCCGAACGCCCGGGCCGGCAGAGGCGCTGGCAGTCCTCAAGTACGCGCGGGTTCAGCGCCAAACCACGGAAGCGCCGTCGACGCCTTGACATCCCCCCCCCCCCCTTGGACCAGTATTGACTACGGCGCTGTCAGGTTCGATGCCGCGAAGTCAACCCGTTCTAAGGAGCTATTGATGCGCAAGTCAATCAGGGTTCTTCTCATGATCACGGCTGTTGCGGTGAGTGCGATGATGCTCTCGAAGCCAGCACTCGCGGAGGGCGGCTGTGGCCCCTATGCTCCGACGATCTGTTCGACCTACACGGGCACGATTTGCGTGCTCGGCGATTGCTACCCCCTCACTATCGACACCTATGGGGAGATTCGGGATCAGTAGTCGAACGTCGGCGGCGCACGCTCCGTTCTGAGCTCCCTTCCGTTCATGTCCGCGCATCATCGCCGTCGCGTCATTGCCGTCGCTGTCAGCCTTGTGTCGTGCCTTGTTCTCGGCCCCCACATCGGCCTTCGGCTCTTGACGATCGGGATCGTCGACCTGGAGCACGCATCCCCGTCTTGGGTGATCGTCACTCAAGACGGGGATTGCGAGCGACCTCTGCAGCTCGCAAAGACGTTCGGGCGGGTGCTCCGCTGGGAGCCGCCGGTCGAAGTCACGCATCTCATTCTCGGGCCGACAAGCGCAACTCGCGGTGTGGACGGCGTGAGAACCGCGCGCGCCGGGCCGCTGCGCGCCTTTCTGCTGGGCTGGACACTTCGATCCCTGGGCTGGACGCGAACTCCGCTGGTTCTTCGCCTGTCACCGTCCGGGGTTAGCTTCGATATCCACGACCTGAACGACGTGCCTCTGCGATCCCCTCGGTGAACTTGCTGAAGCCGCTTCTGATCTGGCTCGCCCTCGCTGCCTGCGTCTCCTGTCGATCCGACGAAGGCGACGCCGCGAGCGAGGGCGGTGACGGCCTCGGCGTCCCCTCGACCGTCGATCAGACCGACGATACGCCGACGGACGGCTTCGTCCCCGAGCGCGAGTTGGACGCTCCACGGCACCGGTACGCCGCGCGACTCGTCAAGCTCTGGGAGCGCGTCGGGATGGACTCCGACTCACTCCTCCTGGCGCCGTCCGACGTCCAGTTCTCGAGGCTCGGCCTGCTCGTGTTCGATGCAGGCGAGAACTCTGTGCGGGCTTTCGGATCGACCTCAGGGAAGCCGCTCTTCTCTGCGGGGAGGGCCGGGCGCGGTCCGGGAGAGCTTGGCGGGTCGTTCTGGTTCCAGGGCTCCTATGCACGACCGGCGAGCTTCGACGCGCAACAACGCAGACTGACGTTGCTCGCGAACAACACGGAGAGCATGCGATCGGTGGCACTACCCAACAAGCGTCGATGGGTGAGTACCTGCGCACTCGATTCGGAGCGCACGTTCGGGACCGCAGGTACGGACGTGCAGCCGGATTTTCTCACCGCGGTGGGAGAGCAGGTTGTCGACTCGCTTGCGCTGCCGTGGTCGCAATACGCCGCTCTTCCCTTCCTAACGCGACAGTCGATCGTTCGGCAGGTCGACGACTCGAGCTGCGCCATCCTGGTCGCCTTCCAGTCGCACTTCGCTGTGGTGACGGCCGGAGGCACGTTGACGAAGGGGACGTTCGCCGAATCGTCGGCCGTCATCGTTCCGGACACCATCATTCACGAAACCGGCAAGAGCTGGACTGTCCGATTCCCGAAGGGAACACGCCGAGGACCCTCCGATGCCCGCACGTGGCGTGAGCAGGTGGTTATCCTGTTCGGTGGTCGCACCCGCGACGCCAATCGCGTGCTCGACGTGCACCGACGGTCGGATCTCGGTTACATCGGAAGCATCAGGTTGCCGCACCTCGCGAGTCGGATCGCGATCTCGGGTGATACTCTCGCCGTGCTCGGCGAGCGAGACGACTATCCGTTGCTCGCAGTGTATCTGATCGTTCCGCAGCGACCCTGACCGCGGTCTGCTCTGGGCATGGGATCATGCGAGAGCGGCCCGCCCTCACGCGTTCGAGACCGGGCCACGCTCCAGGTGCTCAAGCGAAGAGAGCTAGTACTAGTGGCCCGGGGTTCCGCGCTCGCCACCATGCATGAGTGGCTGCCGCAGTCCCTAGGCACGCACACTCCTTGAAAGAGGGACCCATGCGCGAAATATCTCGTACACTCTTGTCCTCGCTGGTGCTGCTCTCGGCAATCTCCGCAGATGCGCAGCTGACACGACGCATGGCCGACGCGCCCCCCACGGTCGCATTCCGGATCGACGACGTGACCGGCACCGTGCTGGGACAGCCGGCACTTGTGCGCGCATGTGGAGACGGGATCATCGTGCTCGATATCGGGCTGACACACGTGATCCGGCTTTCGCGAGAGTTGAAGGTCCTCTGGCGATACGGGAGAGAGGGTTCCGGTCCCGGGGAGTTCAGGGCTCCGATGGATGCGGCGTGCGACGCAGCCGGTCGAGCTTCGATCGTTGACCCGGCGAACTCTCGGATCACGCGACTGACCTCATCGGGACGACTTGACACTCTCGTCGCACTCGAGGTACCGGCCCAGAGGCTCGCAGTGCATCCGAACGGCAACGACTACTGGACGATGGGGACTGATCCGACCGGTCTCATCGCAGCACGGAAGTTCAACGCACGTGGCCTCAAGAGGGTGCCGATCCCTCCTGAGATCGCGAGGGTCGACCCACTTCAAGTCGAGGGTTGGTTGGCTTCCACCGGCGACGGAGGGATCGTCGTGAGCTTTCGCTGGTCCAGCACACTCTTTCGAGTCGACAGCGCGGGGCAGTACAAGACTCCCATGCCCGCCCCGGAGCCGATTCAGTTCCCTCGCTCTCGCGAATACGCCGTCGGGAGCCGGGGGCAGAATCGGATGGTCCGCGTGGATCCCGACGCGCGCGACGGGTCGCTCCAGCTCGCAGTCGCAGACGGTATCGCCTATTCGCTCTTTGGCGGCGCAGGTCCGCTCAAGGGCCGGATCGTCGATCGATATGACGTGGTGCGTGATCGCTACTTGAACTCGATCGAGCTGTCATTCGCGCCGTACGGGCTCGGAGTCGCGAACGGAATGCTGTACGTCCTGCAGTTGGACCCTGCGCCGGCCGTCATTGCCTACAAGCTCCCGACGTCACCCGACTGACTGAGGAACGGACGTGTCACGCCGCGGCTGATGCGCGAAGGCACCGATGGCGGCATCGCAATCGACATCGTGTAGCTGCGGTTCATTCGTCCATAGAACGAATCAGCGCGTGCCTTTCATGCGCACGATCACCACCCCGCCACTCTCCGCATCGTCCCGCGCGAACAGCAGCTCCCCATTCGGCAGCATCGCGAGCGGCAGTCCCATGCCGGTCGTCGACCCAGCATACACGCCCTCGGAGTTGAACACATCGACGACCGCAGGCCTGAGCGCGGCCGGCGTGCGCAACGCCCACATGGTGCCGTCGGGTAGCAGCACCACATCGAACACGAACGGATACGTCGGTGCGACGCCCTGCTTGGCGATCAGGTCCTCCACAGGAACCGAACAGTCGTGTCGCGCGCCGACAAACCCGAACTTCATGCCGTTCGGGTGGAGGTTCCGCACGTCGGCTTCGGTCGGCGCGCGCGGCGTGAGCGGCCGGCGGATGCTCGCCAGCGCGCGCGGACCCTCGTACAGCCAGAGCTCGTACGCGGGCTGCGCATTCACGAGAAGTCGCGCCACGCTTGAATGCAGCAGCAACTGCGGCGAGAACAGGGGAGGAAATCCCACCTTCACGCAACCGAAGTCCACCGCGCCGCCTCGCCGGTTGCGTACGCTCTGCAGCGGTGCACCGCCGAGCGTATCGCCGAATACCGAAGCCACCTGCATCGAGTCGGTGAAGTCCATCTGCCGGTACCAGAGCCCACCGGTCCGGAAGAAGAACAGATCCGCGCGGGAGAGGGCGCCCTCGAGCCGGCGGTCGCTCGCGGGCGAGAGATCTGGACTGAACCGCACGAGCGCCTGCTTGGCCACATCGTGCACGAAGATCGTGTCTCCCTGCGATCCGATGCTCATCGGGAACTCGAACTCGCCCGGTCCACCACCCTTGCGACCGATCGTCCGGTCGAAGCGCCCGCTGCGATCGAAGCGTACGATCGACGGATCGCGCGTCACGACGTAGGTGCGCCCTGCCCGATCCGCGAGGACGATCGACGGCACGACGTTGGTGAAGAGCCAGGGCTCGCCCACCGAGTCGCGAAAGACGTCGATCTCCCTGAACGTCCACGGCAGCACGGTGTCGCGCGCGCCGGAGGTGATCAGCCGCACACCAGCCGAGTCGGTGCGTACGACGTCCGAAGCGGCGGACGGCGCGCCGCCGCAGGCAAGCGCGAGTGCAGGCGCGACCATCAGCAGTTTTCGCATGCTCTGTAAATGGCCCCGCGCGCAGCGACCGTCAAGCGGCATCACTATCTCGTGCTGCGCACCTCCCCGATCAGCCGACGCTCCCGATCCACGTGCCGCTGTAGGTAGAGCAGATCATCCGCGTCCGCCTTAGTCGTATAGATCGTCCCGTTCCCGAACCCGACCAGCGTGATCCCCTCGGGGATCCGGACCTGGAACGAGACCGCTCCCTGCGCATCGATCACGTCGTAGAGCGTCCCCTTCGCCCCGGCGGGCTCGAGGCGCCGCACCCAGAGATCGCCATTTGGCCGCGCCCAGACGCTCGCCTGCCCCTGACGGAACGGCGGCTTCACGGCGGGCCAATCGGTGAGCGGCTCAAGCGGCGGCGCGTCCGCGCCCGGGCCCATCTGCATGTTACGGCGCGTTCCGTTCGGGCCGTTCTCGACCGTCATCATCATCTGGTTCTGACGGTTCTTGTTGCGCAGCGATTCTTCCTCGCGCTTGTCAGCGTCAGTCACGCGGATCGGCGTGAACGTGATCGCCGGCGATGACTGCCGAGTGCCGTTGGGCATGATCCAGTCGACGTGGTAGTCGGCCGTGCGTACCACCGCGACACGCCCGTCAGGGAACACCGCCCACTCATCGCGCGCCGTGAGCGGGTTCGAGCCACCGACCATCATGCGCACGTTCCCGCCACCGCCGCTCACCTGCGTGTTGTTCTTCGGCAGCTTCACCCAGGTCAGCGTGTCCATCTTCTTGCTCGCGCGGTCGTAGCGCGTGATCGCGGCCGAGTCGGCGGCGCGGGGAGCGCCATCGGGTCCCTGCGCGAAGCCCGGTGACTCGAAGTACAGTCGGCCACGTGCATCGGCCGCGCGGGGAATGGAGAGGCCGATCGTCAGACGCGGGCCGTCGCCGCGACTCGTGGGTGCTGGGGTCTCCACACGGAACGTCGACGTGGGCGTACCGTCGGGCGCGATCACGAGATAACGCTGATTGAGCGGATCGAACAACAGCGTCGTGTCGCCCGGCGCCGTGAAGAGCCGCATCGGCATTCCGTACTCGGCGGGGCCGCTCCCCTCGCGGCCGACCTTTGTGGACGAGCCAGCGGCGAGGTCGACGAGGGCAAGGACCTTGTCGCGCAGGTCGGCGATGTAGACGCGGCCGTTGGAGAGTTCGCGGAGGGCGCCGACTTGGGAGAAGGGCTCGTCGAAGGTCTTGTCGGGAGCGGGAAAGGGGCGCGGCTGCTGGGCGGCAAGGGCGAGCGGTGCCGCCGTAAGTAGTGTGAGCGAGCGAAGCGTTGCGTGCAGCATACGATCCTGGGGTAGGTGTTTCCAACGCGAGGAAACGTGACGGGTTCTGACGATTCCGTCACCTAGGGTCCGCGGAAGGGTTGCTCAGGGAACTCTCGACCAATAGGTGATTATAATAGCATTATTGACATTATAACAGTGTTTATGCTATTATACTCTATGCGACCGACAGCGAATCCACAAAGCGCCATGCGCGCACCGTTGAATGAAGTGCTCGGTCGCGAGGCGAACGTGCGAGTGCTTCGTGTGCTCGCTCTCGCAGAGACACCGCTTTCGCGCGCCGAGATCCGCTCGCGCACCGCGCTCAACGCCTCAGGATTACCGCGCGTCCTTCGACACCTCGAAGAGTGGGGTGTGATCGAGTTCATCGGCTCAGGACACGGGAAGCGGACACAACTCCGACAACAGCATCGCGTTGCGGACGCCCTGCGCGAACTGTTTCGCGCCGAGCAGCAACGGATCGATGATCTCATTGCCTGGCTCCGCACGGCGGTAGGCCTCATCCGGCCCACTCCGAGCTCGGCCTGGATCGAGGGGCCCTTCGTCGCGGGAGTCGACAGACTGCACGAACCGCTAGTCGTGGGCATTCTTAGCGACGCTTCGACGACGAGCAAAGAGGGCATCCGCAGCCACATGCGCGACCAGCTTCGGCGCGCCCAAGCGATGTTCGACGTCGTGCTCGAGATCCGCATTGTGGACTCTTTCGATGTCCAACTGCTCACGAAGGAGGAACGCCAGCGCCTCGCCGCGGTGATCGGCCTTATCGGTCCCGCGCCGCTCGACCTGCTCGGGATCGACGTGCCGCCGTATCCCATGATCGGCGATGCGCATGGAGCGCTCGAGGACCGCTCGCTTCGGATCGGCAAGGCCATCGCACACCGACTGACGACCGACCGCGAACTCGTCCCCGCAACGACGCACTGGATCGAGCGCCGACTCCCGACGGCGTCTGCCGGCGAACGCCGTACCCTCGAGGAGTGGCACGACCTGCTCGCTTCCTCCTCTCCGGCCCAGTTGCGCGCGTTCCTCACCTCGTCGAGCGAACGCGCCGTGCGATTGCTTCGCTCGCAGCCGTTCACCGCAGTGTTGTCGGACGAGGCGCGGCACGAACTGCTCGCGGCGGCGGACGCACGGGTTCTACGTTGATGCGGTCGGACTCGAGACGGCGCGCTTGCCGGACGGGTGGCGCGACCGTCTCGTACCGGTCAGCAACGCCAACACCCGCAGGAAGACCGGCCTGTGCCTCGACCCCAGCGACTTGGCTGCCAGCAAGCTGGTCGCGTTCCGCGAGAAGGACCGGGAGTTCGTCGAGAGCCTGCTGACCCTCGGGCTTTTGACGATCGATGAGCTGCGGCATCGCGTCCAGAGCCTCGAGCTCTCCGATTCTGAGCTCGCTCGACTTCTCAGTTGGATCAACGCTATGGAAGGACGCATTCGAACGGACGCCAACGAGCCCTGAGCGACTGACAGTCAAGCGGCCCGGCCCCCACCGGGGACCGGGCCGCGGCTTCATCTGGCATCCTTCGGCCTTCCTCTGCCGTTCATCGCTCATCCCTGTGCGTGTTGTACAGCGTCGTGTGTCGATTCTCCAGAGTCACCGCTCGCCCATCGATGAACAGATACTTGGTGCTCGTCCGCGCCTCGAGCACATCCCCAAAGACCACCAAAACGTTGGCGACCTTTCCCACCTCGAGCGATCCTGGTATTGAATGGAGGTCGACGAACATACGGCAGAGGGGAACCGAGCGCTGAGCTCGACCCCCCTCCTCCGTAGTTCCCTGTGCCCCCTGTGCCCCTGTGGTGAAAGCAGTCAGGGTCTCACAAAGACTCAGTCGCCGGCAGTGAGCTCGATCTGCTCATCCGGCCCCGCCTCCCCCTCTTCCACATCGTCCTTGTCATCCTGGACCACGCGCGCGATCGCCGCGACGACATCCCCCATCTCGAGGTTCTTCAACTTCACCCCCTGCGCCACCCGCCCCGTCTCGCGAATGTCCTTCACCGCGCACCGCAGCGACTGTCCACCGCGCGTGATCAGCATGAGCCCGTCCTCCGGCAGCACCTCGAGCAGTCCGACGACGTCCCCCGTGCGCTCGGTCCGCTTCACGGTCAGGATGCCCTTGCCGCCGCGCCCCTGCACCCGGTACTCGTCGATGTTCGTGAGCTTGCCCAGCGCGAGCTCCGTGACCACGAGCAGCGAGGCCTCGCGCTTCACCACCACCATGCCAACGACCTTGTCGTCATCACCGAGCGCGATGCCCTTCACACCGGTCGTGTCACGGCCCATCGCACGCGCTTCCTGCTCATGGAACCGGATGCTCAAGCCGTGCCTGGTCACGAGCACCACGTCATTCGTGCCAGTCGTGATCTGCACATCCACCAACTCGTCGCCATCCTCGAGCTTGATGCCCTTGATGCCCGTCGAGCGGACGTTCGAGTACTCGCTGAGCGCGGTCTTCTTCACCGTGCCGAGTCGGGTGCAGAACATCAGGAACTCGTTCTCCGTGAACTCCTTCACCGGGACGATCGCCCGCACGGTGGTGTCGGGCGTGACGTTGATCAGATTCACGATCGGCTTGCCGCGCGTGGTGCGACCGCCCTCGGGGATCTCATGCACCTTAAGCCAGAAGCAGCGGCCGTCGTGCGTGAAGACCAACAGGTAGTCGTGCGTCTTGGCCACGAACAGATGCTCGACGAAGTCGTCGGTGCGCAACTCGGCGCCATTCACGCCGCGCCCGCCACGCCGCTGCTTCTTGTACGTCGAGATCGACGTGCGCTTGATGTAACCGGCATGGGAGATGGTGACGATCATCTCCTCGTTGGCGATCAGGTCCTCGATCGAGAACTCGCCCTCGTCGCTCACGACCTCGGTGCGGCGCTCGTCGCCGTACGTCTTCACGCGCTCCGCGAGCTCGTCCTTCATGACCGCCATGCGCGCCGGCTTGGACGCGAGCAGAGCCTGGAGCGCATCGATCTGACCGAGCACCTCCGCCAACTCCTCCTCGAGCTTCTCGATCTCCAGACCGGTGAGCTTGGCCAAGCGCATGTTGAGCACCGCCTCGGCCTGCCGCTCCGAGAGCTTGAACCGCCGCTGCAACTGCTCGCTCGCCTGCGGCGTGTCGTCGGCCGCACGGATGACCTTGATCACCTCGTCGATGTTGTCGACGCAGATCTTGAGGCCCTCGAGGATATGCTCGCGTTCCTTCGCCTTGTCGAGGTCGAACTGCGTCCGGCGGACGATCACCTCGTGCCGGTGCAGGATGTAGTGCTGCAGCACCTCGCGCATCCCCATCACCTTGGGGACCAGACGACGCGACGCGGGGTCGGGCACGAGTGCCAGCATGATCACACCGAACGTGCTCTGCATCGTCGTGTGCTTGTACAGCTGATTGAGCACCACCCGCGGGATCGCGTCCCGCTTGAGCTCGATCACGATCCGCGTCTGCGAGTCGGACTCGTCGCGCAGGTCGGAGACGCCCTCGACCTTCTTGTCGCGCACCAACTCGGCGATGCTCAACACGAGGTTGGCGCGGTTCACCTGATACGGCAACTCGGTGACGACGATCTGTGACTTGTTGCTCGACTCCTTCTCCTCGATCACGGCGCGCGCGCGCATGACGATCTTGCCGCGCCCGGTCTCGATGTAGTCCTTGATGCCGGCGCGGCCATAGATGAAGGCCGCCGTTGGAAAGTCGGGCCCCTTCACAAGTCCGCGGATCGCGTCGGTGGTGAGCTCGGGGTCGTCGATCATCGCCGCGACCGCGGCGCAGACCTCGCGGAAGTTGTGCGGCGGGATGTTGGTCGCCATGCCGACTGCGATGCCTGACGATCCGTTGATCAGCAGGTTGGGCACGGCCGACGGCAACACGGTCGGCTCTTCGAGACGGTCGTCGTAGTTGGGCGCGAAGTCGACGGTGCCCTTGTCGATGTCGGTGAGCATCTCGACCGCGATCTTCGTGAGACGGCTCTCGGTGTATCGGTACGCCGCCGCGGGGTCGCCGTCGATCGAACCGAAGTTGCCCTGGCCGTCCACGAGCGGGTAGCGCAGCGAGAAGTCCTGCACCATGCGCACGAGCGCGTCGTACACCGACTGGTCACCATGCGGGTGGTACTTGCCGAGCACGTCACCGACGACCGTCGCTGACTTCTTGTACGCCCGCCCCGGCACCAACCCGAGCTCGTTCATCGCGTAGAGCACTCTCCGGTGCACTGGCTTGAGACCGTCGCGCACATCCGGCAGCGCGCGACTCACGATGACGCTCATCGAATAGTTGATGAACGATTCCCGCACCTCGTCCTGGATGAGGCGGGGGAGGATCCGTTCCCGGTTGTTCGGTGCGGTCATTTGCAGAGGCGGGACGAGGGGGTCAGGGGGCTTCTCGTGCGACCCTTGAAATTAGCCGCGGGGCGCGGTGTTTTCAATCGAGAATTCGATGTTCGCGGGGACTTCCTGCAACTGCAATTCACCACAGGGGCACAGGGGCACAGGGAACCGCTCGCGCCGGTTGACACACGCGGTGCACTTCGTGAAGAAACGTTGAGGGACACCGGATGCGAGTCGCGCGCACCGACGCCCCCCTGTGTCCCCTGTGCCCCTGTGGTGAACGCAGTTCGCAGGAAACCCGAACTCAGGGCCGCGGCGCCGACGGCCCTTCGAAGTCGTCGGCCGCATTCTCCCGCTCGATCGCCTCACGCTCCGCCCGCCACCGCTGGTACCAGGCGCGCGTCACCTCCCCAGCGAGCTCCCGATTCCCGAGCCCGAACGAGAGCGAGAGCGCCAACGCCACCGCCCCGAAGATGATCGCGAACGCCGTCGTCACTATGTCGGTCGCCACACCGAGTTCCTGCAACGACATGAACACCGCGAGCAGGATCACACCGCCCTTCCCCGCGCGCGCGAGCATCGTCCCACCCTCGAGTCGCGGCGTGCTCGCGATGATCAACGCCGACACGAAGTCGCCCAGCACGATGCCCAAGATCACGATCACCACCGCCGCGATCACACTCGGCACATAGCTCACGAGCTCCGAGAACACCTGCCCCAGATAGTCGATCCCGATCGCATCGCCTGCGACGAGCATCGCCGTGAAGAGCACGAACCAGAACACCAGACTCGCGACCACTCGCGTGGGGTTCACCGGCGCCCCAGTGCTGTCGCGCGCCGGGATGCCGCCGCGCTTGAGCACGTCGTTCAGGTGTACGCGGCGCAGTACACCACCTACGGCACGTTGCGCCAACCTGGCGACGATATAGCCCACCGCGAGCACCGCGCCCGCAGCGAACATCGAGGGGATGAACTGCCAGATGCGCTGGAGGCTCTCGAGGAGCCGGTCGAGGAAGGTCACGTCCATGTCCATGCGAAAGGGATGCTTAGAAGATGAACCGAACGAGCGCGTGCCGCCCAGGCTGGCGCGACGCGGCCGCAACGAGCGCGGTCGGAGAGAACGAGAGACGGTCGAGGAACGCGAGCCGCCCCGCGTCGCGCTCCGGCTGCATGTAGCGCTCGCTCATCGCCACGCCGCCGATCGCGCCGAGTGTCGCGAAGCCGAGCGTTGCCGAGCCACCACGATCGGCCTCGCCACTCACCAGAATGCCGATGCCCATGCCCATGAGCGCACCAGCCGTCCCGCCGAGCGCGAGGAGATTCCCGTCGCCGCGCGAATGATCGTAACGCCTCACGAGCAGTCGTTCCGCGCCGAACGTGCCGAGCCAACCGCCGCCGAGCAGCGTGAACGCCACCGTGGCGCCACTCGGCGACGAGCTCGCGATCACCGCGCCCGCACCGAGTACGCCGATCGAGGCGCCGAGCCACAGGGCCTGCACGTCTCCGACCGTGACGTTGTGCTTCGCATGGCTCGCGTACCAGTGCCCGGCGAAGTAGCCGCCGATGCCCGCCGCAGTCCACGCGACCGCCGAGGTCGTCTTGTCGACGCCCACGTCGTCGAATGGATCGCTGTCGCTCGCGGCAGTGATCGCGATCGCGGTCATCGCAGCGACGTCGTGCCCGAATACCGTCGCCGCGGCTTCACCAGCCGTGAGGCCACCGCCGAGAATGAGTCCCGTGGTTGTGCCTGCGAGTCCGCCGAGCAGCGTCATGCCGGCGCTGGGCTTGGCGCTCGCACCCGACTGTCCCGCGATCAGTGCTGCGCCGCCCGCGCCGCGCAGTGCCATCGCCGTCGACAGGATATGACGCGCCTCGGTGATGTTCACGCGCCGCGTCACTTCGGCGGCAGCGAAGAAGGTGCCGCCTGCCATGACGAGATAGCCCGCCGCGCCGGTCACGCCGTCGTCGCCGACCATGACCGCGAACGCGGGGGCGTACACGGCGAAGCCTAGCGCGGTCTGATCACGCACGAACCGGTTGCGCAGTTCGCGACTGGTCTGGACGCGCACGCCGACGGTGTCGCGCGCCGACCTCGTGGTGTCGACCGCCGGCTTGCTGGTGTCGGCCGGGAACTCAAGGCGCCGCGGCGGTTCCTGCTGCGCGCCGACTACGCGTGCAACGAGGACCAACGCGATGAGCGAGTTATGGACGGATCGCATCGGGAGTAATGTAGTGAAGGCCGTGCGAGGCGGGACGATCGGCGAGCATCGCCGCGAGCATCGCCGCTGACCGCTGGCAGGCGGTCGTGATGCAGCAGGGCCCAAGCTCGCTCCCCCAGAACCACGAGTTCCTGCGCAGTTGGACGGTGCAACTCAACTCGGCGATCACGTCGGCCGGCGCACGGAGCTCATGTCGCAATGCGGCCATCGAGGTCCACGGCATGTTCATTCCCGCGGGTGAGGCTTGGCGGTGGACGACGCTGGACGCATCACGCCGGTCGCGCCCTGAGCGCGGCCGCGTCAGCCCGTGCGAGGTACGCGTCCCACGCTCGTGAACTAGTTCCGCGTCCCACGCTTGAGATCGAACAACACGCTGCGGTGACACGACGGGCAGAGCAGCCACTCCCGCTGCCGAGCATACCCCAGCCCGAAGCTCCCGCCGCCGATCGACCGCTCGCGCATCCGCACCTTGCAGCGCGGGCACTCCGCGTGTCCGTCGCGACCGTACGCCTCGCGCACCGCCTTCTCCTCCTCCGAGTCGAACTGCGCTCGCTCAGTCATGCGCGATCCGCACAACGACCTTCCCGAACTGCTTCCCGCTCTCGAGCCGCTCGAACGCCGCACGCCCATCGGCGAGTGCGTGCACCGAGTCGATCGGCGGCACGAGCCGCCCGGCCGCGAGCTCAGCGACAACGGCATCGAACTCCGCGTCGTTGCCCATCGTTGAGCCGAGGATGCTCCATTGATTCCAGAAGAGCTTGCGCACGTCCATCGAAAGCGATGGCCCTGACGTACCGCCGCAGGTGACGAGCCGGCCCGCGCGCGCGAGCGACCCGAGCGACTGCTCCCACGTCCGCTCACCGACTGAATCGACGACCACGTCCACGCCGCGCTTGCCGGTGCGCGCGCGGATCTCCTTCGCGACGTTCACGACGGAGTGGTCGAGCAGCTCATCCGCGCCAAGCGCGCGCGCGCGTTCGAGCTTCTCCTGACTCCCCGAGGTGACCCAGACCCGGGCACCGAGCGATTTGCAGATCTGCAGCGCGGCGAGCGCCACGCCGCCACCGATCCCCCAGATCAACACCTCCTCGCCAGCCCGCACCTGCGCGCGCGAGACGCACATGCGCCAAGCCGTGAGCGTCGCGAGCGGGAAGGCGGCCGCGACCTCGTCGCTCACGCTCGCGGGCACCCGCCGCACATTCACCGCGGGCACGACGATCTGTTCCGCGAGCGTGCCCGGATGGTGCTCACCGAGCAGGCGGAAGCGGATGCAGAGCGGATGTTCACCCTTGAGGCAGTACTCGCAGCGGCGGCAGGAGAGGCCGGGATTCAGCAGCACGCGGTCACCTGTGCGCACCGACGTGACGTCGGCACTGACCTCCGCGACCACGCCCATGCCGTCGGCGCCGAGGATCCACGGGGGCGTGATGGTTACGCCGGGCAGCCCATTGATCGTCCAGAGATCGAGGCGGTTGAGCGCGGCGGCCAAGAGCCGGACTCGCACTGCACCAGACTCCGGGAGCAGCGGCGGGACGATCGCCTCACGGAATCGCAACTGATCCAAACCGCCGTGCGCGTCGATGGTCAGAGCCTGCACCGGCTGTTCCTCCCGTTATATTCTTGCACGGCCCGCCGCGCGGACGCGCGGTGAACCTCCCCAGACGAATCTGCCGCGATGATCCCAATCAAGGTCCCGCCCCTCGGCGAGTCGATCACAGAAGCCACCGTCTCGCGGTGGCTGAAGAATGAAGGCGACGCCGTCGCCATCGGTGACATGCTCGTAGAACTCGAGACCGACAAGATCACCGTCGAAGTGCCGGCCCTGAATGCTGGCACGCTCGCCAAGCGCCTGAAGAACGAAGGCGATGTGGTGCAAGTCGCCGAGATCCTGGCCCAACTCGACGAGACCGGCAAGGCGACCTCGGTTTCGGCGGCCGCCACCGCTCCCGCCGCTGCTCCCGCCGCCGCACCCGCCGCCGCTGCTCCCGCCGACACCGCAGCCAAGCGCCCCAAGACCGAAGACGTCCGCGCCGCCCCGAGCGCCAAGCGCCTCGCTGGAGACAAAGGTATCGACCTCGCCGACGTTCCCGGCACCGGCCGCGGCGGCGTGGTCAGTAAGCCGGACGTGATCGAATACCTGGAATCGGGAAAGAGCGCCGCTCCGGCCGCGACCACCGCGACCACCGCGACCACCGCGCCCTCCCCTGCGCCCTCTGCGCCCTCTGCGCCCCCTGTGCCGCCTGTGGTGAATGCAGTCGTGGCGACACCAGCGACCCCAGTAGCACCACGCTTCGCCCCGGGACTTCGCGAGACCCGCGAAAAGATGACGACGCGCCGCAAGCGCATCGCCGAGAATCTCCTCCAGGCGCAGCACTCCACCGCGCACCTCACGACGTTCAATGAGATCGACATGACCGCCGTGTCGACCTTCCGCGAGCGCATGAAGGAGAAGGTCGAGAAGGAGCATGGCGTGAAGCTCAGCTTCATGCCCTTCTTCGCGAAGGCCGCCTGCATGGCGCTCAAGGCCTTCCCCGCTGTGAACGCGCAGCTCGACGGCGACTCGGTCATCTACAAGCACTATGTGAACCTCGGCATCGCCGTCGCGAGCGAGGCGGGCCTCGTGGTCCCCAACGTGAAGGACACCGACCAGCTGGGCATGGTCGGCTTCTCGCGCGCCATGAACGCCGTCGCCAAGCGTGCGCGCGACAGCAAGCTGACCATGGACGACCTCACCGGCGGCACGTTCACGATCACCAACGGTGGCGTGTTCGGGTCGCTGCTCTCCACGCCGATCATCAACTACCCGCAGGTCGCGATCCTCGGTCTTCACAAGACGCAGGACCGCCCGATCGCGCTCAATGGGCAGGTGGTGATCCGGCCGATGATGTACGTCGCACTGAGCTATGATCACCGCATCATCGACGGGCAGCAGGCGGTGTTGTTCCTGGTGCGGATCAAGGAGCTCATGGAAGATCCTACGGCGATGTTGATCGACGACTGACGCGGCGGGCGGCGCCCCTCAACGGCCGCGTACGCCTTCGAAAGTCATCCTGCCGCTTCGCTCATCTTCGCACGTCATCGCAGTCCAAACACTCCGATCGCCGCCCGAAGCCACGCCGGCTCCGGGCGGTTCATCGTTTGGAGCGTCCCCGCGATCGCGCCGAACCGACGCGCGAGCTCGAAGCGCGCGAACCGCGGACCGTCACTCCGCCCGTGCGAGCGCAGCGCGACGAGCGCCGAGCGCACGGCGTCGATCAGGCCAAGGTCATCGGAGCGGCGCACCGTCGGATCGTCCGGAAAGCATTCGGCGCGCGCCACCCGCAGCGATGCCGAGAGCCCGAACTCGAGGCGCGAGAGGTACCCGGTCGTACAGCGGAACGCGGGGATGAGGTGTGCGAGCTGCTGCCCCGCTGCGACACCAACCTGCTCACCAGCCGCGATCGCGCCAAAGATGATCTGCGCATCGTCGCCCGCAGAGAGGCGAGCTCCATCGCGTCCGGTGAGCGTGTAGCGCCCCACTTCGGTGGCCGCGGCCCAACGCGCCATCGCCGCTCGACGCGTGACGAGTCCGGAGCCCACGGGGAAGTACGGTGCCCACCCGCGCGACGACCCGACCTCGTCGCGCCCATGCTGGCGTTCCTGGAAGAACGGACGCATGTCACGCGCGACCCAGCGCGGCACCGCAGAAGTGAACTCGACGACGATGGTCCCGGCGCCCCAGACCGTGACGTGGGGATACGCGGCCGAGAAGCGCACGACCTGCTCCAGATAGTCGGGCGCGGGGACGTTGTCGTCGTCGAGCCAGACAAGGAGTTCGCCGCGCGACTCGCGGAGCGCGAGGCGGCGAGCGGTCGCGAGGCCCGGCGCGGTAGCTCGGACGATCCGGGCCCACGGCGCGCGGATCGTGTGGAGCTGCGCTTCGGTGCGCTGGGCGAGTGGGGGCTCGGAGGCCGAGTCGACGAGGATGTACTCGCGGTTCCAACCTTCGGGGACGTGCAGCGCTTCGATGCCTTCCACCACCCGCCGGAGGGTCGCGGGGTTCGGGTTGCGGGTGCAGGTGAGGATCGAGAGGGTTGGCATGCTGGGCATGAAGTTACTGCCACGGCGTTCACCACAGGGGCACAGGGGGCACAGGGAACTGCTAGAGGCTCACGCGCCGGACGCCGTCGATCAAGCGCGGGACGTTGAAGTTTATCAGCAACGCTTTTCGGTGACCTGTAAGGCGGAGATACGTCAATACTTGAGCGGTGTGGATCGGGTGTAGTTCTTGCACGCTTTTCAGTTCGACGATCAGCCGGTCGGCCACCAACAGGTCGAGCCGGAAGAACTGGTCGAGTTCAACGCCGTCGTAGATCAGCGGAACCCGCATCTCCGCAACGAAACCGATGTCGCGTTTCCGGAGCTCATGCACCAGACAGGGCTCGTAGACCGACTCGAGCAGCCCCGGACCGAGCGCTTGATGCACCCGAATCGCCGCTTCGATCACCGCACCACTGACCGCATCCCGCTCATCCAGACGCATCGCCCCTCGCAGTTCCCTGTGCCCCCTGTGCCCCTGTGGTGAATAGCCGTAGCAGGTGAAGCAAGCCGCACCGCAACGCCCCAGCCCGCACCATTAGATTCCCGCAGTCACCCAAGCCCCAAGCCCAGTGTCCGACCAGAACCTCACCCCGGACGTCGTCGTGATCGGCGGCGGCCCCGGCGGCTACGTCGCTTCGATCCGCGCCGCACAGCTCGGCCTTTCCGTCGTGTGCGTCGAGCTCGACAAGACCCTCGGTGGCACCTGCGTCAACGTCGGTTGCATCCCCTCCAAGGCCCTGCTCGGGTCGTCGGAGCACTTTGAGTTCGCGCGGCTCCACGCGGCCGAGCACGGGATCGACTTCACCGGTCTCACCTTCGACCTCCCGCGCATGATGAAGCGCAAGGACGAGGTCGTCGCGTCGAATACCAAGGGGGTCGAGTTCCTCTTCAAGAAGAACAAGGTCACCTGGGCCAAAGGCTACGGGATGCTCAAGGGCGGGAACATCGTCGAGGTCCGCGCACTCGACGGGTCCGTCACCACCTACCGCCCAAAGAACGTCATCATCGCCACCGGCTCCGTGCCCATGGAGCTGCCGTTCCTGCCGTTCGACGAGGAGCGCGTGCTCTCCAACGTCGGCGCGCTCAAGATCGCCGAGGTGCCCAAGCACCTCATCGTGATCGGCGGCGGCGTGATCGGCCTCGAGCTCGGCTCCGTCTGGCGCCGCTTGGGCGCGATGGTCACCGTGATCGAGTACGCCCCGACGATCCTCCCCGGCAACGACGCCGACATCATCAAGGAAGCGACGCGGATCTTCACCAAGCAGGGACTCGAGCTGCACACCGGCACCAAGGTGACCGGCGGGCATCGCGAGGGCACCCGCGTGGTGATCGGCACCGAGAAGGCCGGCAACGCGCGCACCTTTGGCGCCGACTACGTGCTCGTCTCGATCGGCCGACGCCCCGCACTCACGGGGATCAACGCGCAAGGGCTCGGCCTCAAGCTCGGAGAACGTGGCGAGATCGCCGTCGACGACCGCATGCGCACCAACCTCCACGGCGTCTACGCGATCGGCGACGCGGTCGGTGGCAAGCTTCTCGCGCACAAGGCAGAGGAGGAGGGCGTGATCGCGGCGGAGGTGATCGCGGGACACAAGTCGCACATGCACTACGGCAACATGCCGGGCGTGGTCTACACCTGGCCCGAGATCGCGACCTGCGGCCTGACGGAAGCCGAGGTGAAGGCCAGCGGTCGCGCGTATAAGGTCGGCAAGTTCCCGTTCAGCGCCAACGGCCGCGCGCGCACACAGGGCAACACCGACGGCTTCGTGAAGTTCGTGACCGATGCCAAGACCGACGAGATCCTCGGCTGCCACATGATCGGACCGAACGTGTCCGACCTATTGAGCGAAGTGGTGCTGGCGATGGAGTACCGCGGCACGGCCGACGACATCGGCGCAACGGTGCACTCGCATCCGACGCTGAGCGAGGTGGTGAAGGAAGCGGCGCTCGGGGCGCTGGGGCGGACCCTCCATATGTAGGTGGGAGGTGGGAGGTGGGAGG
>JANOTB010000091.1:0-40228 GCA_031416115.1 Gemmatimonadota bacterium
AGTTCTCGGAGGCCGCCGGGTCGGTCTCGGGAAGCGAGGGAGAGGAGGGACACAACGGCAAACAAATGATGTCAATAGCGACTCAATCAACTGCAACAAAACAGGTTACAGCACATTCGTCCTAAACCGCCGCCTCTACCGCCCCAAAGACCTCCACCCGATCCCGCCCCAGGGCCTTTGCCCGGTACATCGCCTTGTCTGCGTGCTGGAGCGCGACGGTCACCACCATGCCGTCCAGCAACGGCGCAATTCCGCCGCTCAGGGAGATCCACACCTCACCACCTCCGGTCACCGGGAGCGCGGTGCCGCCCACCGCTTTCCGCACACGTTCGATCGCCACGAGGGCCTGCTGCGGCGTCGTGTCCGGGAGCAGCACCACGAACTCCTCGCCGCCCAAGCGGCCCACGATCTGCTCCTGACGCAGCGTGTCCTCGATCCGCCGCGCCACTTCACGGAGCGTGTCGTCACCGACGCCGTGGCCGTGGGTGTCGTTCACGTCCTTGAAATGATCGAGATCGAGGAGCGCGATCGCGACCGGCTTGCCGCGACGCCTGCTGCCTGCGATCACCGGCTCGATGTCGTCGAAGAACGCCCGTCGGTTCTTCAGTCCAGTCAGCTCGTCGACCATCGCCAGGTCGCTCATGCGCGAGAGCATCAGCTCGAGTTGAGTCCCACTCGCCGTCGCTTCCTGCAGCAGGCGGTCACGGTCGACCAGCACCCGCACGTTCTCGACGAACTGATTCCAGCTCGTCGCAGTGAACCAGAGGGCGCTCGCGATGAAGACCGCGATCGCGGCCGGTAGCACCGGCGCGCTCTCGATGAAGGTGACGGCCTGCACCAGGAGTGTGAGCATGAACGGCAGGAAGAACGCCATCGACGCCTTGGGCGACGACGAGAAGAACGACACCGAGCCAGAGCAGAGGCCCGCCATGAGCATCACGAGCGTGGCCCGCTCTGCTGGACCGCCCGCCGGATACAACACGAAAGCGGCCAACGCCCAGAGCACGCCCGCCGACCCTGAGAAGATCATCGCGCGGCGTTCGTTGCCGGCGCTCACACGCGCTGGGCGTGCTCGGTTGCGCAGTCGCCGCCAACTCAGCAAGGCGGGCGTCCAGAGCACGATCATGGTGGCCACGAACAGCACCAAGAGCGTCCGGAATACCGTGTCCCAGAAGACCAGAGCGATCGTCGCCGCCAGCAGCGGGTTCGCCACCGAGACCGTGGGCAACTGCCGCACGCGCGCGAGCGCCTGCGACACCCGCAGTTCGCGGAGCAGCGCATCGGAGGAGTTGGGGACAGAGAAGCGCAGCACCCACATATGCTATTGCGTGCAGCACCTGCAGGCCAGACTGTCGTGGTCGCCCACACGACCCTCCACAGCGGACACCACCCCTCACACCACCCCTCACACCACCCCTCACATCGTCGTGCGCACCCGCGAGACATCGGCTCGTCCGATCGTTCCCTGATCGGATCCGAACCAGAGTAGTCCGGTCTTCTTGTCGAAGTACATGTGCCGCACGGTATTCGCCGTCGGCTGCCCCACCGGCGCGTTCGCGACCCAGCTCTTGGTCTTGGGATCGTAGGCCACGAGCCGCGTGCCCTTGTTCGGCACGTTCTCCGTGAGCCAGATGCGGTCCTTGTCGTCCGAGGCCATGCCATACGGCAACGACCCGCCGCCGGCCGGCATCGGGATCTCCTCGATCGCACCGGTGCGAGGGTCAAGGCGGCCCAGATAGCCGCGCGTGTAGTCCCCGTACCAGATGATGTCGTCGCTCGTCACCGCGATCCGGCGACCGCGGGCACGCTCGTTGGGCAGCGTGTACGTGCGCACCGTCATCGAGGCGGGATCGATCGTCGCGATCTTGTCGGTGCCGAAGAGGTTGAACCAGGGCACGCCCTTCGAGTTGAGGACGATCCCGTAGGGCCGAGTGCGCGCGCCGGTGAACGCGAGCCGGATCTTCCCCGTGCGCGTCTCGAGATGGCCCACCGCGCCGGAGTTCTGCGCGGTGAACCAGATGTCGCCACGCGCATCGAACACGAGTGTGTGTGGGTCCTTCACGGTCGAGTCCGGCATCGGGTAGCGAGTGATGCCACCGGTGCGTGGATCGAGCTTGCCGATCATCCCATTCCTGTTGCCCGCATACCAGACCATCCCCTGCGCGTCGACGATGAGGTTGTGCGGGTTGGTGCCGGGGTCGATCACGTAGCGCTTGAACTCGCCCGTACGCGGGTCGAGCCTCGCCACGTAGTTCCCCGCCTGCCCTACGAAGAAGACGCTGCCGTCGGGTGCGACGTACGGGTCGCGCGGCCGGTCGGCCGCTCCCCACGGGACCTGCCACTCCTGCGCCGGCGCGGCGACGCCCTGCGCAGAGACCAACGCTGGTGCGAGCAGCGCGAGGGCGGCGCCGGCGAGCAGCGCGAGCGAAGCGACTGCGAGCAGCGGACGAGTGGTGTGCGACATGCGGACCTCGGAGGGAGAGAGCAGGACGATGCGATCCCGGATGCGGACCGCGACGGCTACGGAGAAAGAACGCCGGAGGCCAGCTCCTCGTTGCGCGGCCTGCGGTCCGCTACCGTCCGTACGGGCGTGCGAGGCGCATCGATTTCGCCCTGCCTGCTACGCCCTGCCTGCTACGCCCTGCCTGCTACGCCTTTGCGCCGAGCGCCCGCATGGCGCGCCGAAGCACGGCGCGCGCGATGTCGACCTTGTACCCGTTCCTCGCGAGCGGCTCCGCGTCGTACATCGCGCGCTCAGCGAGCGCGTCGATGCTGTCCTCGTCGAGACCGCCCGATGCGACGTCCTCCTCGACTGAGAGCGTGACGCGCCAGGGCCCGAGTCCGACGCCGCCGAGTGACATCCGCACGGCGCCGTCGGTGCGTTGCACGGCAGCGCACGAGACGAGCGCAAAATCCCAGGCGCCGCGCTGCATCACCTTTTCCCAATGCTGCGCGCCGCCGCTGGCCGCTGCGGAAAGTTCGATGCCGGTGATGATCTCGTCGTCGGTGAGGGTCATCTCGCCCTTGGGGTCGGCGGCCGCCCCCGCGTAGAGCTCGCTGATGCTGATCAGGCGCGTGGTGCCGTCGGTGCGCATCGCCTCGACCTTGGCGTCGAGCACCTCGAGCGCGACGGCCGGATCGGAGGGATGCACGGCATGACAGGTGCCACCGGGGATGATGCCGTGATACTCGTGCTCTCCGGCGAACGCGGCACAGCTGCTGCCGCCGTTCTTGAAGCACTCGACGCCGCGCCGGAAGTACCAGCAGCGCATGCGCTGGCCGAGGTTGCCGCCGAGCGTGCCCATGTGGCGGAGCGCGGGGCTGCCCACGGCTTCGGCCGCTAGGGTGAGCACGGCGAATGCCGCGCGAAGCCCCGGGTGGGCCGCGATGTCGGCGAGGCGGGCCCCCGCGCCAATGCGCGCCGAGCCGTCGGCGCGTAGCTCGATCTCGCTCGCGCCCCGGAGGTCGCGGATGTCGACCACGCGTGTGAGCTGCACTAACCCGTCGTCGATGCGCGGGAGGAGATCGGTGCCGCCGCCGATCGGACGCGAGCCCGGCTCGGCGAGGGCGGCCAGCGCCTCGCGCACTGATGATGGGCGGTGATAGGTGAAGCTCGTCATATTTCGCGCGTGATGAATCGTGAAGTGATCGATCGGATGCTGCTCGTGGCGGTCGCACTCGCGCTGCCTGCTCTCGTGGCGGCGCAGAGCGTCGCACGCTCGAGCGCGGACAGCGTGCGCCCGTATCTCGTGTTCGCGCCTGCGGGCGAAAGTTGGTTCGTCGTCGCGAGTCGTGGCAAGCGGATGCTGCTCGACATCGGACGGGTCGACCTCGAGGTGCGGAAGGACAGTGCCTTGGCGCAAGCGTATCGTGAGGCCGCGGCGGCGGCGTCACCCGTGCCGGTCGGGACCACGTTCACCGTGCGCGGACCCTGGGGCACCGAACAGGTGCGCGCGACGGCGCTCGATACGTGGAACGGCCGCATCGTGCTCGTACTGAGCGGTTCGCCGGCGATGGACAGTGCGGCACAGGCGAAGGCGCCAGTCACCGCGTCGGCCTTCCGCACGGGTGCTGGGACCGCGAGGCCTCCGGCGGCCGACGCGGGCGTCGTTCCGCCGCTCACCATGACCGCGGCAGGCGCGGCCCCGTGCGTGCGCCTGCCTCTCACAGGCCCACTCGCGGCGCGGGTGAAGGTGCTTCGCGACTCGATCGAACGCACGCTGCGCGCCTTGGGACCACCACCCTATGAGCGGCTCGCGAAACGCGTGACGGCATCGTCGTCGCAGGTGGTGGGATGCTTCGGCGCCGCACGCGTGGCGCTCGCGGTGAGCCTCCGCGCGGGTGCCACGGAGTGGGTGCGCGAGCGGATCGTCCTCGTCGACACGCTAGGCCGGGCGCAGACCGTCGCGGTGGAGGATCTGCGCTTCA
The DNA here is from genome assembly GCA_031416115.1 of Gemmatimonadota bacterium. Classification (GTDB taxonomy): domain Bacteria; phylum Gemmatimonadota; class Gemmatimonadetes; order Gemmatimonadales; family Gemmatimonadaceae; genus Pseudogemmatithrix. Next base: position 4,429 of record JANOTB010000091.1, read on the forward strand.
AGGTGCACGACCTGCTGCATGCAGTCGACGCCGACGGCGACGGGACCGACGACATCGCGGCGGTAGGACGTGCGCATCAGGCCGGCGGGACGACGCTCCTTCGCTATGACGAGCGGAAGAAGAAGCTCGTGCGGCTCGCCGCGGGGTTCGTCTGGGAGGATCTCTGAGGCACCGGCCGGATCAGCGACACCAGCGCGCTCGCACCGGCGGGATCAGCGGGTGGGCGCCGCCGGTTGAGCGGCCGCAGGCTTGGGCGTCGCGAGCGTGAAGACGACGTAATCGCCGAGCTTGCGTCGTGACTTGCTGTCGATCGTGTCGAGATCCGCGACGGGCACGAAGCTCACGACCCGCATCTGTGCGCTCGGTGCCCGACCGAGCGCCCGTGCCGCGGTGCCCAACCGGTAGTCGGAATGGAACGCACCGTTGGGGTGGATCACGAGTGCTCCGAGCTTCGCGTGCGCGGTGGCGACCGCTTCGCCCATGGTCTCGTCCTTCACGCACTGCGCTTGGTAGGTGCGCCAGACCATCTGATCGACCTGGTCAGGCGAGAGCGGCATCCCGTGGCCACGCATGTCGCCCATCGTCGCCTTGAATCGCGTCCAGTACTCGTCGCGCGGGCAGGCGAGCGTTTGCGCGACGAAAGCGCGATCGGTGGCACTGAGGGAGTCGAGCGCGCCGAGTCCGCGACGCGCGACCGCAGACGCCAGTCGACGGGGCACGTTGCCGGCGATGACAGGCCAGCGATTCGCGCGGGCGAACTCGACCATGGGGCGATAGTCGGTGGCGTAGTTGGGCCAGGGACGTGACGCGGCCAAGAAGTCGGCCTCGGTCATGCTGCCGGCGAGATACGCATCGACGGCGGGCTGCACGTCGCGCTCGAACATCTCGAGCGCCAGGGCGATCGGCCCTGAGCGGCGCCGCGCGACGGCCTCGAGCAGTGCGGCCTGGAGCTGGTGCGTGCGCGGGTCGTCGTGCTGCTCACCGAGGAAGACGAGGTCGGCCTTGGCGAGGTCGGCGGCCATCGCCTCGAAGTCGACGAGGCGCTTCTTCTTGGTGTCGTAGACCCGGTGAGCGGCGTAGCCGGGTGACGCGAGGATCGGATTACGGGCCGTCGCGGAGCTTGCGGACGCGGCCTGCGCGGCTGCGGACCCCGTTGCGACGAAACTGGCAGTTGCAATAAGAAATAAATAGCGCATTATATCTCTATAAGAAAGTAGAATGGCGTAAAATATTACCGTAACAAGCTCAACTCTTATTCACTAAAGCAATTTTGCATGTCTAATTCTATTTTTGCAATTGACAATACAGCAAAGCTCCTAGAGGACGCCGCCGACGAGCTCGGGAGGTTGGATGCCACCTGCAGCTTGGCGCCTGGTGCCGTCGCGATCGCATTCACACTCGTGTCCAGCGCCGGGCTCGTTCAAACTAAACGCTCAAACCTCAGCGCGCTCCTGGCCGCAGAGGCCGACTCGCTCCATGACGCGCTCCTCGCGCCCGATCTACTTGCCTGGCGCGCGCTGCTCGGCGCTGAGGAAAAGCGCGTACGCGGCGGAGCGCGACTCAGCCTCACTCGGTTCGGACCGGTGACACCGGGGTTCACGGTACCTGCGGAGGTGCCTGGAGAGCCGACCGAAAGACTATCCGTGACCGACGATCCCCGAGACCGTCTCGAATCGATCTGGCGCGAACCAAGCTCGGCTCGCTCGGTCATCGAGCGTGCGATCGAGTCTGCAGCCTGGAGCCCCAACGCCGCAGTCGCCGAAGCGAGTGCCGCCCTCCTGCTCTGCGCCGGCGGTCGCACGGCTCGTGTGCGCATCCTCCCGTTCGTGGCCGTGCCCGTCGCCGAGCGTGACATGGCGATCCAACGCTACCGCCGTGGCGAGTTGGCGACGTGGACGGAACTCTCGCTGCGCGCGCTCGCCGCACGCGCACGCGCGGCCCGCCTGGCCGCACTGACGGTGATCGATGCCTCGGAGTCAGAGGAGGAACGCCTCCGTCCGCTCGGGCGAGCGGCGATCACGGCACGCGCAGCACTGGCGCTCCTGCGTCGACGTCTCGCGACGACGATCCCGGCGCTTGCAGAGGATCTCGGGACATCGCGACCGGCAGCGAATGACGCGCTCGATCGGCTCGTCGCGCTCGGTCTCGCCCGCGAGGTCACGGGTCGCGCCCGCGACCGCGTGTTCGCCTATGACGTCGCTTTCACCATGGGCGAGTCGTTGCTCCCGAAGCGCACCGAGCCCCACGAGCGCACGCCGCTGTGACGCCCGGAGCCGAGCACTCGTGTAGGGAACAGATGCGCGCTGCTCTCTCCCTGATCGCCCTCGCCCTGCTCGCCGCCTGCTCCGGCGCGCGGCCCGAGACGCGCGCCCGCACGCTGACCGACGCCGAGTATCTGCGGTCGCGCGATCTCATGGTGCCGGTATTCGGCGTGAGGAGTCGCGACCTGCGTGACACATACAATGCGCCGCGCCGCGGCGCGCGCGCGCACCTCGCGCTCGACATCCTCGCCAAGAAGGGAACTCGCGTCGTCGCCGCCGACGACGGCTTCATCCTGCGCATCGTGCGCAACGAACTCGGTGGGAAGACGCTCTACCTCACCGACGAGCACCGGCGATTCGTGTACTATTACGCTCACCTCGACGAGTGGAAATACGGACTCGAGGAGGGACAGCGCGTGCGCCGCGGGCAGCTCATCGGATCGGTGGGGACCTCGGGGAATGCGCCGAGCGACGCGCCGCACCTACACTTCCAGGTGATGCGCATGGGACCGGGCCGCCAGTACTGGAACGGCGTACCGGTGAATCCGATCCCCTATCTCCGCCACACAGGCGACGAACGATGACGATGACCGGAAAGGAACGCGCCGAGCTGAGGTCGGAGTGCAACCGCCTGCGGCCCACGGTGCATGTGGGGACCGAGGGTCTGAGCAGCGCACTCACGGAGGCGCTTGACGACGCGCTGCGCACGCGCGAACTCGTGAAGGTGCAGCTCAACCCCGCCGCCGACATGAGCGCGAAGGACGCCGCACGTCAACTCGCCGGGCGCGTGAAGGCCGAGGTGATCCAGACGATCGGCAAGACGGCGACGTTCTATCGCAAGAACCCGCAGCTCAAGCGAAAGAGCACCGTCCCGCCTTGGCGCGTCTGACCCAAGGCTAGTCGCCGCGCAGGGCGCCGAGCACGCGCCAGGGCGTCATCGGCAGTTCGTTCACTTCTACGCCCAGCGCGTCGGCCACCGCGCCCGCGATCGCCGGCGCAGTAGGGATGATCGCCGGCTCGGCGATCCCGCGTACCCCCACATGGTTGGCCTTCGGGTCGGCACCGTCGAGAAAATGGCCGTCGATCACGGGCATGTCGGCGTGAGTCGGCACCTTGTACTCGTGCAGTCCCACGTTGAGCGGCAACCCGAAGCGCGCGTCGAGCCTCCGCTCCTCGAAGAGCGCGAAGCCAAGCCCTTGGATGATCCCACCCTCGAGCTGTGACTCGGCGAGCGTCGGATTCACGATCCGCCCGGCATCGTGCACGGCGACGATCCGCAATACGCGTACGACGCCGGTCTCGGTGTCGACCTCGACCTCGGCGAATTGCGCTCCGGTGGTGACGATCCCCGCGTCCTGCGGGTTGGGGCCGCGCGAGCCTTGGCCTTGGATCATCACGTTGCCGAGCTTGGCCGTCACCTCAGCGAACGAGAGCGAGCGATCGGTGTCGCGCACCATCACTCGGCCGTCGCGGGTCTCCAAATCTGCGGGCGAGACGCCGAGCAGTCCGGCCGCGGCTTCGAGCAGCGAACGTCGCGCATCCTCGGCGGCCATACGCACGGCGGGCGCGAGCGAGGCGACGGTCATTGAGCCCCACGAGTTGCCGGCGAACGGCGCACTCGCCGTATCGCCGATCACGGCGCGCACTCCGCTGAGGGTGTGGCCGAGCGCTTCGGCGGCGACTTGCGCGAGGATCGTGCGCGTGCCGGTGCCGAGGTCCTGCGATCCCGCCATCACGTCGGCGGTGCCGTCGGTGTTGAAGCGGATGTTGCAGTAGCAGGGCGGTCCGCCGCCAGTGGACCAGACTTGCGCGGCGACGCCGTAGCCACGCTTGAGGTGCTCAGCACGCGAGCCCGCAGCACTCCCTGCCGCCGACTTGATCGTGGCCGCCTTCGTGGCCACCTTCGCGGCCGCTTTCGCCGCCTCGCGCCCGTGCCAACCGATGCGGCGCGCGCCCTCCTCGTAGCACTCGGCGAGACGATTGCCGGTGTAGGGGCGGTCCTTCTTCTGGTCGCGCGTGGCGATGTTCTTCATGCGCAGCGCAAGCGGATCGATGCCAAGTTCGCGAGCGAGGGCGTTCATCGCGATCTCGAGTCCGACCGAGCCCTCGGCGTGTCCTGGCGCGCGAAAGGCGGCCATCGCCGCGGTGTTCACGAATGCCGAGGTCTCGCACGTGCGCACGTTGGGGCAGGCGTAGAGTTCGTGATAGATCGCACCGGGGCCGCCCTCGGCGCCGCCCACGCCAATGGGAATCCGCGCATCGAGATCGATCGCGGTGAGGCGACCGTCGCGCGTGGCGCCCAGTGTGATGCGCTGCCAGGAGCTCGGGCGATTGCCGGTATCGATCTGCTCACCGGTGCGATCCACGACGCAGGCGACGGCGCGGCCGAGTCGCTGGGCGAAGATCGCGGCGATGTAGGTGTGCGGGCCGGCGAGGTTCTTCGCGCCGAATCCGCCGCCCATCGCCTCGCAGATCACGCGCACGTTGGTGAGCGGGATGCCGAGTGCCTTGGCGACGTTGTCGCGCACGCGGTAGATGCCCTGCGTGCTCTCCCAGACGGTGAGGCGGTCGCCGTCCCACTCGGCGACGGCGCAGTGCGGCTCCATCGCGCTGTGCAGCGCGCAGGGTGTGCGGACCTCGCGCGTGATGGTCACGTGAGCGGCGGCGAGCGCCTCGGCGACATTGCCGCGCTCGAGGACGAGCGGCTTGCCCCCGACGAGGTTGTTCTCGATCCGCGGTCGCACAGGGCCGCTCTCGAGTGCTTGCTCCACGGTGACGGCGAAGGGGAGCGACTCGACCGCGGCGCGCACGAGTCGTGCGGCGGCGTCGGCGATCTCCTGCGTGATCGCACAGACTGCGGCGATGGGCTGGCCGGTGTAGGTGATCTCGGCATTGAAGAGCCGGGTGCGTGCGGGCACGTCGGCGGCGATCAGCAGGTCGAGCACGCCGGGGAGCGCGCGGGCGGCACTGAGGTCGATCTCCGTGATGCGGCCGCGCGGCACGGTGGCGCGCACGATCGCGGCGTAGGCCTGATTCGCGCGCCGTACGTCGGTCGTGTATCCGGGGCGCCCGGTCGCTTTGAGCGCGCCGTCCGTGCGGAGCGCGCGCGCGCCGACGTGCGTGAGTTGTGCGTCCGCGCCCCAGGGCTCGGGCTCGAAGGCTGGCAGCTCCACGATGCGCTGCTCGGTGCGTCCCTCCACCTCGACCGTGGTGGTGACGAAGCGGCCCTTGGCAGCGCCCGGCTTGGATGCGTCAGCCATTGGTCGATGTCCTCATGGTCGCTGCAGCGCGACGCACAGCGCGCACGATCTTGGGATAGGTCCCGCAGCGACAGAGATTGCCGCTCAGGGCAGCGATCACATCGGCGTCGGATGGATCGGCGTTCTCGGTGAGAAGTGCCGCAGCCGCCATGAGCTGGCCGGGCGTGCAGAAGCCGCACTGCGCGGCATCCTCGGCGACGAACGCGTCCTGCAGCGCATGCGGTTCGCCCCGGGCGCCCAGTCCTTCGATGGTGCGCACCGACTGGCCCTCGCAGGCGTGGGCGAGGGTGAGGCAGGCGTAGATCGGCCGGCCGTCCAAGAGCACCGTGCAGGCGCCGCACTCGCCGATGTCGCAGGCGCGCTTGGTGCCCGTGAGCGCGAGCGTGTCGCGCAGGAGCTCGAGAAGCGTGGTCGAGCCGGGGACGTCTGCGACGACGGGCTGGCCGTTGATGGAGATGTTCACCTTGGGGAATTAGGCAGGGGTGACAGGACTGTCCAGCGTAGGTGACGCGATGGGGTGTCCGACCGTCCTCGGCCTGTTAACTTGCGAGTCAGCGACTGGATGGTCCGCAACCCCACCTGAGGATGCCATGCCGTACATAATCACCGAAGCCTGCATCAACACCAAGGACAAGTCCTGCGTGGACGTCTGCCCGGTGGACTGCATCTACGAAGGGCCGGAGATGCTGTATATCGAGCCGAACGAGTGCATCGATTGCGGCGCCTGCGAACCCGAGTGCCCGGTGACGGCGATCTTCCCCGAAGAGGACGTGCCGGCGAACATGAAGCACTACATCGCGATCAACCGCGACGTGTTCCTCAAGGATCCCAAGCCGGGGAAGCCGACGCGATAGTGGCAGAGGGGAGATGGGAGATGTGAGGAGGGGCGCCGGACTTGGTCCGGCGCCCCTTGGTGCATCACGGCGCTCTTGTCTCACCGCTCACGGCGTCACGCTCACATCACGCCGTTCGGGTAGTAGCGGTGCTTCGCGTAGAAGAGCCCGAGGATGATCGCGTACTGCAGGAAGGTGCTGACCTCGCTCCGCCACGCTTCGGCCCAGTAGAAGTCACCGGCGTGTCCGCCGGCGGGCGGGCGCGGGATCCAGCGCGGCGTACGCGACTTGTACTCGAGGTACTCCTTGCCGAAGATCGTTTCGAGCACCCCTTCTTCGTAGCGGACGATGTAGAAGTACTCGACCGCGAAGAGCACGATCGCCACCGGGATGAACCAGAGCACGCCCGAGAGCGCGATCACGCCGATCCAGATGAGGAAGTTGCCGACGTAGAGCGGGTTGCGGCTCCAGGCGAACGGGCCGTGACTCACGAGTTTGTGCACCTCGCGGGAGCGACGGCGCGTCTCCGTGCCAGCGGTCGCGACGCCCCACATCCGCCACGACTCGCCGAGCACCATGAGCAGCAGGCCGACGGCGATGGTCCGCGGGGAGATCGTCCCCGGAGCGAGCAGGGGGACGAGCAGGAACGGGATAGGGAGCCAACCACGATTGCGGAACATCACGGCGCCGATGCGGGCTTCCGTGGACTGTTCGGCAGCGCTCGGCGAGGCGGGAGAGGTGTCTTTGCTCAGGGGGATGTCCGGTCAGGTTTTGTCAGTGCGAATGGTCGCCGCTAGGAAGTCCGAGAGCAAGGCATTGAACACCTCTGGCGCCTCGATGTTGCTCACGTGCCCGGCACCTGGGATCAGGGCCAGGCGGCTCCCCGCGATCGCTGCGGCCATCGCCCGCGACTCGGCCACCGGCGTGAGTGCGTCCTCGTCGCCGCAGAGGATGAGTGTGGGCACGGTGATCGTCGAGAGCGTGGCGGTGGAGTCCTCGCGGTCGATCAGCGCTTGGAGTCCGTCGGTGATGCCACCGACACTCGCGCGGCGCATCACCGCGTCGATTTTGGCGACGGCGGCAGGCCGTTCGGCGCGCGAGGTCTTGCCGACCATCCCAGCGATCATGCGATCGGCGATCGCGCCGGGGCCCTCGGCGAGCACAAGGCTCTGCATCTCGCGCCGCTTGCTGCGCGCTTCGTCGGAATCGGCACCGGGGCGCGTGTCGGCGAGCACGAGTGCGCGCACGCGGTCCGGATGTCGCCGCCAGATCGCGAACGCGAGATACCCGCCCATGGAGAGTCCGGCGATCACGGCGCGGTCGATCCTGAGCGTGTCGAGGAGCGTCGCGACCCAGTCGGCCCAGGCGTCGAGCGACGGATCGGCGAGTTGTACACTCTCGCCGAAGCCCGGCAGATCAGGGGCGAGGTAGCGGAAGCCCGGCGCCGGGCTCGCGAGTTGCGGCGCCCACGCGGAGCGGTCGTGCGGGAATCCATGCAGCCAGAGCACCGGCACGCCGCGACCGGAGTCATCGAGACCGACTGCGCCGAGCGCGGTGTGGATGATCATTGTTCCGCGCCGGTGCCCGGCCCGGGCGTGGCGTCAAGAGCGAGCCCCGGGACGGTCAGGAACTCCATCGTCTGCACCGTGGGAAGGTCGCCCTCGACCCAGAGCATGCGGACGGTGACCACGACGGTCGCCAACAGCGGAATGGCCACGAAGAGGCCGAGGAACCCAAAGACGTAGGCCATGATCACCTGCGTGACGAGCGTGAGCGCCGGTGGCAGGTCGAGCTGCTCCTTCATCAGGTACGGGATGAGGAGATTGTTCTCGAGGAACTGGATCACCCAGTAGACGCCCACGACGGTGAGCGCCATGCGCGGCGAGTCGGCGAAGCCCATGAGGATCGCCGGGATCGCGCTGAGCGTGGGTCCGACGTTGGGAATGAACTCGAGGATCCCCGCGAGCACGCCGAGCGCCAGGGCGCCGCGCACGCCAATGAGGGCGAGCGTGGTGGTGATGACCACGGCGATCACGAGCATCGCGATGAGTTGCGTGGCGAACCAGGTCTTGAGGGTCTTGCTGAGGAGCGTCAGCAACTCGCCGAACCGTGCGCGCCGGTAGTCCGGGACGAGGGCGAGCAGGCCACGCCGGTAGACGCCCGGATCGGTCGCGATGTATACGGCGAGGAAGATCACGAGCACGATCGCCGCGAAGACGAGGATGGTCGACTGCAGCACGCCGAAGGCGAAGCTCGTGATCCTCGGCGAGTGCTCGCCGAGGGCGCTCAGGAGGCGGCTCGGAGCGCCAGCGGGCTGCGGGAGCGCGTCGGCGGTGTCCTGGAGGGTCGGCGCGATCGCGTCGAGGAGCCTGGGCTGGTTGGCGGCGAGCCAGACCTCGAGCTTGGTGACCGCCTCCGGCAGCTTGGAACGCAGTTCCTGCGACTGGGAGGCCAGGGTCGGACCGGCCCACGCGCCGACCAACACCAACAGGGCGACGGTCCCGAAGACCACGATCGGGGCCGCGAAGGCGCGCTTGATGCGAACCTTGGTCTGGATCCAGTCCACTCCTTGGCTGGCCGCGAGTCCCAGCAACACCCCCAGGAACGTGGTGAGCACGAGGAATCGCGCCTGCCACAGGAGTTGGAGGCCGACGAGGGTGGCGACGACGACGAGCGCGGCCCTGACGAGTTCGGACTGCGTGACGGACTTGGGCGCGGTGGAGTTCGACACGGGTGGGGAGGTTGGGTACAAGCAATCTAGCCCCGAGACGCGACGCCCGTCCCGAGGCTAGATTGCCTCCACTCGAACGCTCCCGATCCAGGACCAGAATTGCCGCGACCCACGACGCCGACCGCCACGTATCTCGACACGGATGCCGCCGTCGGGCAGTGGCTCGCGTCCATCCGCAAGTCGGCGATCCTGGCGCTCGACACCGAGGGCGCGAGCTTTCATCGGTTCGTCGACCGGATCTACCTGCTGCAGTTGAGCACGCGCGACGACCACGCGATCATCGACCCCCTGCCGATCAGCGCCCCCGCAGCGCTCGGCGAGATCGTGGAGGATCCCAAGATCGAGATCGTCTTTCACGACGCCGACTACGATCTCCGGTTGCTGCGGCAGGACTACGGGTGGCAGATCCGCAACGTCTTCGACACGCGCATCGCCGCGCAGTTGCTCGGCCTCAAGGCGTTCGGGCTCGCGGCGCTGCTGGAGCGGTCGTTCGGCCTCAAGCTCGACAAGAAGCATCAGCGCGCCGACTGGTCGATGCGTCCCCTCACGGCCGACATGCTCGACTATGCCGCGCAGGACACCATGCACCTGCTCGGCCTGCGTGACATCCTGCACGACGAGTTGCAGCAGAAGGGGCGTCTCGAGTGGGCGAAAGAGGAGTTCCTCCGGCTCGAGAACATCGGTTGGGGTCAGGAGGAGTCTGGGCAGGCCTTCCTCAAGGTGAAGGGCGCACGCGACCTCACGCGGCGCGAGCTCGCGATCTTCAAGGAGCTCTTCGACTGGCGTGACGTGGCGGCGCTCAAGCTCGATCGCGCGACCTTTCGCGTGGTGTCGAACGAGGTGTTCTTCGAGGCCGTGAAGACCGCGCCCACCAGCAAGGATGCACTCGGACGCATCAAGGGAATGCCGCGCGGCATCCTCGAGCGCGCGGGTGACGAGCTCCTCGCCGCGATCGAGCGTGGGCAGGCAGTGCCCGAAGCCGACCTGCCGCGCTTTCCAAAGTCAGCACGCTGGGATCGTGACCCTGACTTCGACCAGAAGGTGGGTGCGCTCAAGTCTGTGCGCGACGAGGCGGCGGCGCGGCTCGAGCTCGATCCGGGAGTGCTCTGCTCGCGCGATCGGATGGAGCAGCTCGCGCGGTTGCTACCGGCGGAGACGTCGGTGATCGACCGGATCCCCGAGTTCCGGAAGTGGCAGATCGCGGAGATGGGGGAGGGGTTCGTCAAGGCGCTCGCGCCTTGGCAGAAGGGGTCGCCGTACCGGGATTGACGTCAGTCGCTGTGTGATGCTGTGCGTTGCACGCGACACGATCGTGCGCACGCGGCAAGTCGACCACCAAGACGCAATGCACCTCGATACGCCCCGTCTGATCGGAGCGTATCGAGGTAGCAATGCCGTCAAGTCAGCAGAGGACTACGGCTGCGTCACCGTATTCATCTGCAGGGTGACCGCCGTCTGGGCCAGGAGCCGGCCATTCACGCTGGCGCCAGTCGTAAGGGTGATCGCGGTCTGGGCCAGAATGATGCCTTCGAAGTGCGCGGTGGTGCCGATCGCCACGACGTCGGCCACCTGCCAGAAGACGTTCTTGGCGAGCACGCCGCCGGTCAGGATCACTCGCGTGCCGGACGCCTGTGTGATGCCGCCGGCGATCTGAAAGATGAAGACATCAGTGGGGCTGCCGTTGAGTGTGACGTCGCTCGAGATGAGGACACCGGTGCCCCACTTGTATGTGCCCGGTGAGAGCGTCATGCCGCCGATGCTGCCCGCGCCCAACTCGGTCACGTTCGGTGCGCGTCCCGCCGCATCGGTGTACGCCGCCTGCATATCGAGCACCGCCAAGCCGAGGACCGAGGGGCTCGGCGAGGAATAGTCGGCCGCAAAGAGCTTTCCGATGACCTGCGTCGAGGTCGAGAATACGTTCGTGGCGTCCATCGTCTCCGAGAAGCCCGTCAACCCGCCGCGCGCGATCGGGCTCACGCCGATGTTGCCGGTGATCACGGACTGGGGAACGGTCGAGATGCCGGACTTCGAGAGGATCGCGAAGTTACCGGCGGTGCGGAGATCGACCGCGCCCGGGCTGGTGTGGTTCACGTTGCCACCCCGGAGCGTGGCGGACTCGACGCCGGAGACCCCCCCCTTGTCCGTCGCGCAGCCGGTGATGATCGCCGACGTAGACACCGCCGCCATCAACACTGCCGCATACCATGAGCGCTTCTGTCCGATTGTCTTGATCATTTTTGCCCCCTCCCGGAGGTTGTTCGAGCTGGTGACGCTGGTTGAATGGCAGCGAATCTGGCCTGCCACCGTTGGATGCTGCTCCTGTTCGAGCACGCTCCCGCAGTCCGGAACCGAGCGACCGCTGAACTCATGACAATGCACAGAGAGTGCCACGAACGTCGATCGGGCTGATCGACGCTAAGTCGTTGGCAGTCATCGTGTTGCGAATGTGTGTCGTGCCACTCGACGGACAATCCGTCGGCGGAATCCGTCGCATTCGACGGAACCGTCAGGGCCCGTGGCTAGCGGTGGATGCCGAACTTCCGCATTCGACCGCGGAGCGTGCTTGGGTTGAGGCCGAGGATCCGCGCCGCGCCTTTGGCCCCCTCGATCCGCCAGCCGGTCTGCCGGAGCACCAGCGCGATCTGATCGCGTTCGATCTCGTCGAGTCGCTTGACGGACTGCCCAGCAGCTTCAACCGACGGCCGTGACGCCTCGAACCGGTCCGAGACTCGGAGCGCGGACCCCTGACTTGTGATCACGGCGCGCTCGATCACGCTCTCCAACTCACGCACGTTGCCAGGCCAATCGTGCTCGTGGAGGAGCGCCAACGTCGCCTGCTCCACCGTCTCGAACGCGCGCCCGAGCTTCTTGTTGAACTTGGCGATGAAGACCTTGACGAGCAGCGGGATGTCCTCCTTGCGCTCTCGGAGTGGAGGGACCGTGATCGGGAAGACATTGAGCCGGTAGAAGAGGTCCTCACGGAACCGGCCCTCGTCGACCTCGGTCCGCAGGTTCCGGTTGGTGGCGGCGAGGATCCGCACATCGACTTTCTGCGTGCGGGGGTTGCCGAGGCGTTCGAACTCGCCCTCCTGGATGACCCGGAGCAGCTTCGCCTGCAACTCCAGTGGCATCTCCCCGATCTCATCGAGGAAGATGGTGCCGCCGTCCGCGAGTTCAAAGCGCCCCATCTGCCGCGAGGTCGAGCCGGTGAACGCCCCCTTCTCGCGGCCGAAGAGCTCGCTCTCAATGAGGCTCGCCGGAAGCCCCGTGCAATCGACCGTCACCAGCGGGCGGTCGCGCCGAGCGCTCCGGTTGTGGATCGCGCGCGCGACCACTCCCTTGCCGGTTCCCGTCTCACCGAGGAGGAGCACGGTGGTGTGCTGGGGCGCGACCTGCTCGACCTTGATGAACACCCGCTCGAGAGCCTCGCTCTGTCCGATGACCTCGCCGAAGTTGAACTCGCGATCGATATCGTGCTGCAGATAGATGCTCTCGGCCTCGAACCGGTTCTTCAGGATCTCGATCTCGGCATAGACCCGCTGCAGCGACTTCTCGGCTTCCGTGCGCTCCACGATCTCCCGCACCAGCTGCTCGTTCGCTCCGCGGAGTGCCCCGGTTCGTTCCCGCACCGTTTCCTCGAGGGCGGTGTTCTGCCGTCCGACCTGCTGGTACAACAGGCGCACTTCCAGCAGGTTGTGGACCCGGATCAGCAACTCCGCGAGGTCGAAGGGCTTGCTGATGACGTCTTTCGCGCCGGCTTCGAGCGCCCGCCGTGTTTGACCCGGCGCCGCTGTGATCACGAGCACCGGGATGTAGCCATCCAGCTCGATCGCCTGCAGGCCCTTCATCACGTCGAAACCGTCCATGCCCGGCATCTTCAGGTCGAGCAGGATGAGGTCGTACCGGTTGGCGCGATGTAGGTCGCACACGCTCAGCGGTTCCATCGTCGAGGAGACGCAGCCATAGCCGGCGACGCGCAAGATCTGCTCGAGCAGCCGCACGTTGGATTCCTGATCGTCGACAATCAGGCACCGGGCATTCAGGATATCAGCGCGCGCGATCATCGATCGATCGCCGTCTGGTCGGTCGGGTCGGTCGGGTCGGTCGGAGCCGTCGGGTCCGTCGGAGCCGTGGCGTCGATCAGCGACACCGTGCCCCCGGATATGCGGTGCACGTTCTTCCCCGCGCGCTTGGCCTCGTAGAGCGCCCGGTCGGCACTTTTCGTCAGCGTCTCCGCGTCCTCGCCGTGGTCGGGATAGATGCTAACGCCCGCGCTGGCGCTGATGCTGACCGAGTGACCCTCGACGATGAAGGGTACCGCCAACGCTGCGATGACCTTGAGCGCCACCGCGGTCGCGTATTCGGGGCCGCTGATGTGCCAGAGCAGCAGGATGAACTCGTCGCCGCCCGCGCGCGCCACGGTGTCCTCCTCGCGCACCAGTGCCACGAGGCGCTGCGCCACCTGACGGAGCAACGCATCCCCGACGCCATGCCCGCGCGCGTCATTCAGCCGTTTGAAACCGTCCAGGTCCAGATACACCACGGCGAGCGCGCTCGTGTGTCGACGCGCATGCGCCAGGGCCATCGACATCCGGTCGGCGAGCAGACGCCGATTCGCGAGCCCCGTCAGCGCGTCGTGGAGTGCCAGCGACTCCAGAAGCTTGCCCTGGTCACGGGAGGCCTGATGGAGGAGGCGGACTTCGAGCAGATTGTGAACGCGCACCAGCACTTCGGGCGCATCGAAGGGTTTGCTGACGAAGTCCTTGGCTCCAGACTGCAACGCCCGCAGCTTGTGCGTCGGATTCGCAGTCACGACCAGCACCGAGAGGTAGTCGTCCGTCTCGATCGCCTTGAGGCCGTCCATCACCGCGAAGCCGTCCATACCCGGCATCTGCAGGTCGAGGATAATCAGGTCGTAGCAGTGCTCGCGATGCAGGGCGCAGACGGTACGCGGGTCCGTCGTCGAGGCGATGCGCTGAAACCCCGCGCTGCGCAACATCCCCGTGAGGACGAGGACGTCGGCGGCCTGATCGTCCACGACCAAGATGCTGCCCTGCAAGACATCAACTTTGGGCTGCACGGGAATCGCACCGCCTCAGTTGTTCCGATCGGGGCCATTCGATATCGTGTGGCGTGGCCGTGGCGCTGCACGCCATGATTGATAGTACACGCTGCGCAGCGGAGTGGCTCGCTCCGCGCCAGGCCACAGCGTCATCGACGGCGCGCCGAGGCACGCTAGAACCCCAAGTAGGCCCGCACCCGCGGTTCGATCTTGTCCGGCGTCCAGGGCGGCGACCAGACGAGGTTTATCTGCACCGCGCCGATTCCCGGCAGCGCCTTGAGCTGAGTCTCTGCGTCGGTCATGATCTCCGGACCCGAAGGGCACCCCGGCGACGTGAGGCTCATGTCGATCTGGACATCATCGCCCTCGACGCGGATCTCGTAGATGAGACCCAAGTCGAGGATGTTCAGGTTCAGGTCGGGGTCCTTCACCTTGCGCAGGGCGAGCTTCACCTGGTCTTCGGTGATCGTGTCGGTCACTGTATCGTCGCTTGCGCCGCAGGGCGCTGGGCCTTCGTGGTGGGTCGCTTGGAGAGCGCGCGGCCGCGCGTCCAGTCCGCAGCCTGATCCACCCGAAATGTACGAGGCCACGCGACCTGACGCAGGAGCGGTTCGTCGGTGACGGCGAGTGCGGCCGCGTCGGCGAGGTCGTGCCGCACGTCGGCGATGATGATGCCGGGGCGCCGGGCCCGTGCCGCGTGCACGCGGTTGGTGAGCAGGATGACGAACATCTCACGCTCGGGGTCGATCCAGAGCGACGTCCCGGTGTAGCCCACATGTCCGTAGGCGTTGTGACTCAGGTACTCGCCTGCGCCGCGCTCTCCAGCCGCAACTTCCCAACCGAGCGCACGATGATCGGCGACCGGTGCGATGAACTTGCGGACCGTCTCCTCGCGCACGAGCCGCGTGCCATTGTACTCGCCGCCGTTGAGCATCATCTGCGCGAACACGGCGAGGTCGGTCGCCGTGCCGAACAGGCCGGCGTGGCCGGCCACACCGCCGAGCGTGAAGGCCGCTTCGTCAGCGACCTCGCCGCGCACCGGGTACCCGCGCGGAGGCGTGACCTCGGTGGGCGCGATGCGTGAGAGGAGCGCGGTGCTCGGACGAAAGCCGGTGTCGTCCATGCCGAGCGGCGCGAAGATGCGCTCCTCGGTGAATGCGTCGAGGCTCTGGCCGGAGATGCGCTCGACGACCCAGCCGAGCACGTCGGGACCGAGATCGGAGTAGTTGTAGAGCCTGCCCGCAGGCTGCTGCAGGCGAGTCTCGAGCACCTGTGCCTTCGCCTCGGCGGGGGTGCGTGCGGTCTTCCAGAGTTGACGCCCGGGCGGGAGGCCAGAGCGGTGCGTGAGGAGGTGTTCAATGGTGACCAGCTCCTTGCCCTCACCCGTGAAGTCGGGGAGGTAGCGCTGAACAGGGGCCTTGAGGTCGAGCTTGCCTTCGTCGTAGAGGATCATCGCGGCCGTGGTGGTCGCGATGACCTTGGTCAGGCTCGCCAGGTCGTAAATGCTCTGCTCCGGGACGACCGCGGCGCTGGTCGTGGTCCAGCCGAGACGACCGTAGCCCTTTTGCCACACCGAAAACCCCTTGCGACCGACCACGACTGCGGCGCCCGGGTAGGCACCGGCCGTGATGCCGCGGCGCACCACCCGATCGACCGTCGTGAGGCGGTCGGCCGACATGCCGACGGCCCGCGGGGCGTTGGCCGGGAGGCCTTTGCCCAGGGTCAGGACGGCGGTCAGGGTGATGAGCGGAAGGAGCATGGGCGGCGAGATCGGAGTGCGGTTCTACCAGTTACGACTGACGCGTGGACTGACTTGAGGTCACCCGCCACTGTCACAGCTTGCATGAAGCAGGCCGGAGTGGCAACCCTTTGGCTCCCCCGGGGTGACACACCCTACGCAACGGTATGGCCACCGACCCCCTCACCATCCGCCGCGCCATCACTGGCGACGAAGCTGCGCTGCGCGCCCTCTGGGTCGCGCATGCGCCGCGCATCGACGCCGTGGTGCGGCGCTTGGTCGGTGATCCCGACCACGCCGCCGACATCGCACAGGAGGTCTGGATCCAGATCTTCCGCGCGCTGCCCACGTGGCGGGGCGACTCGCAGTTCTCGACCTGGGCACACCGCATCGCCGTGAATCGCACGCTCAATGCGCTGCGCACGGTGCGGCGGCTCGCGAGGATCGAGACGGTGATGGAAGAGGACACCGTCGCGGTGGACGACGACCTGGACCGGACTTTCCTCGCGCAGAGCATCGACGAGGGGGTCCAGCAACTCTCTCCCGGCGCGCGCACGGTCTTCGTGCTGCACGACGTCGAGGGCTACACCCACGAGGAGATCGCCACTGAACTCGGCATCACCTCGGGGGGCTCCAAATCCCAACTGTTCAAAGCACGCGCGAAGCTTCGCCGGCTGCTCGCGCATCTCGTGGACGCTTCCTCACCGGCGAAGGACGATGCTGATGTCACATCTATCGATTGACCGACTGGCCGCGATCGCGGACGAGACTCCTACAGGGGACGAGGCGACGCACATCGCAGGCTGCTGGGACTGCCGTGCCGAAGTGGCCGCCTTCCGTCGCCTGGCGCGCCTGAGTGCGATGGCGCCGATCCCGATGGAACCGCTCACCGCCTGGTCGACGCTCGCGCCGCAACTGCGCGCGGAGGGGATCATTGTCGGCGCGGTCACGTTCGCCGGCGGCGCGCGGGAGGTGCCGTTCATCGATCGTCGCCGGCGTACTCAGGTGTGGATGCTGCGCGCGGCCGCCGGCTTTGCCTTGGTGTTGGGCGGCACGGTCCTCGGCCGCGTCACCGCAGGCATGCCGCTGCGTGGGATGCCGGTGCTCGGCGAGACGTTGGCCGCGGCACCCGCGTTCCGTTCCGCGAACGATGCGATGCAGGTGCTCACCTTGGCGCAGCAACAGTACCAGGACGCCGCGGCCTTCTTGGCGGCGCAGGACACGTCGTCGCGCTTTGTGGGGATGAATCAGGATCTCTATCAGACGCGTCTCGACGCGCTCGACGAGATCGCGGCCGCCACGCGTTCGGCGCTCTACCGCGCGCCGCAGGATCCGATGCTCAACCAGTACTATCTCACCACGCTCGGCGCGCGCGAGGCGACGCTCAGGCAGATCGGCGCGACGATGCCGGCCACGCGCCGGCTGGAGCGTTACTGATGCGCACTGAGGTCCGTGGACTCATCGCACTCGGGGTCGTGGCCGGCGTGAGCGTCGTCGCGCCGGCGGTCGGGGCGCAGACGGTCCGTGTGATCGAGCGCACGACGGTGCGTGCCGACTCGGTGACGGACCGCATCCTCGTCGCCAACGTCGAGGAGGTGAAGCGCGTCGTGGCCACTTGGCGCGACCGCGAGGGGCGGCTCGTGCGCGAGATCCGCGCCTCGGGCGCGACCGACTCCAATGCGCGCCGCCGGCTCGAGGAGCAGCTCGCGTTGCACACGCGCGACGGCTTCGCGATCATGAGTGCGATCCAGGCGCGCTGCATCGACGAGCGCGTGCCGCGCCCCGCGGGCTACCTTGGCGTGAACATGACCGTCGAGTACCTGGTCGAGAATGGACGGCCCAGGTCGACGGGCACGCTCGTGACCAGCGTCGAGCCGGGTTCGCCCGCTGAGCGCGCCGGCGTGCTGCGGAACGACAAGGTGATCAGCATCGCGGGTCTCGACATGCGTGAGCGGGTCCCTGAACTCTCCGAGCAACTGGTGCCGGGGCGGAGTGTCGTCGTGCGCGTGGAGCGGCAGGGCGTCCCGCACGAGCTCGCACTCACCGTTGCGCGGCGCCCTGAGGGCTTCGGCGAATCGTGCGGCGAGTTCGAGCGGGCGCTCATCCCGATGCGCATTTCCGGACCGGGGCGGATCATCGTCGAGCCGGAGCAGGGCGAGGAGATGCGCTTCTTCATCTTCGGACCGGGCGCGGAGAACAAGACGGCGGTCGCGTTCTTCGCCGGCGCCGAGTTCCGCACGCTCGACGCGGACTGGGGCGAGGTGCTCGGCGTGCGTCAGGGCGTGATCGTGAATGAGGTCGCCAACGGCAGTTCGGCAGCGCAGGCCGGCTTGAAGGGCGGTGATGTGATCACCGCGCTCGGTCGCTCGCCGGTCGCGTCGCCGGTGATGCTGGTGCAGATGCTCGGTTCAATGGCAGGCACTGAAGCAACGCTCAGCGTGGTGCGCGGACGGGAGGCGAAGACGGTGACGCTGCGGTGGGGTCCGCGCTGAGTCGACGGTGTGGCGCGCGCCTCAGGGCGTGCGGAGTCTGCCCGGCGGCAACTTGTAGACGAGGCGGACCGTTGCACGGTCCGCCTCGCTCAGTTCCGACACGCGGATGCGCGCCGACATGATGTTCATCTCGTCGGCGGTGTGGTCGAGCCCGAGCAGGTGACCGATCTCGTGCCGCGCGATCGCGCGCACCGCAGCATCGTCGAGCACGCGACCGTCGGGCTGCGCGAGCGCGAGTTCGATCCCCGCGCCAGTGATCCAGCCATGCTGGTCGCGCACCCAACGCGTGCGGCCGGTGGTACGGCTCTCGTAGCGCGCGACCCAGGTGACGAGGATCTCGGCGCGAGTGGAATCCTCGGTGAAGTCGAACGCGACGGGGATGCCGGTGGAGACCCACGGGTCGAAGGCGTCACGCACGGTGGTGAGATGCGCGGCGGTGAAGCCGTCGAGCGCGCTCGGTTGGATCCAGACGCGTAGCGGGTCACGCGTGCGCTCAGGCCAGCGGAAGTTGGTCGAGTCGTGCGCGGCGAAGAGCTCGCCGATGTAGGTCTCACCGGCGTACGCGACGAGCGTGTTGCGGATCACGACTGGATCGCGCATCGGAGCAGGGGTGCTCGACGTGGTCTCGACGATACTCGCGCCGATGTCCTCGGCGGCGCGCAGGACAGAGTCGGTGAAGGCGCTGTCGGCGACACCGCTCGCCGCATCGGGCGCGGACCGATCGGAGCGCGCCCGATCGGTCGCTCCTCGGACGCGGTCACCGCACGCCAGTACAAGAACACACGCGGTGATCCATGCGCGCATCAGGCCTCCCGCGCGTCGAGGAACGCCAGCGCCGCGTCGAAGCTGGGCGCGGGATTCTCGAAGAACGGCATGTGCCCCGCCTCCGGGATCGCGACCACGCGTGCATTGGGCATGAGCGCCGCCGAGCGCTCCGCTTCGGCGAGCGGGATCGCGTCCTCAGTGCCGTGGATCAGCAACACCGGCGCACGCACGGCGGCGTAGCGGTCACGCCAGTCGAATCCGTCGCGCCGCAGGCGCGAGGCGATCATCGCACCTGTGGGGCTGAGCGCGCGCGGCGGCGCGAACGATCGCATCTCCTGATCATGGAACCAGGCCGCGTACATCGCGCGGCTGTAGTCGGCATGGCGCTCGGCGTCGGGCTCGTACAGGTCGGTCGGGTCGAGGAGTGCGAGCAGTGCGCGCTCCTCAGTGGCGCCGCGACGGTCGAGATGCGCGAGCGCGCGCTCGTGCAGCGAGTCGAGCCAGCCGGAAGTCGCTCCGACCGCGTCGAAGGTCACCACGCGCCGCACGCCGAGCGGATGCTCGGCCGCCGCGAGCAACGCGATCCCGCCGCCCCACGAATGGCCGACGAGGTCCCACTGCGCGATGCCGAGCGCTTCGCGGAGCGCCGGGACGTCGAGCACGTCGTGCTCCACACGAGCGGCGCGCAGGCCCGGCGGTGCCTGCGTCTCACCGCGGCCGCGCTGGTCGTAGAGGATGACTTGGCGACCGACGGCGAAGGGCGCAAAGGCAGGCCAGAGCAGGTCGTGGCCGTAGATCATCCCGCCGTTGATCGCGAGCACCGGCGTCGCACTGGGGAGGGGCGGACTCATCCAGACGGCGAAGTCGAGTCCGCGGACCTTCACCGTCCGGCGCGTGAGGGGCGGGGTACGCGGCCGGCCGCGACGCCAGTCGAGATAGCGGGTCTTGGCGTCGCTGGCGGGGAGTGAGGACAATTGCTCGAGAGAGGGGGATCGGCGATGCGAACGGCGCGGGACCGAGCAGAAAGCTACGTGCGACTTCCGCGGCGGGGCTCGCTGTCACCGGTCACTTGATATAGGGGAGGGGGGTATATAGATTCATGCCCTTGGAGGGTATGAATCACCTCGTGGAGAGCACGATGACCACCGTCGCCACCGATTCGCACGCCGCGGCCACGCCACACCGTGAGGTACGCACCGCCCGCATCCCAGTGAGCGGCATGACCTGCGCCGCCTGCCAGTCGCGGGTGCAACGCACGCTGCAGAAGCAGTCCGGTGTGCAGGATGCCACCGTGAACCTGATGATGGGCAACGCGACGGTCACCTATGATCCGGCGGCGATCTCCGCCGAGTCACTCGTCGCGGCGATCCGCGACTCGGGGTACGGCGCGGAGGTCCCGGCAGATGACCGCACCGCGTTCGAGGAGCAGGAAGCCCGCGACGCCGCGACGGCCGAGGAGTTCAAGGCGCTCCGACTGAAGGCGATCGTGAGCGGTGCGATCGGCCTGAGCGCCATGATCGCGATGCCGTGGATGCATCACTACTGGTGGGCCTCATGGGCGTTCCTCGTGCTCACGACCGGCGTGATGCTCTCGGCGGGGCGGCACTTCTACACGCGTGCCTGGTCGGCGCTCCGGCACGGATCGGCGGACATGAACTCGCTGATCTCCGTCGGGACGGGGGCGGCATACCTCTATTCGATCATCGCCACCGCGGCGCCGGCATTCTTCACGTCGCGCGGCGTGCCGGCCGATGTCTACTACGAAGCCGTGATCCTGATCATCGCATTCATCCTCTCGGGGAACGCGTTCGAGGCGCGCGCCAAGCGCAACACGGCGGTCGCCCTGCGGGCACTTGTGCACCTGCAACCGAAGACGGCACGCGTGGTGCGCAATGGCGAGGAGCGCGATGTCGGCATCGAGCACCTGCTCTCGGGTGACGTGGTCGTGGTGCGACCCGGTGAGCGGATCCCGGTCGACGGCGTGGTGTCGCAGGGTGAGAGCGCGGTCGACGAGAGCATGCTCACCGGAGAATCGATGCCAGTGACCAAGCGTGCCGGGGATCGCGTGATCGGCGGGACGATCAACGGCACGGGCGCATTTCGGTTCTCGGCGACGACCCTGGGGTCAGAGTCCGTACTCGCGCAGATCGTGAAGCTCATGCGTGACGCGCAGGGGTCGCGCGCGCCGATCCAGCATCTCGCGGATCGAATCTCCGCGGTGTTCGTACCGACGGTGATGGTGCTCTCGGTGCTCACGTTCGTCGCGTGGTACTTCCTCGCCGACACGGCGAGCGCCGTGCGCGGCTTCGCCGCGGCGGTCGCGGTGCTGATCATCGCCTGTCCCTGTGCGATGGGGCTCGCCGTGCCGACCGCCGTGATGGTCGCCACCGGGCGTGGCGCTGAGATCGGCGTGCTGATCAAGGGCGGCGAGGCGTTGCAGCGCGCGGGGGAGATCGGCACGGTCGTGCTCGACAAGACGGGCACGGTCACGGAGGGGAAGCCGACCGTGACCGATCTCGTGCGCGCACCGGGCGTCGCGCGCGATGATGACGAGCTCCTGCGGCTCGTGGCCTCGCTCGAGCGCAGCTCGGAGCACCCGCTGGCGTCGGCGATCGGGACGTACGCGCGCGCGCGCGGGCTCACGCTCGCAGAGCCGGAGGCGTTCGCGTCGGTGACGGGCCGCGGTGCTACGGGTGTGGTCGACGGCACGGCGCTCGCCGTGGGCAACGCGGCGCTCATGGCCGACTCTGCGATAAACATCACCGCGCTCGCCGCAGTGGCCGAGCGTCTCGCCGGCGAAGGGCGTACGCCGATGTATGTCGCGCTGGACGGCGCGCTCGCGGGGCTGATCGCGGTCGCGGACCCCATCAAAGCGACATCGCGCGAGGCGATCGCGACGTTGCACAGCATGGGGCTGGAAGTCGTGATGCTCACCGGCGACAACCAGCGTACCGCTGAGGCGATCGCGCGCGCCGCAGGCGTCGACCGCGTCGTGGCCGGCGTGCTCCCCGACGGCAAGGTGGCCGAGATCAAACGGCTCCAAGCCGAGGGCAAGGTCGTTGCGATGGTCGGCGACGGCATCAACGACGCGCCCGCGCTCGTGCAGGCCGACGTCGGCATGGCGATCGGCACGGGGACCGACATCGCCGTGGAGGCGGGGGACATCGTGCTCATGCGCGGCGACCTCCGCACGGCCGCGCAGGCGATCATGCTCTCGCGGCGGACGATGCGCACCATGAAGGAGAATCTCTTCTGGGCGTTCATCTACAACGTGATCGGGATCCCGGTCGCGGCGGGCGTGCTCTACCCGGCGTTCGGGATCATGTTGAGCCCGGTGATCGCGAGTGCGGCGATGGCGTTCAGTTCGGTGAGTGTGGTGGGGAACTCGCTGCGGCTGCGGCGCGCACGGCTCGGGTGAGCGGTGCGCGGCCGAAGCAGCGCGGGCAGGATTCTCATGGGATCCGGGGTCTGGGGAAATTGGCGCTGTCAGGCTTTTGCCTACCGAGTGAGGACGTTGTCCTGATGGTTCCTCGAGTCAAGTCGCGGCACCGTTGTGGTAGACTCCCATGATGCGCCGCCTCCCTCGCTCGGTCCTCGTCGTCGGCACCGCGCTCAGCCTCGCCATCGCGATGCTGTCCGCGGCCACCGTGGCTTGCCCGGAGGCTCTCGACGTGGCCGCTCCGATGGCTGCCGAGCACGACTGCGATGCGCCGGCGTCTCCGGCCCCCGCGACGGATCGCCATGATGCATGTCGCCTGCTCGCGTCATGCGCGCCGCTCGGGCTCGCGGAAGTGCTTGTCGCGCGGGTCGTGCTGGATCCGCCCGCGCATCGGCCACCTGAAGCCCGGACTGATACGCCGCCAGCGGCGATCGACGGCGCGCCGGTCGCACCGCCTCCTCGAGCCTGATCCCGATCGACCGTCTCTGTACGCGAGGCGGTCCGCGCGTCGCACTCTCGCGAACCCCGCTGTGGGGTCCATGCATCGGTCAAGAGGATCATCCAATGCTCGTTATCGTCTCGGGACGCTTGTCCCGACGGATCGCCATCGCAGTCATCACGCTGCTGTCCGCACTCGTCGTGCGCACGCTCCCCGCGCAGGATGACCGACGGGAAGGCGCGCGGGACTCCGCGTCGGCGGTGCTCACGCTGCGCGACGTGTACACCGCGATCGGCCGCGGCACACCTCGCGTGCGTGCCGCCGCGTCGCTCGCGCGCGCCGCCGAGGCTCGCGTGCCCGGAACGCGCCGACCCCCGGATCCGGTGGTCCAGCTCGGACTCATGAACTACCTGCTGCCGGACTTCGCGTCCGATCCCGTGCTCGGCATGCGTCAGCTGCAGGTGATGCAGATGGTGCCGCTCCCAGGGAAGCTCGGCGCCGCGCACGCCGCCGCCGCCGCCCGCGCGCAGGCCGCTGGTGCGCTTGTCGATGACGCGCGCGCCGAGGTGCGCGCCGCCGCGGCGATGGCGTTCCTCGATCGCTGGAGCGCGGTCCGGCAGGCGTTGCTGGCGATCGAGACGCGGCGCCTCCTCGCCGACGCGGCCGCGGTCGCGTCGGCGATGTACCGCGTGGGTGAGGCGCAACAGGCCGACGTGCTGCGTGCTCAGGTCGAGATCGCTCGAATGGACGAGATGGGGCTGCGCATGCGCGCGATGTCCGACGGCGCCCTCGTGCGGCTCGCCGCCCTGCTCGACGCCGCGCCGTCCGACGTCTCGGCGCCACCGGAACTGCCGCACTATCCGGATTCACTCCCGCCGGTCGACTCGCTCGTCGCGCTCGCGCTTGGCGCACGACCAGTGCTCTCGGCGGGTGCGGCGCAGCTCGAGGCGGCCTCGGCCGACGTGCGCGCGGCGGAGCGCGAGCGATGGCCCGACCCGCAGGTCGGCCTGCAGTTCGGATCACGGCGCTCCACCATGGGCACCGAGCGGATGGGGAGTCTGATGGTCGGTGCGACGATCCCGATCTGGGCACGGTCGAGGCAGTTGCAGATGCGCGAGGAGGCGATGGCGATGCGTGCGATGGCGGAGGCCGACCTCTCGGCGATGCGCGCCGAGACGCGCGGCCGGATCGGCGAGGCGCACGCCGCGATCGCGAGCGCGCGACGGCTCGCGACGCTCTATCGCGGTACGGTGCTTCCCCAGGCGGAGGCTGCGGCCATGTCTGCGCTCTCGGCCTACCGCGCTGGCGCGGTGGACTTCATGACGGTCGTCGAGAATCGAATGACGGTGAACACGTATCGCCGCGAACTCGTCGCGCTCAACGCGGCGGAGGCACTCGGCTGGGTGGAGCTCGAGATGCTCCTCGGCCGGTCGCTCATGACCGACACAGCGGCTCAGGGAGCCCGCTGACCATGACCCCAGTCGAGAGAGAACCCATGCCCGGTCTGCTCATCCGTCGCGCGGCACTCATCACGCTCCCCATCGCGGCGTTCGTCGTAGCCTGGTGGATGACGCGCGCGCCGGCCGTGCCGGTCGAGTCCGCGGCGCCGGCGCACGATCACGCTGCGCAGTCCGCGGCGAGCGGAGGGGCCACCAACTCCGTGTCCCTCTCGGCCGACCAGGCGCGCCGCATCGGCGTGACATACGCTGAGGTCACGAGCGCGCCGTTCGCGATCGAGGTGCGCACCGTCGGGCAGGTCGTGGTCGACGAGACGCGAGTGCACGTGGTGACCCTGCGGTACGACGGCTGGGTCGAGCGGCTGCATGTCGACCGCACTGGGCAGGCGGTGCGAGCGGGCGAACCGCTGTTCGACCTCTACGCACCGATGGTGGTGAGCGCGCAGGAGGAGTTGTTGCTCGCGCGCAAGCTTGCCGCCGAGCTCGGGACCGGCGAGTCCCGTGCGCAGACCGAGGCCGCCGACCTCGTGCGCTCGGCTCGACGACGCCTCTCGTGGTGGGACGTGCCCGAGGACGAGATCGCGAGGCTCGAGCGTGAGGGTGAGGCGACGCGCATCCTGACGCCGCGCGCGCCCGTGTCGGGAGTCGTGCTCGAGAAGAACGTCATCGCGGGGCAACGCGTGATGGCTGGTGACGTGTTGTATCGCCTCGCGGACCTCTCGACCGTCTGGGTGGAGGGCGAGGTCTTTGAGCAGGACCTGCGCGGCGTGGCGCTCGGGCAGGCGACGACCGCGACCTTCGACGCGCTCCCAGGGACGCGGTGGAGCGGACGGGTGACGTTCATCGCGCCGACGCTCGCGCCGGAGACGCGGACGATCCGTGTGCGCGTCGCACTGGCGAATGTGGGACTGCAACTGAAGCCGGGGATGTTCGCGACGCTCCGCCTCTCGGGCAGCGCACGCGGGGCGGTGCTCACGGTCCCGCGGTCGGCCGTACTCGCGACCGGTGAGCGGATGCTCGTCTTCGTACGGCAGTCCGACGGGAGCCTCGTGCCGCGCGAGGTCGAAGTGGGTGCGAGCAGCGCCGACCGGATCGAGATCGTGCGCGGCCTCGTCGCACGGGAGACCGTGGTGGCGTCGGCCACCTTCCTCGTTGACGCGGAGTCGAACCTGCGCACGGCGCTCGGCGGAATGGGAGACATGCCGGGCATGGAGATCACCTCACCGCCCGCGAGCTCGCCGCGGCGCGAGCGGAGGTGATGCCATGCTCACGCGTCTGATCGCGTGGTCGGTCCGCAATCCGGCCATCGTACTCTTCACCTGCGCCGCCCTCGCCGTCGCGGGTGTGGTCGCGGTGAGGGCGACACCGCTCGATGCGCTCCCCGACCTCTCCGACGTGCAGGTGATCGTCCAGGCCGACTATGGCGAGCAGGCGCCGCGCATCGTCGAAGATCAGGTCACGTATCCGATCGCGTCGGAGCTGCTCAAGGTGCCCGGCGCGCGCACCGTGCGCGGGTACTCGTACTTCGGCGTCTCGTTCGTCTACGTGATCTTCGAGGACGGCACCGACCTCTACTGGGCGCGCAGCCGCGTGCTCGAGGCGATGAGCGGACTCAAGGGTCGGCTGCCGACCTCGGTCGCGCCGACACTCGGCCCCGATGCGACGGGACTCGGCTGGGTGTATCAGTACGCGCTCGAGGACACGACGGGCCGCCTCGATCTGTCGCAGTTGCGCGCGCTCCAGGACTGGTATCTCCGCTACGCGCTGACCTCCGTCGACGGCGTCGCCGAGGTCGCGAGCGTCGGCGGATTCGAGAAGCAGTATCAGATCGATCTCGACCCGGCCCGGCTGCTCGCCTATGGCATTTCCGTGCCGCAGGTGATCACCGCGGTGCAGTCGGCCAATGCCGACGTCGGGGCGATGGTGCTCGAGCTCACCGAGCGCGAGTACATGGTGCGCGGGCTCGGCTACCTGCGCGGGATCGACGACATCGAGGAGGTCGTCGTTGCTGCGACGGCGGCCGGCACGCCGGTCCGGGTCGCGGAGCTCGGACGGGTGAGCGTGGGTCCGGCCGTGCGGCGTGGGATCACGGATCTCGACGGGCGTGGTGACGCCGTCGGCGGGATCGTCGTGATGCGCTCCGGCGCGAACGCGCTTACCACGATCCGCGGCGTGAAGGAGAAGCTCGCGGCACTGCAGGGCGGACTCCCGGTCGGTGTGGTCGTCCACCCGGTCTATGACCGCAGCGACCTGATCGAGCGCGCGGTCGCGACGCTTCGCGAGACGCTCACCGAGGAGTTCGTGATCGTCGCGCTCGTGTGCGTGCTCTTCCTGCTGCATGTGCGGTCGGCGTTGGTGGCCATGCTCACGTTGCCGCTCGCCGTGCTCATCGCGTTCATCGGACTGCGCGCCCTCGGCGTTCGCGCCGACATCATGTCGCTCGGGGGCATCGCGATCGCGATCGGGGAGATGGTCGACGCGGCGATCGTGATGGTCGAGAACATGCACAAGCATCTCGAGCGACGGATCCCACCGGGCGAGGACGTGATCGACACCCGCACGCTCACGGCCGAGGAACGTCGCGCGATCGTCATCGCGTCGGCATCGGAAGTCGGGCCGTCGCTCTTCTTCTCGCTTCTCATCATCACCGTCTCGTTCATCCCCGTCTTCACGCTCGAGGGCCAGGAAGGACGGCTCTTCACGCCGCTCGCACTCACCAAGACCCTCGCGATGGCGTCGGCAAGTGTGCTGAGCCTCGTGCTCGTGCCGGTGCTGATGGGACTCTTCGTCCGCGGCCGGATCCGCCGGGAGTCGGCGAATCCCCTCAGCCGCGGGATGATCCGCGTGTATCGCCCAGTGCTCTCGTGGGTGCAGCGGCACCGCTGGCCGGTGATCTCCCTCTCGGCGGTGGCGCTGATCCTCACCTGGATCCCGTTCCAGCGCGTGGGGAGCGAGTTCATGCCGCCGCTCGACGAGGGCACGATCCTCTTCATGCCGACGACGCTGCCCGGCGTCAGCGTCGCGCGCGCGCGGGAACTGCTACGGCAACAGGACGCGATCCTCCGCGGGTTCCCCGAGGTCGCGACGGTCTGGGGCAAAGCGGGTCGCGCGACCACCTCCACCGACCCGGCCGGGCTCGAGATGGCCGAGACGACGATCATGCTGAAGCCTGTCGATGAGTGGCGCGACGGGATGACGTACGAACGCCTGATCGCCGCGATGGACTCGGCGGTGCGCCTGCCCGGCGTGAGCAACGCCTGGACGATGCCGATCAAGGGACGGATCGACATGCTCGCGACGGGCATCCGCACGCCGGTGGGCATCAAGTTGTTCGGCCCGGATCTCGGCGAGCTCGAGCGGCTCGGCAAGGAGATCGAGGGGCATCTCGCGATGGTGCCCGGGACGCGCAGCGCGTTCGCCGAGCGCGCGCAGTCCGGGTACTATCTCGACATCGAGATCGACCGCGCTGCTGCCGCGCGGCACGGCATCAACGTGGGCGACATCCAGACCGTGATCGCGACCGCGATCGGAGGAATGACGATCACCGAGACGGTCGAAGGGCGCGAGCGCTACGGGGTGCGTGTGCGCTATCCGCAGGAGTTGCGCGACACCCCGGAACGGCTCGCGCGCGTGCTCGTGCCGATCGCGCACACGAGCAGTGGCGGAGCGGTGTCTCCGTCGATGACGGGAGGAATGGCGGGTGGCGGCGCGACGGCGCCGCGTGCCGGTGTCGCGCAGGTGCCGTTGGGTCAGGTCGCGCGGATCGTTCCACGCACGGGGCCGATGGTCGTCCGCACCGAGGACGCGCAGCCGACGGCGTGGATCTTCGTCGATCCGGGCGCGCGCGACATCGGCGGCTACGTGAAGGAGGCGCAGCGGATGGTCGCCGCGGCGCTCGTCCTGCCGCCGGGGTACACGATGGTCTGGAGCGGTCAGTGGGAGTACATGGAACGCGCCAAGTCGCGCATGCGGCTCGTGGTGCCTGCCACGCTCGCACTCGTCCTGCTGCTCCTCTACCTGAACTTCCGGTCGGTGTCCAACACGCTCATCGTCGCGCTCTCCATCCCGTTCACGCTCATCGGCGGCGTCTGGATGCTCTGGGGACTCGACTACGAGTGGTCGGTCGCGGTGACGATCGGGTTCCTCGCGCTCGCCGGCGTCGCAGCGGAGACGGGCGTGGTGATGCTCGTCTATCTCGAACAGGCGTGGGCCGAGCGGAAGGCATCGACCGCGCATCCGAGTGCCGCCGACCTGCACGCGGCGGTCATGGAGGGCGCGGTGGAGCGTGTGCGGCCGAAGATGATGACCGTCGCCTCGACGATGATCGGGCTGCTGCCGATCCTCTGGGGCACCGGCGCCGGCGCGAGCGTCATGAAGCGCATCGCCGTGCCGATGGTGGGCGGAATGGTGAGCAGTACCGTGCTCACACTCCTCGTCATCCCGGCGCTCTGGTCCCTCGTCAAGGAGCGGGAGCTCGATCCGCCGCCGGCGGAGTAGCTTCCGCACCATGGAACTCGGCATCTATACCTTCGCGGAAGCCACGCCCGACGCGAAGACCGGACACATCATCTCGCCGGAGCAGCGGCTCGCAAACCTGATGGAGGAAGTCGCGCTCGCCGACGAGGTCGGACTCGACGTCTTCGGCATCGGCGAGCATCACCGCGCCGACTACGTCGTCTCGACACCGGCAGTCGTACTCGCCGCTGCGGCCATGCGCTCCAAGCGCATCCGGCTCACGAGCGCCGTCACGGTGCTCAGCTCCGACGACCCCGTGCGCGTCTTCCAGGAGTACGCCACGGTCGACTTGCTGAGCCACGGCCGCGCGGAGATCATGGCGGGGCGTGGGTCGTTCATCGAGTCGTTCCCTCTGTTCGGCTACGACCTCCATGACTACGACACGCTCTTCAGCGAGAAGCTCGAGCTCCTGATCAAGCTGCGCACGGACGAGCGAGTGACCTGGCAGGGGCAACATCGCGCGCCGCTCAAGGACCAGCCGGTCTTCCCGCGTCCCGCGCAGCATCCGATCCCGCTCTGGGTCGCCGTCGGCGGCACGCCGGAGTCGGTGGTGCGCGCGGCGACGCTCGGCCTGCCGATGGCGCTCGCGATCATCGGTGGTTCGCCGGAGCGGTTCAAGCCGTTCGTCGATCTCTATCGCGAGACCTGGGCGAAGGCCGGGCACGACGCGGCGACACTGCAGGTGAGCATCAACTCGCACGGATTCATCGCCGACACCGATGCGGCGGCCGCCGACGCGGCCTTCCCGCCGTACCTGTCGCAGATGGGGAAGATCGGCCGTGAACGCGGATGGCCGCCTCCCACGCGGCGACAGTTCGACGCCGAGATCTCCAAACAGGGGGCGCTCTTCGTCGGCGGTCCACAACGCGTGATCGACAAGCTCCTGTGGGAGCACGAGCTCTTCGGGCACACACGCGCGCTGATCCAGTTCAGCGTTGGCTCGATGCCGCATGACCAGATGCTGCGCGCGATCGAACTGTACGGCACGGTGGTCGCACCTGCGGTGCGCAAAGCGCTCGGCTGATGCTCGTCCCCAAGCTCTTCTCCACGCTCAAGGGCTACACCCGCGCGCAGTTCGTCGCCGACCTGACTGCCGGCGTGATCGTCGGCATCGTCGCACTGCCGCTCGCGATCGCCTTCGCGATCGCCAGCGGGGTGACGCCCGACCGCGGCCTCTGGACCGCGATCGTCGCCGGGTTCCTGATCTCGGCGCTCGGAGGCTCGCGCGTGCAGATCGGCGGACCCACGGGCGCGTTCGTGGTGATCATCTACGGCATCGTGCACCAATACGGCGTGGACGGATTGATCGTCGCGACGCTCATGGCCGGCGTGATCCTCGTGGCGATGGGTCTGCTCAAGTTCGGCGCGGCGATCACGTTCATCCCGCACCCACTCGTGGTCGGCTTCACGAGCGGCATCGCGCTCATCATCTTCTCGGGTCAGGTGAAGGATTTTCTCGGCCTGCAGATGGGGAGCACGCCGCCGGAGTTCGTGCAGAAGTGGGAGGCATACGCTGGCGCGATCGGCACGGCGTCAAGTCCCGCGCTGGCCGTCGCGCTGGTGGCACTCGCGATCGTCATCTGGTGGCCACGCATCTCGACCAAGGTGCCGAGCCCGTTCGTAGCGCTCGTCGTGACGACGGTCGCGGTGAAGTGGCTCGCGATCCCGGTCGAGACGATCGGTAGCCGATTCGGCGAGATCAGCTCGGCGATCCCGATCCCGGCGCTGCCGGCGCTCTCGTTCACCCAGATGATGGCGCTCGTGGCGCCGGCGTTCACCATCGCACTCCTCGGCGGCGTGGAGTCTCTGCTCTCGGCCGTCGTGGCGGACGGGATGATCGGCGCCCGCCACCGCTCCAACATGGAACTCGTGGGGCAAGGCGTCGCGAACATCGCGAGTGCGTTGGTCGGCGGTATTCCCGCCACCGGCGCCCTCGCGCGCACGGCGACGAACGTCAAGAGCGGAGGTCGCACGCCGGTCGCGGGGATGATCCACGCGGTCACGCTGCTGTTGATCACTCTCTTCTTCGGCAAGTGGGCCGCGCTCATCCCCATGGCGACGCTCGCGGCCATTCTTGTGGTGGTCGCGTACAACATGAGCGAGTGGCGTGTGTTCGTGGCCGAGTTCAGGGGGCCGCGCAGTGATCTCGCGGTGCTCATCACGACCTTTCTCCTGACGGTGCTCGTGGACCTCACCGTCGCGATCGGCGTCGGGATGGTCATGGCTTCGTTCCTCTTCATGCGGCGCATGGCCGAGATCTCCGGTGTGACCGCGATCAGCCGCGAAGCGAGCGACGAGCCCGACACGGACGGCACGCTCGATCCGCGTGTGGCGGCGTTGCCGAAGGATGTACAGGTCTACGCGATCAACGGTCCGTTCTTCTTCGGCGCCGCCGACCGTTTCAAGGACACGCTGGCCGAGGTGGGATCACACCCCAAGGTGCTGATCCTGCGGCTGCGCGACGTGCCGGTGATCGACTCGACCGGCCTGCATGCGCTGCACGACGTGGTGAAGCGGAGTCAGCGCGAGGGCACCCGCGTGCTGCTCACCGAGGTCCAGCCGGCCGTGCGCCGCGTGATCGAACGTTCCCACGTGGGTGATCTGCTCGGCCCCGAAGCGATCACCGACTCGCTGGACGACGCGATCACACAGGTGCGGCCAGAGGCACGTGACTCATCGCGTGTTCCGCCAGCGCCGTGATGCTGAGCGACGGGTTCACGCCCGGGTTCGCCGGCATCGTCGAGCCGTCGACGATCATCAGGTTCACGTAGCCGAACGCCCGCATCTTCGAGTCGACCACGCCGCATGAAGCATCGGCGCCGATCGCTGCGCCACCGAGGATGTGCGCCGTGGTGGGGATGTTCGCCGCCGCTTCGAGCGCGCTCGAGTACGCCACGCCACCGGTCCGTTGCTCCAGCCACTTCGCCGTTTCGTTCGCGAGCGGGATGAACGTCGGGTTCGGCTTGTCCGTGTTCTGCTCCGTACGCAGCGACACTCCGCCGAAGAGTCCGCGGCGCGCGCGGAACGCGATCGCGTTGTCGCTCGACTGCATCACGAGGATCACGAGTGAGCGACGGCTCCAACCGACCGGCCACAGACCCTTGAGCGCGCGGAGCGGGTGACGGACGACGCTGCCAAGCAACATCAGCGGCCGCGTGAGTCTCGTGCCGTTGCCGGTGAGCGGTGCCATGAGGAGTGCCATGAAGTCGCCATGACGTCCATAGGTGCAGAGCTCGATATGCGTGTCGGCGTCGGGATGCACGCTCGCGCTGATCGCGACGTCCTTCCACGGTTGCGTGGAGTCGTCGGGGAGCGTGATCGCGAGGATCGACTCACTGTTGGTGCGCACGAGTTCGCCGAGCCGGTCGCTGAGCCGCGGCAGCGACGCATTCAGCTTGCACTTGGCGAGCAGGCGATTGGTGCCGAGTGCGCCTGCGGAGACGATCACGCCGCGCGCGCGGACGGTGCGCCGATCCTTCGCGAACCAGGCGCCCGGCGTCTGCGTGGTGATCTCGTACCCGTCGCTGCCGTCCGCGGCGCCGGTGGGGCGGATGTCGGTGACCTCGCGGTCGCCGATCACCGTCGCGCCCTCCTTCTCGGCGAACCAGAGATAGTTCTTGAGCAGTGTGTTCTTGGCGCCAACGCGGCAGCCGACCATGCATTCGCCGCAGCGGGTGCAGCCCGTCCGCGGTGGTCCCTCGCCGCCGAAGTATGGGTCGGGCACCGCGCGACCTGGCTCGCCGAAGAAGACGCCGACCGGTGTGCGTGTGAAGGTGTCGGCGACGCCGAAGTGTTCGCCGACTGCACGCAGCAGCTCCTGTCCACTGCTTGGGTAGGGCACCGTCGCGACGCCGAGCATGCGCTCGGCGGTCTCATAGTGTGGGCGGAGGGCTGCGCCCCAGTCTTCGAGACCCGCCCACTGCGGGTTGGTGAAGAAGGCCGGCTTCGCGCGATAGAGTGTATTCGCGTAGACCGCGCTCCCGCCACCGACCGCGGCGCCTGACGCGATGAAGATGTCCTTGAATGGTGAGAGCTCGAGGATGCCGCGCAGGCCGAGCGTGGGCGCCCAGAGGAAGCGCCTGAGGTCCCAGGTGGACTTGGCGTATTCGTCGTCGGCGTAGCGATGACCGGCCTCGATCACCAGGACCTTGTAGCCCTTTTGGCTGAGGCGCAGCGCCGAGACGCTGCCGCCGAAACCGGAACCGATGATGATCCAGTCGTATTCTTGGTGCGTGTGGGTCATCGGTCGGGCGGGCGTGGGCGAACGAAATGGAAGGTGGAAGTTGGGCCTGTCGGTCGCGCTTCACAACGCCAGTCTTCTTCTGTGAGAGCGTCTTAGTGAACACTCCTGTTCCCGCACTACCTGGCACCTACGGCGAAGCTCCACCGGGCTTTCGCCTTCCCGCCGGCACACAACTCGGCTCCGTGGTGCTGCAGGTCTCGGACCTCGACCGATCGCTGCAGTTCTACCAGTCGGTGCTCGGCTTCAGCCTCTTAAGGCGAGAGAAGGACGGTGCTATGCTCGGTGCGCTTGCGAGCACGCGGCCGTTGCTCGAGCTGCGCGAACGGAAGGGCGCGTCCCCTCTGGCCGGTCGCGGCCGGCTCGGTCTTTTTCACTTCGCGATCCTGCTGCCCGATCGGCCATCGCTCGGTCAGTTCGTGCGACACCTCGCCGAGATCGGCGTGCGCGCCGGCGCCGGGGATCATGTCGTGAGCGAGGCTTTCTATCTCAGTGATCCGGACGGACTCGGGATCGAGGTCTACGCCGACCGGCCGCGCGCGAGCTGGCAGCGTGTGGGTCGCGAACTGGTGATGGGCACGGGGTCCGTCGATGTGCCCGGGCTCGTGGCAGTGGCGGGCCCGACGCCGTGGGCTGGGCTGCCCAGCGGCACGGTGATCGGTCATGTGCACCTGCACGTTGCCGACATCGCGCGCGCGTCGACGTTCTACTCCGATGCGCTCGGTTTCGATCGTGTGGTGTGGAGCTACCCTGGCGCGCTCTTCTTTGGCGCCGACGGATACCACCATCATCTCGGAGTGAACATCTGGGCGGGTGCTGGGGCGCCGCCCGCCGCGGAGGACGAAGCGCAGCTGATCGAATGGACGATCGAAGTGCCGAACTCCACCGCCGTGGATGAAGCGCGCGCGAACATCACGACGAAGGGGCACGTGCTCGTCCGCGATGGCGACGACCTGCTCGTCCGCGACCCGTGGGGCACGGCCGTGCGACTTCGTTACGGATCGGTCACACCAGTGTGACCGGGCGCCCTGATGTTGACCGATGCTCATCGTCGTTCTCATCTCGCTGGCCGCGCTGACGCTCGTCAGCGCGGTGCTCTGGTCGGCCAACTACCTGTCGTACCGTCATCTCAAGGAGCGCACGCTCCGTGAGCGGCGATGGGACTACAACATCTGTTGCGGGGAGACCGATGGCGGTGGCATCAACGCCGACATCGTTCGGTACGGCGAGATCCCGCACTTCGAGCTCGTGACCGACGTGAACAGGCTGCCGCACGCCACTGGACGGTTCGCCCATGTGCTGTGCAGTCACACGCTCGAACATGTGGACGACCCGATCGCGATGTTCGCCGAACTGCGCCGCGTGGGCCGGCACGTGACGATCCTCGTGCCGCCACTCTGGGACCTCGCCGCTGCGCTCAACCCGTTCGAACATCGGGTCATCTTCCTGACCTTCCGTACGCGGCACGACGACCGGTTGCCGCCGTTCATCGTGTTCACACCGGCCCGTTGGCTTCAGTCGGTGCGGGGGCAACGGATCATCGCGCACTCGCCGGGCGCGCGACTGTTGAAGGCGCTCAGGCTCCGCTGAGCGCTGCGCGCCGCATCATGGACCTCAGGCGCGCGTCCCTCGATCTCGAGCCGCTTCGTACGGCTCCATGTGCACGAGCACCGACTGCACCTGAGGCACCGCCGTGCGGATCGCACTCTTCACCTTGCCACTGAGGACGTGCGCGTCGTGCAGCGGCATCTCGGGATCGGTCTGCACGTGGATGGTGACACGGTACGTCATGCCGGTCCGGCGCATCGCGAGCTTCTCCGTTGCGAGCACGCCAGGCACACTCTCCGCCGCCAGGCGCACGGGCACGAGCACCTCGGGCCCGGCCGAGCGATCCATGAGGTCCGCGATCGCGGGCCTGAGCATCGAGATGCCGTTGTACACGATGATCCCTGACGCCACGAGCGCCGCCCAGTCGTCGGCGGCCTCCCACCCGGGTCCACCGATCACGGCGACTGAGATGCCCACGAAGGCGGCGGCGGAGGTGATGGCGTCGCTCATGTGATGCCACGCATCGGCCTGCACCGCGGTGCTGCCGATCGTACGGCCGACGCCACCTACGCGAGTCGTCAAGACCATCTTCACGATGACGACCGCGACGAGCACTGCCAGCGTCCACGCAGCGGGCGCATGGTGTGGCGTCACGATCTCCCGCACCGCTTCGATGCTGATGCCCACCGCCGCGCCGAGCAGCATGAGCGCGACGATCGCGGCGGCGAGCGACTCGGCCTTGCCGTACCCGAACGGATAAGTGTCGTCAGGGTCGCGGCTCGCCACGCTGAGTCCGCTCCAGACGATGAGCGAGGAGAAGATGTCTGCGGTCGACTCCACTGCGTCGGCCACGAGCGCGTAGCTGTTGCCGACGATGCCCGCGACGAGCTTGATCACCGCGAGGCATGTGTTCACGAGCATGCCGAGCTGTGCGGACCGTATGCCACGCCCTGTCGCGTCGTGATGCTGCACTGGCTACCGCGCCACGGTGTTCGCGAGGACCACGGCGGCATTGCGCTT
>JANOTB010000092.1:0-21227 GCA_031416115.1 Gemmatimonadota bacterium
GTGCAGCGCGTCGGCGACCTCGCTCGCGATCTTCACCGCCTCGTCTACGCCGAGCTGGGTCTCGCGGTCAAGCTTGGTGCGCAGCGTCTCGCCGTCGATGAACGGCATCACGTAGTACAGGAACCCGTCCGCCGTGCCTGAATCGAATAGCGGCAGGATGTGCGGATGCTGCAACGCGGCCGTGGTCTTGATCTCCACCACGAAGCGCTCGGCGCCGAGCACGGCGGCGAGCTCGGGCTTGAGGACCTTCACCGCGACCTTGCGGTCGTGCTTGATGTCCTGTGCGAGGTAGACCGTGGCCATGCCACCGGCACCGAGCTCGCGCTCGATCAGGTAGCGATCGGCGAGGGCGGCGGTGAGTCGCGCGGGGATTGCGCTCAAACGGCCAACCCAGCTGCTGCTTTCGTCTCGCTCATGGCACCCAAGGTAGCCTCCCCCGAGAGGGGTGGCTACGCGACCGGGCGCAGGTCGCCGAGCAAGTAGGCGCGCGCTGCGGGCACATCGCGAATCGTTCGCAGCAGCGTGTCCGTCGCCCGGTTCTGAAAGACCGTTCCCCGCTCCCATCGCACGACGGTCTTCGGACCCACTCGCAGCAGACGCTCGAACTCGACCTGGCTGAGACCGAGTGCCGTCCTCAACTCCTTTATCTCTTCCGGGAACAGCAGTCCCTCGCGACGCCGCACCTCGTCGTTGGCCTCGCGACGCACCGCATCCGCCTCACCTGCGGCGTAGTAGATCTCGCCGCACGCCTCGCAGCGCTGCAGTCGCCGCGAGACGTCGATGGCACCTCGTGCGCCGACCGGAACCGCGACTATCGTCTGTCGACGCGCGATCTTCCCCCCGCATTCAGCGCACTCCACGAGGTCGGTCGATTTCTTCGTCATAGCGCCTTGAAGGAGATCACGACGGCCTGGTCACCGTTCACCGCCGTCGCGAGTTGGAGCTTCACGTAGAGTGCGCGACCGTCGATTTGAAGAAGTCACTTGGTGCGAGCGCGAGTACGCACTCCACGATGTCTGCTTCGTCACAGCCCACCTCCACCGCCGTTCGCATCGCGGATTGCGTGATGTGATACGCGCCCCGACCGACGAGCGCCTTGATCTGAGAGCGATCGTACGAAGGCGTGACGATCAATTGCGTATCGGCCGGTTCGGTAGCATAATGCTACCACAATTTCCAGAGGCTGTCAATTCGCGAGGCCAAGAAAGCGGAGGCATCCGCGCAAGCTCAACTGTTGCGTACGGATTGCCGCACCAAAGCGCCGCGATGATGCGCGTTCCCCCGCGGACTGAGTGAGGCGCTTGGGCGGGCGACCTCCACGGCGATGAGCTACTCCTCTGCACTGGGCGACTTCCAGATGAGTTAGTCGGGCCGGACTAGCGCCGATCGCCCGCGATCTGCGAGCGAATCGCGAAGAGCTTCCCATGCCTTGGCAGCACGCAATCCACACGCCGGCGCGTATCCAGCACACACATCCACCACAC
The DNA here is from genome assembly GCA_031416115.1 of Gemmatimonadota bacterium. Classification (GTDB taxonomy): domain Bacteria; phylum Gemmatimonadota; class Gemmatimonadetes; order Gemmatimonadales; family Gemmatimonadaceae; genus Pseudogemmatithrix. The sequence goes on from JANOTB010000092.1 coordinate 1,485, forward strand.
ACATCCACCACTCACATTGCTGTCCCCGCCCACCCGCTGCATCTTTGCCGAGCCTCACAGCGGCTTGCCCCACGCAAAGCCTCGCTCCGACCACCCACTGACCGTATCCCACCGCATGAATCGTTCGCTACCAGTGATGGACCAGCGTGGCTTCGGCGAAACGCTCCGCCGAGACAAATGGTGGGTCGCCAACATCTTCGTCTTCACGGTCCTCAGCAGCTTTCTCGCGTACGCGACCTGGGCGGCATTCCAGAACGCCTACTACACGCATGGGCCGTACCTCTCGCCCTTCTATTCACCGGAACTCTGGGGCGCGTCGCCGCATGCGTGGTTCGGTCCCAAGCCAGCCTGGTGGCCAGCGTTCATCCCCTTCTCCCCCGCGCTGATCATCCTCCCCGTCCCCGCGCTCTTCCGCTTCACCTGTTACTACTATCGCGGCGCCTATTACAAGGCGTTCTGGGCCGATCCGCCGGCCTGCTCCGTGGGCGAGCCACGCAAGACCTACCTCGGCGAGAACTCGTTCCCGCTGATCATGCAGAACGTGCATCGATACGGCCTGCTGCTCTCGTTCATCTTCCTGATCTTCCTCTGGCACGACGCCTACCTCGCACTCTGGTTCCGCGACGCCAACGGCGTCGAGCGCTTCGGCGTCGGTGTGGGCACGGTCGTGATGTTCGCCAACGTCACGATGCTCTCCGGTTACACGATCGGCTGCCACTCCATGCGCCATATCGTGGGCGGCATCATGGACCGCATGTCGACCTCGCCTGTGCGCAAGCTCGCGTACGACTGCTCGACCGCCTGCAACCGCGGCCACATGAACTGGGCCTGGGTGAGCCTCTTCGGCGTGGCGCTCACCGATGTCTACATCCGGCTCTGCGCCATGGGCCTGCTGACCGACCTGAGGATCATATAGATGGCCGAGTACGAGCGGGTCGAACATGATGTGCTGGTGATCGGTGCTGGCGGCGCGGGACTGCGGGCGGCGATCGCTGCCGCGGCCGGCGGCGCACGCGTGGGTCTCGTCTGCAAGTCACTCCTCGGCAAGGCGCACACCGTCATGGCCGAGGGCGGCGTGGCCGCGGCGATGGGGCACGTGGACGACCGCGACAACTGGCGCGTGCACTTCGCTGACACCATGCGCGGCGGGCAGTACCTCAACAACTGGCGGATGGCGCAGCTGCACGCGCAGGAAGCACCGGACCGTGTGCGCGAGCTCGAAGCCTGGGGCGCCGTGTTCGATCGCACCACCGACGGCCGGATCCTGCAGCGCAACTTCGGCGGGCATCGGTACCCGCGGCTCGCGCATGTGGGCGACCGCACCGGCCTTGAGATGATCCGCACGCTCCAGGACCACGCGATCCACTTGGGCATAGACGTTCATATGGAAGTGACGGTCGTCCAGCTGCTCAAGGACGGCGACCGCGTAGCTGGCGCGATGGCCTACGACCGCGAGCGCGGCCGATTCAAGCTCTTCGCCTGCGGCGCGGTGGTGCTCGCGACCGGCGGCATCGGTCGCGCGTTCGACATCACGAGCAACAGTTGGGAGTACACCGGCGACGGGCACTCGCTCGCATACGACGCGGGCGCCGAACTCGTGGACATGGAGTTCGTGCAGTTCCATCCCACGGGCATGGTGTGGCCGCCGAGCGTGAAGGGCATCCTCGTGACCGAGGGAGTGCGTGGCGAGGGAGGCGTGCTGCGCAACAAGGACGGCAAGCGTTTCATGTTCGACGACATCCCCGACAACTACAAGAGTCAGACCGCCGACAACGAGGAGGAGGGCTGGCGCTACACGCAGGGCGACAAGAGTGCGCGCCGTCCACCCGAGTTGCTCACGCGCGACCATGTGGCGCGCTGCATCCAGCGCGAGGTGCGCGAGGGGCGCGGCAGTCCGCACGGTGGCGTGTTCCTCGACATCGCGTGGATCAAGGAGCGCGTGCCCAAGGGCGCCGAGCATATCCGCAAGAAGTTGCCGTCGATGTATCACCAGTTCATGCAGCTCGCGAACATCGACATCACAGCAGTGCCAATGGAAGTCGGCCCCACCACGCACTACATCATGGGTGGCATCCGGGTGGACGGCGACACACAGATGTCCAACGTGCCGGGCCTCTTCGCCGCCGGCGAATGCGCCGCCGGACTGCACGGTGCCAACCGACTCGGCGGGAACTCACTCTCCGACCTGCTCGTGTTCGGCAAGCGCGCGGGTGAGCATGCGGTCGAGTTCGCCAAGTCGCATGCGGCGGCGCGCATGGCACCTGCGGACGCCGACGCGTCGGTCGCTGCCGCACTGGAACCATTCGAGCGCGGCGGGAGCCCTGAAGCACCGTATGCGATCCAGCACGAGCTGCAGGGCATGATGCAGAAGCTGGTGGGGATCGTGCGCGAAGAGGGCGAGATGCGGCAAGCGCTCAGCGGCGTGGCCAAGCTGCGCGATCGCGCGACCAAGGTGGGCGTGCACGGCAACCGCGAGTACAACCCCGGCTGGCACACCGCGCTCGACCTGCATCACCTGATGACCGTCTCTGAGGCGATCACCCTCGCGGCGATCGAACGCAAGGAGAGCCGCGGCGGGCACTTCCGCGACGACTATCCCGAGAAGGACCCCGCTTACGCCACGTTCAACATCGTACTGCGTAAGGGCACGAGCGGTGCGATGGAACTGGAGCGTCGCGCGATCCCACCGATGCCGGACGAACTGAAAGCCATCATCGAGGAGCAGAAGTCCTAATGACAGCCCACACATTCAAGGTCTGGCGCGGCGAGCGCGGTACCGGCGCCTTCAAGGACTTCACCACCGACATCACCGAAGGCATGGTGGTGCTCGACGCCATGCTCCAGATCCAGGCGGAGAACGCCAACGACCTCGCGATCCGCTGGAACTGCAAGGCGGGGAAGTGCGGCTCCTGCTCGGCGGAGATCAACGGCAATCCCAAGCTCATGTGCATGACGCGCATGGACGAGCTACCGGCGCACGAGCCAGTGACCGTCGAGCCGATGCGCGCCTTCCCGCATGTGCGCGACCTCGTGACCGACGTCTCATGGAACTTCGAGCAGAAGAAGAAGATCAAGAAGTTCAAGCCGCGCGCCCCCGATGCCCCCGATGGCACCTGGCGCATGGCGCAGTCGGACGTGGACCGCGTGCAGGAGTTCCGGAAGTGCATCGAGTGCTTCCTCTGCCAGGACGTCTGCCACGTGCTGCGCGACCATCAGAAGCACGACGAGTTCATCGGGCCGCGGCATCTCGTGTATATCGCCGCGCTCGAGATGCACCCGCTCGACACCGAGGACCGCGTGCGCGACCTCAAGGACGAGCACGCGATCGGGTACTGCAACATCACCAAGTGCTGCACCACGGTGTGCCCCGAGCACATCGCCATCACCGACAACGCGATCATCCCGCTCAAGGAGCGCGTGGTCGATGAGTTCTTCGATCCGGTGGTGAAGTTCGTCCGCCTGCTCCGAGGGAAGCGCACATGACGCGAACACTTCCGCAGCTCAAGCCCATCACCAAGGCCGGCGTCGTCGCCGCCCTGCTCAAGGGGCATCGCTACCGCGTGCTCAACGACTCGATCGCCGCCGAGAGCATCTGCCTGGACGTGCTGGCGATCGAGCCGGAGAACGTCGAGGCACTCGTGATGCATGTGCTCGCGATCACTGACCAGTTCACGGCCGGGCGCGCCGAGGACTTGGCGCGCGCTGGTGCAGCGGTCGGACGGCTCAGTGATCCGTACAAGCACGCCTACTACAACGGCGTGATCGCCGAGCGGTGGGCCAAGTCGGTGCTGCAGCGCGCAGTGCCGCGTGCGGCGGAGATGGCGTACGACTGGATCGAGAAGGCGCTCGTCTGGTATGCCAAGGCCGAGAACACTCGACCGGCGGGGAATGACGAGGCGATCCTGCGGTGGAACACCTGTGTGCGGATGTTGCAGCGGGACTCGCACCTGAAGCCGCGCGAGGCGGAGGCGTGGGAGCCGAGTCTGGAGTAGCCCGACCCCACCGACGCGAACCGCACGCGCGGGCCGTCGCTGAGCACGCCGCCGACCGACTCAGATCGCGACCGGGTGTGCGTCCCGACAGGCAGCGCGGTCGCGACCCCCGAGCGTGCCCGAGCGCCGTAGCACAAGACTCGCATCGAGCGTGAAGAGCTTCCAGCGCACCGACGACGCGGCGGGGAGGCCCGTCGGTCCGAGATCCGCGATCGCGACATCGCCCGGCCACGGCGAGTGGGTCGCGGTCGTGATCATCGCCAGCACCAGATGCGCGGACCGTGCGTTGAACTCGGCTGATGAGCACACGAGCGCCGGCCTGCGCTTCACAGTGGCGCGATCCGTGAAGGGGAATGGGACGATGACCACGTCCCCCGGGCTATAGCCCGGCGAACGCGGCATCGTCATCGGCTGAGTCCCACTCCGGGGAGAGCGTCGCCTCGAGCGCCCGCAGGTCAGCGTCCTGAGGCGCCGCCTTGCGGAGGCGAACGTCACCGCCCGCTTCTATGAAGAACTCGACGCGATCGCCGGCGCCCAGCGCGAGAACCTCGCGGACCCGCTTGGGGATCGTAGCCTGGTACTTGGAAGTCATCGTGGATACCGGCATCGCCACCTCAGTAATGCGTAATGGGTATTACGTATTACAGTAATGGCATGAGTGGGTTCTGTCAACAGGGGGAGAATATCGCGTCCCGTGCGGGCCAAGCGACCTCGTTCCAACGCGGGTCCCATCGAATCGCGGCGACTGCTCCGCGCGCGACCCGGCCGGGCGCCCGGTACCGACGTGGACCGCGTGCAGGAGTTCCGGAAATGCATCGAGTGCTTCCTCCGAGCCCGAGAACGTCGAGGCACTCGTCTGGTATGCCAAGGCCGAGAACACGCGGCCGGCGGGGCATGACGATGCGATCCTGCGGTGGAACACCTGTGTGCGGATGTTGCAGCGGGACTCGCGGTGACCGTCACCCGGTCTCCGCAAGTCGTTTCATCAGCCCTCCGAGCGAGATCGCGGTGACCCGATCGCGCAGGGGCCACTCCTCGGTACCGGAATGCACGACGAACGCCGAGCGTGGGCGAAGTGCTTCGCACGCGAGGCGGAAGCCCTTCGAGAGATCGGGCGCCGTCGTGCGCTTGATCTCGATCGCGAGTTCGACCTTGCCGCCGCGCTCGAACACCAAGTCGATCTCCGAGCCATCCTCGGTGCGATAGAAGAACGGCACACGCCGGTCGCCGGCCACCGCGATGAGGTTCTCGATCGCGAATCCTTCCCAACTCGGGCCCGCGACCGGGTGTCCGAGCAGGTCGTTCCAACTCTCGATCTCCAGCAACGCGTGCAACAGCCCGCTGTCGCGCACGTACGTCTTGGGTGAGCGCACAAGACGCTTGCCGAGGTTGCCGCTCCACGCGCGGAGGCGACGCACCAACAGGAGATCCACCAGCAGGTCCACATAGCGCGCGACCGCCGGAGCCGAGACGCCGAGGCTCGACGCGAGGCGCGACTGATTGAGCAGTGTCCCCTGTCCATGTGCGAGCATGCCCCAGAGTCGCGCGATCGTCTCGGCGGGCATACGCGGTGCGAACATCGGGACATCACGCTCCAGATAGCTGCGGATGAAATCGCGCCGCCAGGAAAGACTGGTGGCATCCTTCTTGGCCAGCAGGCTCTCCGGCAGTCCACCCCGTAGCCAGAGCGTGTCCGCCGCCGGGCCTCGGCGCGGCAACTCCGCGACGTCGATCGACGCGAGCTCGGCGTACGCGACGCGACCGGCGAGCGACTCCGTCGCCTGTCGCATGAGGTCCAGTGCGGCGGATCCGAGCAGGAGGAAGTGCCCCGCGCGATCACCTGTGGCGCGGCGGTCGTCGATGATGCCGCGGAGGATCTCGAAGAGACCAGGTGCGCGATGGATCTCGTCGATCACGACGAGTCGGCCGGCCTGCGCCCGCAGGAATGCGTCGGCATCATCGAGTCGGCGTCGGTCGGCTGGTCGCTCGAGGTCGAGGTAGATGGCTTTCGCGCCGCGAGCGACGGCGATGCGACGTGCGAGCGTGGTCTTGCCGACCTGACGCGGACCCAGCAGCACGACGGCGGGCGCCGTGCGGAGCCGGTCGCGTACGACGCTCTCCAGTCGGCGGGAGATCATAATGGCCGGATATCGAACGTCATGCGTTCAATATCCGGCCTAAGTCTTGCGAAGTCAATGGCGAGCCCCCGCGACCGATCGTCGCTCAGGGCGTCGCCGCCGCCCGCTTCTCGCGGAACTCGCGTACCCAGTTGTGGATGATCACCGCCTTCGCCTCGCCGCCGGCAGGCCGCAGCACGAGGAACTGCTTCCCGTCCGGCGAGACGTCGTACGAGGGATGCGTCGGATCGGGCGGATCGTTGCTCGCCAGCGCGAGCCGACGCGCACCGATCGAGAACTCCGCGCCCGTCGTGACCGCCACCGCGGTGATGCCGCCGAGCGCACGATAGTAGAGCGTGCGCCCCGTGCGGTCCCACAGCGGCTCGGTGCCACCCACGTCGCTCACCTGCACGCGCGCCCCCTCGCCCGGGAACGGCCGCACGTAGATCTCGTTCCGTCCGCTCTGGTCCGACTGGTACGCGAGCCACTTCCCGTCCGGTGAGAGCCGCGGCATCTGCTCCGAGGTCGGCCCCGTGGCGAGCGGCAGGAACTTGCGGTCGCCAGTGAGCTCGACCGCGAAGATGTCGCGCGGATACGTCCCGCCTGGAGCCGTGCGCACCACCAGCCAGCGCCCGTCCGGCGAGAGCACCGCTTCATTGATCGCCACATCGGGTGTGTAGAGCGTGTCAGCTCTGGCACTCCCATCGACCGGCACCCAGAGGATGCGGATCTTCCCGTCGAGGATCGACTTGTAGAGCACGCGTCGACCGTCGGCAGACCACTCCGGCGCAGTGTTCACGCCCTCTGTGGTCAGCCGCGTGAAGGTGTTCGCCGTGCGATCCTGTACCCAGATGTCCGCACCATCGCTGGTGAGGAGCATGACCGCGATCTTTCGCCCGTCCGGCGAGAAGCGCGGAGTCTCGTATGTACCGGCCTCACTGCGCACCGGCGCCTCAGCCCCGCCCCCGACGAGAACGGGCCTCAGCGCTCTCGCGCCAGCGAAGTACGCGAGCGATCCAGAGGCCGACAGACCGACACCATCAACGCCGCTCTCGATCACCACGGGGTCTCCGGTGACCCGCAGATGCGCGAGATCGAACGGTACGGAAGAGAGCGCGCCATTCTGAGTCTGGAACAGCAGAAGACCATCGACCATTCCGATCGGTCGCTCAGCGGAGAGCGCACCGATGTCGGTGACCGTCCGAGAATCGAGTGAGATCGCGGCGATCCGGCCACTCAATCGCGCACCCGTGCGGACGAGGACCGTCTTGCCGTCCGGCATCAGCGCCGGTAAGGCCGCGCGCCTCGTCGACGAAGAGTCGGTCACGCGGCGGGTCACCCCGCCGCGCGCCGGCATCGCAAAGAGCCCCTCGTCAGTGCCTATGAGCAGTTGATCGCTCGGCGTCCACGCGAGTCCGTCGACCCCCATGCGGATGTTGCCGAGTACCTCGCTGGCGCCCCCCTCGGCGGGAATCCTCCGGATCTCGTTCCCCTCCGTGTACGCGAGCCAGCGACCGTCGGGCGAAAAAACGAGGTTCCTGAGCGACTGTGCCGCGATCACGGTGCCACTGATCTCGTTCGTGCGGCGAACGATCGTGCTGTACCCCCTGATACCCTGAGTGACATACGCGAACTTGTCCCCCTGCGGCGAGATCACGATCGGGAAGCCACCGACCATGAGATTCTCCCCTGGCGGAGGATCGATGGTCATCCGCACGACCGGTGTCTCGGGGATCGTGGGTGGAGTCGCTCGCACCCACACGAGCCCCGCGATCGCCACGACCGCAGCGGACCAACCAGCGGCTTCACGCCACGAGCGGCGGCGACTCGCGCGCCGCGTCGCGGTCCCCTCGGCTGTCCCCGCAGCGGTCCCAGTCGCGGCCGGCAGATAGCGCGCGAGCGCGGCCGCATCCCCCTTCCCCTGCAGCGCCAGCGCGAACTCGCTCGCCGTCGCGAACCGGTCGGCCGCGAGCTTCTCCAGCGCATGCCGCACCGCCGCGTCCACATGCGGCGGCACGCTGCGCCGGAGCACCGTGAGCGGGCGCACCTCCTCCGTCATGAGTCGTGCGATGATCGCCTGCGCGGTCGTGCCGCTGTGCGGCGGCTCGCCGGTGAGCATCTCGTACGTCATCGCGCCGAGCGAGTAGATGTCCGTGCGCGCGTCCACCGCGCGGTCGCCGGTGGCCTGCTCGGGACTCATGTACTGCGGCGTGCCCAGCGAGAGGCCGGTCTGCGTCACACGCTGCCCGCCGGCCTTGCTCACGGCGAGCGCGATGCCGAAGTCGGCGACGAGCGGCTGGCCGTCGGGGAGGAGGATGTTCTCGGGCTTCAAGTCGCGATGGATCACTCCGCGCCGGTGCGCGTAGTCGAGCGCCTGCGCGATCGCGACCGAGAGGCGCACGGCCTCATCGACCGGCAACTGCTTCTCGCGCTCGAGCCGCGCGCGGAGCGTCTCGCCATCCACGTACGGCATCACGTAGAAGAGCAGCCCCTCCACCTCTCCGCTGTCGAAGAGCGGCAGCAGGTTCGGGTGCTGGAGGTTCGCGGTGACCTTGATCTCGGAGAGGAAACGCTCGACGCCGAGTACGGCGCCGAGCTCGGGCTTGAGCACTTTGATCGCGACGTTGCGATCGTGCTTGATGTCGTGCGCGAGGTAGACCGTGGCCATACCGCCGGCGCCGACTTCGCGGTCGATGCGGTAACGGTCGGCGAGCGCCGAGGTGAGTGACTTTGGTGGTGGATTCACGCGCGAAAGTTGGGGCCTTGAGCGACCCACTGCCACTCTCGGTCGAGAGTCGCCCCCTCGAGAGCCGCCCCCTCTGTCCGAACGCGGGACGTTGTGCCATTCTCTCGGAGCCCTTCACCCCCGCGTCCGCCCCGGAGCCCCCATGATCTCCCTGACCGTCAACGGCACCCGTCGCTCATTCGACGGCGACCCCACCATGCCCCTGCTCTGGTTCCTGCGCGACGAGCTCGCGCTCACCGGAACCAAGTACGGCTGCGGCATCTCACAGTGCGGGGCATGCACGGTGCACATGAGCGGCAATCCCATCCGCTCCTGTCAGATGCCGATGTCCACGCTCCAGGGCGCGGCGATCACCACGATCGAAGGGCTGCACCCCGCGGGAGAACACGCACTGCAGGTCGCGTGGCGCGAGATCGACGTGCCGCAGTGCGGCTTCTGCCAGCCGGGCCAGATCATGCAGGCCGCCGGCCTGCTCAAGCGCACACCGAAGCCGACCGATCAGGAGATCGACACCGCGATGAACGGGCACATCTGCCGCTGCGGCACCTACCCACGCATTCGCGCGGCGATCAAGACTGCGGCGGAGAAGAACCCATGAGCGCGAACGAGTTCCTCCCATGGGTGCGGCGCGCGGCACCTGAAGCGCCGCCCGAGTTGCCGGTGCCGCACGGTGCCACGCAAGAGCCCGCCGATTCCCCCCGCGCGCTCCAGCGCCGTTCCTTCGTGCAGTTGCTCGGCGTGGGCGGCCTCGTGATCGCCTTCGGTCCCGGCGGCGCGCGCCGACTCGACGCCGCTGAACGTCTGCTCGCGGGCGCGGCCGACCCCTGGTCGCCGCACGTCTACCTCCGCATCGCCGACGACGGCATCGTCACCATCATCTGCCACCGCTCCGAGATGGGTCAGGGCATCCGCACCACCATGCCGATGATCATCGCCGACGAGATGGAGGCCGATTGGGCCAACTGTCGCGTGGAACAGGCGGTGGGCGATCCCAAGTACGGCTCGCAGAATACCGACGGCTCCACAAGCATCCGCGACTTCTTGAGCAAGTATCGCGAGGCTGGCGCGACCGCTCGTGCGCTCATGGAAGAAGCGGCAGCGAAAGAGTGGAACGTCGCCGTATCGGAGGTCTTCGCACGTCAACACACCGTCGTGCACGGGCCGACCAACCGCACCAAGACGTTCGGCGCGCTCGTCGCGACCGCGCGCACGGTCGCGATGCCCGCGCCGGCGAGCGTGCGCATCAAGCGCCCGAGCGAGCGCCGGTGGCAGGGCAAGAAGATGCCGTCGATCGACCTCGTGCCGATCACCACGGGCACCGCGATGTTCGGCGCTGACCTGACGCTGCCCGGCATGAAGGTCGCCGTGATCGCGCGGCCGCCGGTGTGGGGCGGCAAGGTCGTGAGCGTCGACGACAGCGCCGCGCTCAAGGTGCCGGGCGTCGAACGCGTCGTCCGCATCCCCGAGACGCCGATCCCCGGCGCTTTCTTCCCGCTCGGCGGCGTCGCCGTCATCGCGAAGAACACCTGGGCGGCACTCCGCGGCCGCGACGCGCTCAAGATCACCTGGGAAGCGGGGCCGAACGGCTCGCATGACTCCAAGACGTACAAGGCGACCCTCGAGGCGAGCATCCGCGCGCCCGGAAAGCCGGGGCGCACCAATGGTGATGTCGCGGCTGTGCTCAGCGCGTCGACCAAGAAGCTCAGCGCCGAGTACCACATCCCGTATCTGTCGCACGCGCAGATGGAACCGGTAGCGGCGATCGCGCGCGTGACCGCAGACGGCAAGGTCGAGGCGTGGGCGCCGACGCAGTCGCCGAACGACGCGCGCAATACGCTCGCGCAGTACCTCAAGGTCGACGCCGCCAACGTCACGGTGCATGTCACGCTCCTCGGCGGCGCGTTCGGCCGCAAGTCGAAGCCCGACTTCATCTGTGAGGCCGCCTTCCTCTCCAAGGAGATCGGCGCGCCCGTGCGCGTGCAGTGGAGCCGCGAGGATGACCTGCGCAACTCGTACTATCACTCGGTCGCCGCGCACCGACTCGAGGCCGCACTCGACGCCTCGGGCAAGGTGACCGCCTGGCTGCATCGCTCGGCGTACCCGACGATCAGCGCGACCTTCGCACCGAATCTCCCTGGCCCCACGCCCGACGAGCTGATCAACGGCGCGAGCGACATCCCCTGGGACGTGCCGAACATGAGCGTGGAGGTCTGTCCGGCGGTCGCGCACACGCGGATCGGCTGGTACCGCAGCGTGAACGCCATCCATCACGGCTTCGCGATCGGATCGTTCGTGGACGAGCTCGCGCACGAGGCGCGCAAGGATCCAGCCGCCTTCCTGCTCGAGCTCATCGGCAAGGACCGTACGGTGGATCTCTCCAAGAACGGGCTCGTCGGTGCGCCGGACAACTATTACGGCGCGCCATGGGCCGATCACCCGCTCGACACGGCGCGCGCGCGGCGCGTGGTGGAGTCGGTGAAGGCGCGCAGCGGATGGGACACGCCGCTCCCGCGCGGCCGTGGGCGCGGCATCGCGGTGCATCGCAGCTTCCTCTCGTATATCGCGATGGTGATCGAGGTCGAGGTGCGCCCCGACGGCACGGTGCTCGTGCCGCGCGCGACGGTCGCCGTCGATGCCGGGTTCGTGGCCAACCCCGACCGCGCCAGGTCACAGATGGAAGGCGCGATCATCATGGCGATGAGCAACACGCTGTATAGCGGCATCACCTTCGCCGAGGGAAAGGTGGAGCAGTCGAACTACCGCGACTACCAGGTCACGCGGATGCGTGCGGCGCCGCATGTGGTGGACGTGGAGATCATCGCGAGCGAAGGGCTGCCGGGCGGCATCGGCGAGCCGGGCGTGCCGCCGGCCGGTGCGGCGATCGCCAATGCGATCTTCGCGGCAACGGGGGTGCGGGTGCGCGAGCTGCCGGTGGGGCGGCAGTTGGCGGGGTGGGAGACCAAGACGACGGACGACAGCAGCGCCTGATCCGGCATCACCAGACGCAGCGCTCCACGTCCGTCCGCGCAAAGTCGTCTCCTACGAAGAGCAGCGGCTCGGCGCGCGCGATCGTGAGAGCGTAGCTGAAGCAGTCGCCGAAGTTGAGCGCCGCCTCATGGCGACTGCGCCCGAATCGCAGTGCGGCGTCGCGCGCGAGCGTCACCTGCTCGGCATCCACAGGCACGACTTCCGCGCGGATCTCGCGCAGGAGCCGGTCGAGCAGTGGCTCCCCCATCTCGCCGTAGCGACCGAGGAGCACTAGCGCCGTCTCGATCACGGTGCCCGCGGAGACCAGACGGGTATCATCGGACTCCAGCGCCGCCACCAGGCGATCGGCCACGGACTCCCGCGTGATGATGGCAACGAGCGCCGACGTGTCGATGACCATCTCAGCGCGGGACGCCCTTCGCGTCGTAGCCGATGATCGCGTCGGACTTTCGCTTGTCGTGTACCGGCGACATAGCCGCCCTCGCCTGAATCCGGGCAATGGCTGCACCGAGTCCAGGGCGCTTGGAGCGCGTCGTGCGGGCGATCCGTTCCTCGAGCGCGTGGCGGATGGCTTCGGTGATCGACTCCCCTGTCGCGTCGGCGAGAACACGGGCGAGTCGGTCGGTCTCCGGATCTTTGATGCTGATGGCCATTTCTACCTTTCGATACGTTGGTATGGAAAGGTGTCGCCTTCTGCGGTTCATGCGCAAGTGTGGTGAGGTCGCCGAGGCTAGCGCCGACAGCGGCCTGGACCCACATCATTGCATCTCCGTCAGCGGCTGAATGGCGCATCGCCGGCTCGCGCGAGCCAGTGATACACCGGCGCACCCGTGAGCGCGAGCACCGTCCCGATCAGCGTGTCCACCGGGTGCGCCACCACCGCACTCACCAGGAACGCCAGCATCACCACGATGTACACGAGCGGCGTCCACGGATACCCCGGCGTGCGATAGCCTGTGGCGGTCCCGAGTCGCGGCCGCAGCCGGAAGATCGCAGCGACGATCAGGATGTTCATCAACTGGAACGGCACCACGAAGAAGTTCACCAGCCGCGCGAACGACCCGAAGAAGAACAACGCCGCGATCGACGTCGCGGCGGTGAAGATGATCGCTCCGTTCGGCGTCGCCGTACGTGGCGACACGGTCCCGAGCCGCGCGAAGAACCAACGCAGCGCGCCGCGCGCAGCCCCCGCCTGCTCCGCTGCCATCGTATAGAAGAGCCGCGGCAGCGTCATGACGAGCCCGCCAAGCGCGCCGAAGATCGAGAGGACCATGAGCACGTCGAGCAGCGTCCCGCCGCGCGGACCGTAGGCGGCGGTCGCCACGGTCGAGGCGATGGTGGTCGGTGCCTCGCGCATCAGGGCAAGCGGTACCACGCGCAGGTACGCGAAGTTGACCACCAGATACAGCAGCGTGAGCGCGCCCACGCCGAGCGCGAGCCCGAGCGGGAGGTTGCGCTCGGGACGCCGCACTTCGCCCGCCACATGCGACACGTCGATCCACCCGTCGTACGTGAAGAGCACCGCCGCGACACCGAGCCCGGCGAACTGGAAGAATGCGAGGAACGACTCCCAGGTCGTCGCAACGGGCATCGCGCTCGTCGTCGCGACCGCGATCGCCGGAGGTGCGAGCCAGAGCGCTCCACCGATCAGCCCCACGAGCCCGACGATCTTCACCGTCGTCATGAGTACCTGCACCCGCGCACCCCACACCACACCGGCGATGTTCACCGCCGCGAAGCAAGCGATCGCGCTCGCGCCCCACCACGCCGGTGCGATCGCGAGTTGCGCGCCCACGACGCGCTGCATGAACTCTCCGAATACGATCGCGATCCCCGCCACCGCGCCGGGGCCGCTCACCCAGAGTTCCATCCAGACGAGCAGGAATCCCCAGAACGGTCCGAATCCTTCGCGCAGCACATGGTAGGTGGCACCCGCCTGCGGGAGCAGACGGCAGAGCTCGGCGAGCGTGAGCGCACCGCAGAGCGTGATCAGGCCGCAGAGCGCCCAGATGAAGTGCACCTGCCACGGATGCTGCGTGACGGCCGCGAGTTCACCCGGCGTGAAGAAGACACCGGATCCGAGCATGTTGCCAACGACGAGCGCGACGACGGCGGAGAGTCCGAGCTGACGCTTGAGCGCCGCGGTGGTGCTCACGGCGCGTTCGGCGACGGTGGCGCGTGGGATACCGCTGCCACCAGCCGCGTCACCTGCGCCCGCACCACGCGGTCGCTCGCGGTGCGACCGCTCCGCAGTGACGTGCCAACTATCGCGCCATCGGCGAACGGCATGAGTCGCCCCGCGTTCTCCGGCGTGAGCCCACTGCCGATGATCACCGGCAAAGCGCCCGCGCGCGCGGCGCGCAGATCGTCGGGCGTCGGGCCCACACCGGTCTCCGTGCCGCTGATGATCACCACATCGGCGCCCGCCGCAGCGGCCTCGCGCGCCGACTGCTCCATGGGCTTGGGCCCGCCGATCGGTGTGGTGTACTTCACCTGCAGGTCGGCGAAGAGCTGCACCTGCTCGGCGCCGATCCGCTTGCGGTACTCCAGCACCGCGGCGGGATTCGGCTCGAACGGGCCGCACTTGGTCATCACGCGGTCGACGAAGAAGTCCATGCGGATGAACCGCGCTCCCGTCGCTGACGCGATCGCGAGCGAGGCGCGCCAGTCGTCGAGCAGCACCTCCACACCGATCGGGATGCGCGCGCGCGTGACGACCTCGCGGGTCACGCGCGTCATCGCGGCGTGGATCTCCGGGCCGCCGACCATGGTGTGGGGTTGGTCGAAGTCGTTCTCCACCAACGCGCCGTCCACGCCTCCGGCCTCGAGTGCGGCGAGGTCGGCGAGTGCTGCTTCAACGAGCGCGTCCATGCCGGCATGCGTCGGGTAGCCGGGGAGCGGCGGCAACGCGATCATGCCGATCACGGGACGTGCACAGGAGAAGAGCGAGCGGAACCGGCTCAGGGTGCGGTCCGTGCAGCGAGGGTCGCCGTCGCATCCGCCGTGACGTCGGCGGTCGCGCCCAGATGTCTGATCACGATCGCGGCACGTCCGGCACCGGCGCGCAACGCGGCGCGCACGTCGCGACGGCGCGCGTACTCCACAGTGAACGCCGCTTGGAACGCGTCGCCGCAGCCGGTCGTATCCACGCACTCGTCGGGTGGCACAGGCTCAGCAGGCCACTCGATCCGCTCTCCTGGAGTGAGCGCGCTACTCCCGGCGGCGCCGTGTGTCACCACGATCAGACTGCGCGTGTGACGAGCGAGCGGAAGGAGCCGCTCGACCGTCGCGGGCCCTCCACTCACGAACAGCAGTTCGAAGACCCCGAGCAAGGGCTCGATCCCAGCCCAATCAGGGCCGAGGTCGGCGCCGTCGAGCAGGTCCGCGACGCGCATACCCGTGATGCCGCGCGCGTGCATGACTGCGTCCGACAGATGCGCGAGTTCACGAAAGACCGGCACTGCAATGATATCGGCGGTGCGCAACAGTGCCTCATCCGCAGCAGTCAAGCGAAAGTCAGTGAGCACACCGGGCGCATACCCGCCGGCTGGGAACACCCGTTCACCGCCCACGCCCATGTCGATGACCTGTGACGCTGTCGCACCGGAGAGTGCGTGCAGGTGCGATCCATCGATGCCCTCGACGGCGAGCTTCCGTCGCACCGCGGCCGCGGCCACGTCGGTCCCTGTGCAGCTCACGAGAGACACGTGCTCGGCCCGTTCACGCTTGGCGTTCACCGCGAAGTTGAGCGAGATGCCACCGACGCGCTCGGCGCCGAACGCCGGATAGCGGTCGATCGTGCACTCGCCGACCGCGACGACCCTCATACGACGTAGTTCGGGGACACGCGCCGCTCGGATCGGCTCACGCGCGGTGATGCTCCTCATCCGTCGTCACGCGCGCCGTCGCGTAGATGAGTCCGGTCCCCGGCTCCGGATACGCGCGCCAGTGCAGCCGCACCAAGTGGCCATCCTTGTGGATGTACCGATTCGTGAACGAGAGCGTGGGCGTGCCGTCGGCGAGCGCTCCCACCTCGGCGACGGTCGCGTCGCGGTCGTCCGGATGGATGAACTTCAGGAAACTCTCGGCCAGCAGTTCCTTGATCGAATAGCCGAGCGCGCGCTCGAACGCAGGGTTCACGGCGATGAACTTCGCATCCGTCCCGGCGAGGCACATGAGGTCGATGCCGTAGTTGAAAAAGCGCTCGAAGTCGACGATCGCGTGCTCACCCGTTGCGGCGATCGCCAGACTGACGCCGCATGCGGGGCAGTACTTCGCGTGGTCGGGAACGGGATGGCTGCAACGAAGGCATGGTTCGGACACGGGGTCCTCTCTGCGGTTGTCCCTGTAACCTCCGACCGAACGCGACGGGCCGCAAGCGGTTCAGCAAAGCCCGCTCACCTGTCGGCCGCCCTCACGGCAGCCTTCATCCGCGTCACGAAGTCCGGGATGAACCGCAGGAACCGCGCGTCCGGCGCATTGCTGGTCTGCGCGTAGATGATGCCGCGGTCGTACGAGAGCCGGTTCGACCATCCGGGCGTGTCGAGGAACCCCGGGTCCTTCCCCCACATGCTCGGCGCCCCCACAAGCTCCCCGGTGCGGACGTCAAACCGCGCGATGAACCAGGTGAATCCCGATCGATACAGGAGTTCGCTGTTCGAGAGCCAGAGCGGCTCGATCGCGTTGCTGCCGATCTCTTGGCGCACTGCGCCGGGGGGGGGTAGTCGCTCACGTAGAGACCGCTGACGTTGCTCGGATGCCAGGCGATGTGCTTCGCGTCACGCGCGAGGAGCGTGTGCTCGCCCACGAAGTGCACGGCGTCGAACGCGTCGGTGGCCTGCGCGCCGCTCATGAGTGTGTCGAGCGACCCCGATGAGGTCGGCGACCCGAGGACCAGCGCGGCCCCGGATGCGTTCTCCACGCGGACCGCGATCCGGTCACCTGCAGGGGTCCACAGAGGGAACCGGATGTGCGCCGCACGCAACCAGACCCGGCGTTGTCCGGTGCGGAGGTCGTAGATGCGAAGCTCGTGCCCTGCTGGCGTCGCGACCACGGCGGCGAGGTGCCTGCGATCGCGGCTCAGATCGAAGCGCAGGAAGGGCGCCCGCTCGATCGGCAGCGGTGCGGGGGCGGCACCCTCACGCATCACCACCATCTGCGCATCTCGCGTGCCCGACGAGGGCGCGAACGCGAGCAACCCGTTCGCTGCAAGGTCGAAGGTCGCCGCACCGAGCGCGTCGCGATCGACGCCGCTCACGATCGACACCGACCGTCCGATCTGATGCTTCGCGCGATCGTATCGCGCCGCCCGCAGCTCACCGTCGAGTGACACATAGATGATGTGATCCGTGCCGATCAGGCGAAAGGACGAACCCGACACGGCGGCGCCAGGCGAGCGATCGGCGGCCGTCGTGCGGATCGGCCACAGCTCGCCCGACTTCGGATCCACCAACACCGCCGTCTCGTTGAAGCTGCACAGCAGCTGCTCGTCGGCCACGATCCACTGAGCGTACCCGCAGCGCCGGTAGCGCGCGATGGAGCGGTCCTCCACGCGTCCGACCTCGGCGTCGAGCCAAGTGAACCGGTACCCGCCGGACGTGATCGCGAAGAGCCTGGTATCCGAGACCCACTGCAGCGTCACGGGGATGTCTCCGTCCATCAGCCGCCGCGGCTCGCCCCCGGCAACAGGGATGATCAGCGTGCGATCGCCCGAGATGAAGGCAATGCGTCGTCCATCGGGCGAGATCCGCGGCGATGCACCGCCGCCAGTTCCGGGAATGGGACGCGCGGTCGCGTCGATGAGACTGCGGTACCAGAGCTGCGCCCATGCCCGGCCAGCCGAGGTCCACGAGCAGGCTCGACCAGCCCGCGCGCACCACCCAGAAGTTGGTGGAGCGGTAGCCGACGTTCACGATCGTGACTGGTGGATCGTCGGAACGTCCAGCGTGGCGTTGAGGCGGGGCGCGCAGAACGGTCTATGGTAGCGCGAAGGACCCCTCCACGGCTAGGAGAACGCGCGGTCGGGTCCTGACGTCGGTATGTTCTAGCGTCGTCCCCGACACGCCACTGACCACGCCGTATACCTCGCCCGGAAAAGGATGAACCGATGCCCCGACTGACCCGCGCCTTCGTACTCACCGTTCTGCTGGCGCTCTCCGCACCGCTCAGCGCGCAGAGCGCGCTCGACACCGTGCAGATCCGCGCCACCGCGCTCTCGCGCAACGTCTACATGCTCACGGGCTCCGGCGGGAACATCGGACTCGCTGTCGGCGACGACGCCGTGTTCGTGGTGGACGACCAGTTCGCGCCGCTGACGCCGAAGATCCTCGCCGCCATCGCGACCATCACCAGCAAGCCGGTCCGCTTCGTGGTCAACACGCACTGGCACTTCGACCACACCGGCGGCAACGAGAACATGGGCAAGGCCGGCGGGTTGATCGTCGCGCACGAGAACGTGCGCAGCCGCATGAGCTCCGAGCAGTTCATCGAGGCGCTCAACCGCCGCGAGCCCGCCTCGCCGGCGGGAGCGCTCCCGGTCGTCACCTTCACCGACGGCATGACGTTCCATATCAACGGCGACTCGCTGGTCGTCACGCACATGCCGCATGCGCACACTGACGGCGACGCGATCGTGCACTTCACCAAGGCGAACGTGGTGCACACCGGCGACACCTTCATGAGCGCCGGACTCCCGTTCGTGGATCTCTCGAGTGGTGGCTCCATTCACGGCGTCATCGCCGTGGCCGAGCGCGTGTATGCGATGACGAACGACCAGTCGAAGATCATCCCCGGGCACGGGCCCGCGACGGACCGCGCGCGCGTAAAGGCCTTCCGGGAGATGCTCGTGGTGCTGCGCGACCGGATGTCCGCCGAGGTGGCTGCGGGAAAGACGCTTGACCAGGTGCTCGCCGCGAGGATCACGGCCGACTACGCGAAAGAGTGGCCGGGCGGACATGACCGGTTCGTGCGACTGCTCTACCAGGAGTTGGCGAAGAAGTAGGCGGCGGCGCGCCTCGGACCCACCCGACAAGGATTCGTCCATGACACCGGCATCACTGCCGCGTCGCCTCGCGATCACCGTCGCGTCGCCCACACGCTGATCCTCCGAGGCGAAAGAGCATGAATGCGAAGTCCGCGTCACAGGCGCGCAGGCTCGAGGAGATCCCGAACATCGGTCCGTCGATCGCAGGCGACCTGCGCGCGATCGGGATCAGCGAGCCAGCACAGTTGATCGGCCAGGATCCATACTTGCTCTACGACCGGAGCAACGCCGTGGCTGGTGTGCGACAGGATCCCTGCTTGATCGACTGCTTCATCTCGGCAGTACGGTTCATGGAAGGTGGGCCGCCATTGGACTGGTGGGAGTTCACCGCGGAGCGAAAGGCGCATCTGTCTGTGAGCGGACCATGACGATCATGGCCGACGCGCGCGACGACGAGAGTAGGGCGGCGAGTGGTGAGGCGCATCGGGCAACCCTAGCCCGCGGAGGAATGCTCCCGCCAGCGGCGCCAGGATTTGACCAGATTGGTCAGAATTGCTACTTGGCCCGCATGGCGAAGAAGAAGACCTATTCACTCTACGAGGCCAAGACCCAACTCTCGGCGATCGTCCGGCGCGTGCGCGAGGGCGACTCGGTGGTCGTCACGGTACACGGCAAGCCGGTCGCGGAGATCCGGCCGATCCCGGCCGCAAAGCAGACGCTGGAGGAGCGGATCGTGGAACTCACCGCCAAGGGGATCATCACTCCGGCGAAGAAGGGGCCGCCCTTCAAGATCCGGCCGGTGGCACGACGTCCGGGTGCACTCAAGCGATTCCTCGACGAGCGAGACTAGTGGCGGTCGCCTACATCGATTCGTCGTGCCTCGTTGCGCACGCATTGGGGGAGCGCGAGAGCGTCGCG
>JANOTB010000093.1:0-13366 GCA_031416115.1 Gemmatimonadota bacterium
GTCGCCGCGGCACCAGTCGGCGTGTTCGCGCTCACCTACGCGCTCGGTGCGCGGCTCGGGCTCTCGGCTGTGGGTGCGCTCACGCGCTACATCGCGACGCTCTCGGTGACGTTGCTGATCTTCACCGTGCTGCTCTACCCCGTGGTCGTGCTGTTGGGACGCGTTCCGTTCCGCCGCTTCGTTGCGGCGGCGGCGCCAGCTCAGGCGCTCGCGGCGGGATCGCGGAGTTCGCTCGCCGCGCTCCCGGTGATGATCTCGGCCGCGCGGGAGAAACTCGGACTGGGCGAGGCGTCAAGCGGATTCGTGCTCCCTCTCGCGGTGTCGATCTTCCGCGTGAACGTGCCGATGGCCTGGATCGTCGGCGTCGTCTTCCTCGGCAAGCTCTACGGCGTGCCGATCGGCGACGGCGCTCTGCTCACGCTCGTGGTGACGTCGACGCTGCTTAGTTTCAGTGTGCCGGGCATTCCGTCGGGGAGCCTCTTCCTTCTGGCGCCGGTGCTCGTCGACCTCGGATTGCCCGCTGAAGGCGTAGGGATCCTGATCGCGGTCGACGTGTTACCCGACGTCTTCAAGACGACGGCGAACGTGACCGCCCATCTCACCGCAGCGATCCTCGCCGCGCCTCGCACTGAATCAGCGTTGGACACCGCCCGACCGTAGTGCTGATCGACACATGCGCCCGTTGCAGGCGCCCCGCGACACCTCAGCAGAGGCATCTGATGACCTGGTCACGAACGATGTTCGCTCTCGCCGCGACGGCGGCCCTCGCCGCTTGCGCGACGACGCCGGCGACGACGCCGACTCCGGCGCCGCAGCCCACGGCCACCCCCGGGCCAACGGTTGCTCCGACGGGAACGCCGCCAACGCCCACGGTGCCGGGTGGTGGTGGACCCGCCGGCGCCCAAGTTGGCGGAACTCCCGGAGGCCCGGGTGGCGCACCGGCGACACCCGCCGCTCCCCGTCCCTACCGACAGGTCATCACCGAGCGTGCAGTCACGCAGACCGGCCTCTTCAAGCTCCATCGCGTAGGCGAGCAGCTCTTCTTCGAGATCCCAGCGCCGGCGCTCAACAAGGAGATGTTGCTGATCTCGCGGCCGGTGGAGAGCACGCTGCAGAACCCTGCCGGCTTCTTCGGCGGCGGCATGCGGCAGATCGTACAGTGGGAGCGTATGGGCAACCGGATCGTCCTGCGCGCCAAGGAGCATGATCTCATGGCCGACACGACGTCGGCGATCTGGCGCGTGGTCTCAGGCTTTCGCAAAGGCCCCGTGCTCTCGGCGTTCAATGTCGCGGCCTATGGCGCCGACAGCGCCGCAGTGGTGGACGTGACCGAGCTCTTCCTGAGCAACATCCCCGAGCTCGCCCCCATCGCCGGCATCGTCCGGAACAAGAGCTGGGTCGAGCGTACGTGGGCGTTCCCGGAGAACGTGAACATCGAGGTGACGCAGACCGGACTCGGAGCGGCACCGCCCGTCGGCCCGACGCCGTTCGGGGCCGCGGGTGCGGCAGCGCCGCGCTCGCAGACTGCGCGCGTGCAGTTCTCAATGCTCAAGCTCCCCGACTCGCCAATGATGCCGCGCTGGTCGGACTCACGCGTCGGATACATCTCGAGCAGCTTCTTCGACATGTCCAACAGGGCCCACGAGGCCAAGGCGCAGCGCTTCATCCACCGCTTCAAGCTCGTGAAGAAGGACCCGAGCGCCGCCGTCTCCGACCCGGTCGAGCCGATCATCTACTGGATCGACCCCGCCACCCCCGATTGGATCAAGCCTTGGATCGTGACTGGCGTCAACGCTTGGCAGGATGCCTTCCGCAAGGCGGGGTTCAGCAACGCGATCTTCGGTCGCGTCGCGCCGACGCCGGAGCAGGATCCGAACTTCTCGCTCTATGATGCGCGCAACTCGGTGATCTACTGGCGGCCGAGCACCGTGGCCAACGCGACCGGCGGGCAGATCGTGGACCCTCGCTCAGGCCAGATCCTCAAGGGCGAAGTGAACATGTACCACAACATCATGGAGCTGCAGAAGAACTGGTACTTCATCCAGGTATCGCCGCTCGACGCCCGTGCACAGAAGCTCCCGCTCCCCGACTCGCTCATGGGGCGGCTCGTCGAGTACGTGGTGACGCACGAGATCGGTCACTCGATCGGATTTCCACACAACATGAAGTCGTCCTCGCAGTATCCCGTGGACTCGATCCGTTCGCCGGCGTTCCTCGCGCGCATGCGCGGGCATGTCGCGACGCTCATGGACTATTCGCGGTTCAACTACGTCGCGCAGCCAGAGGACAACATCGCGCCGCACCTGCTGATCCCGCAGGTCGGACCGTACGACGATTTCGCAGTGAACTGGGGCTATGCGCCGATCCCGAGCGCCCGCACGCCCGACGACGAGAAGTCCACGCTCGACCAGTGGGCGCGCGAGCAGGACAAGTTCCCCTGGTTGCGCTTCTCGACTCCCGACGCCGAGGGTGATCCCGAGGACCAGACCGAAGCCGTCGGTGACGCCGATGCCGTGAAGGCGACGACGCTCGGCATGCGTAACCTCGAGCGTGTGATGGCGTCGATGCTCCGCGTGGCCGAGGTGCCGGGCGAGGACTACGAGGAACTGGAGACGTTGTACGGCGAGGCCATCGGCCAGTGGGGCCGCTACATGGGCCATGTGGGTTCGATCGTTGGTGGCGCCTACACGCAGGAGCGCTACGGCTCGGGAGCGCGGTTCCGTCCGCTCGAGCGCTCGCGCCAGCAGGAAGCCGTGCGCTACCTCAATGCGACGGCCTTCCAGGTGCCGTCGATGTTCCTCAATGAGGGGATCCTCCGTCGGATCGAGAACTCCGGCACGGTGGAGCGTTTCCGTCAGCGCCAGACGGCGGTATTGAACTCGTTGCTCGGTCAGGCACGAGTCAACCGACTGATCGAGTTCGAGGCGCTCGCGGCTGATCCGCGCGATGCGTATACCCTCGCCGACCTCATGGGCGACCTGCGCACCGGCGTATTCGGTGAACTCACGCAAGGCAGCGTGCGCGTGAACGTGTACCGTCGCAACCTGCAGCGCGCGTTCGTCGCGGCGGCGGATGCTCGGCTCAACCCGGTCGTAGCTCCCGCGGCGCCGGCGGGCTTCGGCGCACCCGCACCGACCACTCCGGCCGGCAGCGACGTGCGCGCCGCCATGCGGGCGGCGCTGCAGGATCTGGACGCGCTCGCGGCGCAGGCGCTTGCTAAGGCCGGCGATTCAATGACGCGCGTTCACCTGCGCGACTTGCGCACGGAGATCGCGCGGGTGCTCGACACGAAGCGCTGAGTCGGACTTTAGGAATGGAGACGGGGGCACGGCGCTCGGCGCCGTGCCCCCGTCTCACATCTTGCACGCTACTTGATCACCATGTCGGCTCGCATGGGTCCGAGGATCGCCAGCAGCTCATCCTTCTCCTTCTGCGGCACCCCGGCGCCATCAAGAGCCTTCACGAGGTCTTCCACAAGGGCGTCGAACTCGGCATCCGTGATGCCCATGCCCTGATGCGTCGCTTTCATGTCAAGGCCGGTGTAGGTGCAGGGGCCGCCGGTGCCGGCACAGACCTGGTCCACGAGCTTCTGCTTGAACTGACGCATGGCCGCAGTATCTCCCGCCACGCGGGCAAAACGCTTGTTGATCCGTGCATCACCTGCCACGTTCGCGACGAACGCGTCGACCACCGTGGCAATGGCCGCCGTGCCGCCAAGTCTGTCATGGAGTGACGTCGGAGCGACAGCTGCGGCAGGATCGGCCTGCTGAGCGGGCTTGGACTCGCAGGCGGCGACCAATGCGACAGCAGCGAGCACTACGATCGAATACCGTGTGTTCATGGCAAGAGCTCCGAGGAAGGGTGAGGAGTGGTGCTGCATCAAACTGCCGACTTGAGGAACTGTTGCCACTGGGAGGTTTGGGCCTCGATGGACGCGATCTCGTGCTCATCGCACACCAGTCGCAGGTGCGTTGGCCCCATCGGAGCGTCCACGAACGCGCAGTGATGCGGGCGCGCAGCCGCGTGCACGTTCGGCCGGAAGAAGGTGCAGGTGAGGCACATACGCTGGGCCGGGATCTGGCCATTCTCCTGCAGCGCACGGAGCAACAACACGAGCATGGAGAGCAGGCGCTCCTGCTGCGCGTCCGACAGCGTTCCGACAGCCGTCGCAAGAAACTCCGGCACGTTCGCGGCCCGCCGGGCCCGGACTCGGCCCGCGCGCGTGAGCGTGAGGATGGTCGCCCGGCGGTGACTCGGATTCGGCCGTCTCCTCACCAGTCCCTTGTCCACCAGCGCCCTCACCGAGTCACTCACCGTTGGGAGTGACACGCCGAGGAAATTGCATACATCGCTGGGCGTCTTGGCGCCTTCGAGCGAGAGCAGGGTGAGGATGCTGGCCTGAGTGGTCGAGATGCCTTCTGCCAGCGCGTGCTGTCGCTCCTCGTGATTCACGGCAAGCCCGAGCGTGTACAACCCCGTCGCCAGTCGCTGATCGATGGGCGGAGAGTGCTCGTCGAAGAATCCAGGGGCATCCATGCAGGCGAGTCTAACTTAGGACTCCTAAGTTAGCAATGGGCGCATGTGCTGGGCAGGAACGTCGCATGCATGCGCAGTCCGATGGCCCCAAGTCCCGGCCCTGTCGTCGCGAGGAGGAGCAGTACAGAGCAGAACCGTCTCAAGACTCCGAACTCACGGCCGGGATCCCACCTCGGTACAGATAGCCGACGCCGAGCAGGAAGATCCCCACCACGAGATAGCTGCCCACACGAAGACCGATCCGGTCCACATCACTCGCCTCCAGCACGACCTTGACTGCGGCGAAGAGCGAGAGGATCAGTCCGGCCTGTCGCAGTCCACTCACACCCCGCGCTCGCCCCAGCAGGATCGTCCCGACGCCGGTCAACGCGTAGTACGTGATCACGAGGAAGGTCGCGATGTCGGACGAGAAGGCGCCCGCGAGTTCCTGGCGGGCCCAGAGAAAAGCCGCGATCGGTCCGACCAGTCGAAGCACGAGCCGCGTTTCCTCGGCGTTCCACGGTCCACGCTTCTGATCGGGCAGTGCGAGTGTGCGTGGTGCGATCCACGACAGCAACGCGTACGCCACGGCCAGCGTCGCGGCGCCCAACGCGAGCTCGTTGAGGAACGGTGTGTACGCCCAGTCCGCACGCAGGTCGTACAGGTAGATCGCGCGATTCGTCCCAAGACCGAGTGCGAGCGCGATCGGCAGGAGGATCGCTGCGCCGCGCGCCCGCTCGAGCGTGAGGATGCTCACCGCGGCGATCAGCGCGAACGCAATGACTTGGGCGACATCGCGCTCGTGAAAGAGCGCCGCGGCAGCGATCAGAGCCGCCGTGAGGATCACCGCGAGGTGCCGCGCCCTGTGCGCCGCGCTGTCGAGGTAGAGGAACAGAGCCGTCAGAGCGGCCCAGCCACCGGCGAGCGCGGCCCCTGCGGGCACCTCGTACCGATCGCGCACCAGCACCGCGCAGCCGAGGAACAGGAGCGGTAGCCCTACGACTTCGAACCAGGTGTCGGGGCCTTCGTCCGCGGTCACTGCCGAACGGCGACGCAACGCATGCACCGAGACCGT
The DNA here is from genome assembly GCA_031416115.1 of Gemmatimonadota bacterium. Lineage (GTDB taxonomy): Bacteria > Gemmatimonadota > Gemmatimonadetes > Gemmatimonadales > Gemmatimonadaceae > Pseudogemmatithrix. The sequence continues at coordinate 5,591 of JANOTB010000093.1, forward strand.
GCCGAACAGTGCGTACGCGACCCCCGTCCAGGCCGGCGAGTTCCCGCCGACGGCGCCGATTACGATCGCGAGGGCTAGCAGGACGAGCAGTCGCTGCACCAAAGCACGGCGCACGCCGCGCGCGCCCAACGTGAGCGCGACCAGGGCCAGTACGAGTGCGAGCGCGGCCGGCCAGTATGCGCTGTTGGCCGACATCGCCGACGTCCGCGCCGACGCACCCGCGATCATGTACCAGGCGGCGAACACCGGAAGCAGCTGCCGCGCGATTCTCCAGTCCGCGTCGCGAAGCGCGACGATGGCCGCCGTGAGCACCGCGCCTCCGAAGAAGAGCAACTGCCCCACACTTCCGCCGCCGGTCATGGTGACGAACGGCGCGAGCAGTGCACCGCCGAGCCCGAGGCAGAATAGGAACTCCTGATCCTCGCGAAGCGCGAGCGCAGCGAGCGCGAGGCTCGCCACAGCGGCGACCGCGAGCGCCAGCGCCGGCGGGACGATCGCGAGTCCCGGTCCGGCGGCCCACGCGTCGAGGTGCACGATCGCGAGCGCGATCACCAGGAGCGCGTCCCCATAGCGTGCGCTTCCCTTGCCGCGCATCCAAAGGCCGAGCGTCGTGAGCACGAGCGCGGCCACGGCGCCGAGGGCCACGCGCACCTCCGGACCGAGCAGTCCGCGCGCGATCGCCCATTGCAGGAACGCACCGAAACCGAGCAGGAGGGCCAGCGTCGCGACGACGAGGGTGCCGTAGCGTCCGACGAGCTGTTCGAGATCGCCGGACGAACTGCGCGGCGCACGGGGTGCCGTGCGCGCACTCGGCGCGGTCGGCACGGGATCGGGCCGAGCGTCCGAAGCTGGTCTGGCCGGGGTCGGGGTCTGGGTCGGTGTGGCGGTCGCGGGACTTCGGAGCAGCGCAATCTCACTCCGCAGCCGCTCCAAGTCGGCCACAACCGACCGCATGACCACCTCGAGCGCCTCGATCCGGCGCTTCTCCGATCCTGGTTGCTCGTCGCTCATGATAGGTCGTGTGAAGTGGGGAGTGTGCTACTCCCGAAAATGGGGGCAGGGCGGCCGCGACGCCATCAAGCAGACTTTCCCCACCTTGCCGCCTCGCCGCCAGTTAGCGACACTTGGAATAACCTCTCATCGGGGAACCCAAGGCACATGGCAGCAACCGACGTCTCAGACCCTCGCTACTACCATAAAGTCGTGGACTGTCAGTGGGCCTGTCCGGCCCACACGAACGTGCCCGGCTATCTCCGCCTGATCGCCCAAGGGCGCTACGACGACTCGTACATGCTCAACCGCGAGTCGAATGTATTTCCGGGCATCCTTGGCCGCACCTGCGACCGTCCCTGCGAACCGGCCTGCCGCCGCGGACGCATCGACGAGAAACCGGTCGCGATCTGCCGTCTCAAGCGCGTCGCCGCCGACCTGCGCGGCGACATCCGCGATCGTCTCCCCACCGCGCCCAAGACCAAGAACGGCAAGCGCGTAGCACTCGTCGGTGCAGGTCCCTCTGCATTGACCGTCGCGAACGACCTCCTGCCACTCGGCTACGACGTCACGATCTACGAGAAGAACGCCCAGCCGGGCGGGCTGATGCGGATCAACATCCCATCGTTCCGACTCCCTCCGCAGGTGCTCGACGACGAGTGTGGCTACATCATCGACATGGGCGCCACGATGAAGTACGGCGAACCCGTCGAAAGTATGAGGGCGTTGCTCGCCGAAGGGTATGACGCCGTCTACGTCGGCAGCGGCGCACCCAAGGGCAAGGAACTCGACATCCCCGGCCGCTGGGACGCGCCCTCGCAGGTGCACATCGGCATCGACTGGCTCGCGAGCGTGCATTTCGGACACGTCGAGAAGATCGAGCCACGCGTGGTGATCATCGGCGTCGGCAACACCGCGATGGACTGCTGCCGCACCGCCAAGCGTGTTGGCGCGACCGACGTGAAGGTGATCGCTCGCCGAGGCCGCAAGAACTTCAAGGCATCGCCCTGGGAGCTCGAGGACGCCGAGGAGGAACTCGTCGAGATCGTCGAGAACCACGCACCCACGCGGTTCGTGATCGAGAACGGCAAGCTCGTCGGGATGGAGTTCGAGAAGCTCGTGTGGACCGAGGACGCGAATGGCCGCCAGTCGAGCAAGGCGCTCGAGAACGTGATCATCCCCTGCGACACCGTGATCCTCGCGATCGGCCAGGACAATGCCTTCCCTTGGATCGAGCGCGACCTCGGCGTGGAGTTCGACCCCAAGTGGGACATGCCGATCGTCGACAAGACGACGCACCAGAGCACGCGCGCCGACGTCTTCTTCGGCGGCGACGCTGCCTGGGGACCGGAGAACATCATCTGGGCGGTCGCACACGGACATGCGGCGGCGATCTCAATCCACCAGCACTGCCAAGGCCTGCCCGTCACCGATCGTCCGCCGGTCGGCATGACACTCGTCTCCGCCAAGATGGGAATGCAGTCGTGGGCCTACGACAACGACTACGAGACGGCCAAGCGCGCCAAGATGACGCATGAAGAGCTCACCAAGCGCTTTGCAGGCGTTGGTGTGGAAGTCGAGCTAGGCTACACGCCCGAGCAGGCCGCGACCGAAGTGCAGCGCTGCCTCAACTGCGACATCCAAACGCACTTCACCGCCTCGCTCTGCATCGAGTGCGACGCCTGCGTGGACGTCTGCCCGACCAACTGCCTCACCATCACCACGAACAGCTCGCCGGTCGAGGAGCTGCGCACCCGCCTCTCGGCGCCGGCGACGAACCTGACGCAGGAGATCTACCTCTCCGACGCCCTCCCCCAGACCAAACGGATCATGGTCAAGGACGAGGACGTCTGCCTGCACTGCAGTCTCTGCGCCGAACGCTGCCCCACCGCGGCGTGGGACATGCGCACCTTCGACCTCAAGCTCGCCTACGCCGGCCAGGTGTCCGTATGAGCGGCATCAACGACTTCGCCTTCAAGATGGGAACGGTCAACGGGACCGGATCCGCGAGTGCGAACACCCTGCTCATGCAGGCGATCTTCCGCATGGGGATCCCGGTCACGGGCAAGAACATCTTCCCGTCCAACATCCAGGGTCTCCCGACCTGGTACGAGATCCGCGTGAGCAAGGACGGCTATACTGCGAGGCCGAGCTTGGTCGATCTTGTGGTCGCGCTCAACCCGGCGACCTACGCCAAGGACGTGGCCACCGTCTGCACAGGCGGCTACCTGGTGTACGACTCCACCTGGCCGCTCGATCCCGATCTCGTGCGCGAGGGCATCACGATCCTCGGCGTCCCGTTCGGCAAGATGTGCGTGGAGACGTTCGAGGGCGACCGCGACCGGACCCTGCTCCGCAACATCGTCTACGTGGGCTCGCTCGCGGCCCTGCTCGACATCGACATGGGCGTGATCGAGACGATGCTCACCGAGAAGTTCGGCAAGAAGCCGAAGCTCCTCGCGTCGAATCATACCGCCATCAAGCTCGGTTACGACTACGCCAAGGCCAACTTCACCTGTCCCCTGCCCTTCCGTCTGGAGAAGATGGACGCGACCGGCGACAGCATCCTGATCGACGGCAACACCGCCTGCGCGCTCGGCGCGCTCTATGCCGGTGCCACCGTCGGCGCCTGGTACCCGATCACGCCTGCCACCGCCCTCATGGAGGCATTCAAGGGCTTCTGCGAGAAATATCGCGTCGACAAGGCGACGGGCCTGCACAACTACGCGATCATCCAGGCCGAGGATGAGCTCGCGGCGGCGGGCATCGTCATCGGCGCAGGGTGGGCGGGTGCGCGCGCCTTCACGAACACATCGGGCCCCGGCATCTCGCTCATGCAGGAGTTCATCGGGCTTGCGTACTACACCGACATCCCCTCGGTCTTCATCGACGTGCAGCGCTGCGGCCCAGCGACCGGCATGCCGACCCGCACGCAGCAGGCCGATCTGCTCACGCTCGCCTACGCCTCGCACGGCGACACCAAGCATCTCCTGCTCTTCCCGGCGAATCCCAAGGAGTGCTTCGAGATGACCATCGAGGCCTTCGACCTCGCCGACCGGTACCAGACGCCCGTCTTCGTCGCGAGCGACCTCGACATCGGGATGAACGACTGGATGGTGAAGCGTTTCCAGTGGGACGACGCCTACAAGCCCGATCGCGGCAAGGTGCTCGACGCGGCTGCATTGGAGAAGATCAAGAAGTTCTCACGCTATCTGGACGTGGACGGTGACGGCATCGCAGCGCGCACGCTTCCCGGTGTGGGTGGCAAGGGCGCGTACTTCGTGCGTGGCTCCGGCCATGACAAACACGGCCTCTACACCGAGGACTCCGATGCGTATCAGGAACTCGTCGACCGCCTCAAGCGGAAGTTCGAACACGCCGCCGAGCATGTGCCGGCTCCGGAGATCTCGCATCAACCGGGCTCCGAGGTGGCGCTGGTCACGATCGGCGGTTGCGATGCCGCCGTACATGAGGCCGCTGACCTCTTGCGCGCCGAGGGAATTCACACCGACTACATGCGCATCCGCGGATTCCCGTTCAGCGCCGAGGTCCGCAAGTTCCTCGGCCGGCATGAGCACACGTTCGTGATCGAACAGAACCGCGACGCCCAGCTCCGCTCGCTCATCGGCATAGAGCTCGGCTTCGCCCGCGACCAGATGATCCCCATCCTCGACTACGGCGGCATGCCGCTCGCTGCGCAGAAGGTGGTGGACGCCGTCAAGACGCATCTCGCCGGAGTGCCCGTATGACGTCGATCGCCAAGCCTCCTGTCAGGCATCCCAGCTCGCGCGTGAACGGTCTAGGACTGAGCATCCGGGACTACGAAGGCGCCATGAGCACGCTCTGTGCCGGCTGCGGGCATGACTCCGTGACCGCGGCGCTCGTGCAGGCCGCCTGGGAACTGGAGCTCGAGCCGCACCGCGTGGGGAAGATGAGCGGCATCGGCTGCTCGTCCAAGACGACCGCGTACTTCATGAAGCAGTCGCACGGCTTCAACTCCGTGCATGGGCGCATGCCGTCGGTCACGTCGGGCGCGGCCGCCGCCAACCGGTCGCTCACGTACATCGGCATCTCCGGCGACGGCGACTCGCTCTCGATCGGCTTCGGGCAGCTCTCGCACGCGATCCGCCGCAATGTGAACATGCTCTATGTCATCGAGAACAACGGCGTCTATGGTCTCACCAAGGGCCAGTTCTCGGCCTCGGCCGACATCGGCAGCACCAGTAAGAAGGGTGAGGCCAACGAGCAATCGCCGATCGACCCGGTGCTCGTCGCGCTCACGCTCGGCTGCACTTTTGTCGCGCGGTCGTTCTCCGGCGACAAGAAGCAACTGGTGCCGATCCTCAAGGCCGGCATCGCGCACAAGGGGCTCGCGTTGATCGACGTGATCTCGCCATGCGTCTCGTTCAATGACCATGAGGGATCGACCAAGAGTTACTCGTACACGCGGGAGCATGAGGTCGAGGTGGTGCACACGGACTTCGTGCCGCTCAAGCGTGAGATCACGGTGCCGGAGACGGGCGAGGAGGTGCAAGTCGTGGAGATGCACGACGGGTCGCGGGTGCGGCTGCGGTCGACGTCTGCGGACTATGACCCAACCGACCGCGACTCGGCGTATGCGCATGTGCGGGCGTGCCAGCTACGGCACGAGATCGCCACGGGGCTGCTGTTCGTGGACGAGACCGGCAAGGACATGCACGATCATCTCAAGACGGTGCCGACGCCGTTGATCGACCTGCCGTTCGAGGCGCTCTGCCCTGGAAAGGGGGCGTTGGACAAGCTGATGGAGCGATATCGGTAGTCCGTGATCGCGAACGGGTGCCCAACGAGGGCACCCGTCCGGTATCCGGATCAGGGCGTCGGCTGTGGTAGCGGCAGGCTCGAGCTGTACATGTCCCGGTCCAGGAGCCACCGCCCGTCCGGCTGCTTGCGCCAGATCTCGAGGTACTTCCCTCGGTCCACTATCGGAGGTGCGCCGGGCGGATTCAGGGTCATCTCGTAGCGCCCCTTGATGTAGGCGATGTCGGCTGAGCCATCGACCTCGTCCTGGATGAAGCGAACCCCGCTCATCGGGGGGAACGATTTCAACACCGCCAGCACCGCTTCACGCCCGACCACCGCGTCACCGTTCGGCGGCAGTTGCTCCACGCTCGACGTCAGATACGTACCCCATGCGTCGATGTTGCCAGAGTTCGCTGCCGCCGCCATCGAATCCGCCCCAGCAGCGAACGCCGCGCGGTCGGCGTCCGTTAGTCCCCGGGGAGCGGGAGCCGCGCAACCTGAGAGCGCCGCCATCCCCACCACTGCCCACACCGTAATCAACGATCGCCGCTGCATCATCTCCTCCGTACCGTCGGCTCGAGTGTCCACGCGCGCGATGTTGCAGGGGAGCCGCGAGCCCCGTGCGCGATCGCAGAACTTGTCACGGTCCGGCCTCCCGCGCAACGACAGGCTACGTGATCGAGAACAACGGCCCTTGAGGCCTCACCAACGGCCGGTTCACGGCGTCGACCGGCATCGGTACCAGTGGGGCGCGCCATCTTGCGCTTCCGGCCGGCACCCCTAGGATAAACACACCCCTTTCCGGAGCCTCAGGTCATGAAGAGATCGAGATGGATCGCCGTCGCCGCAGTGAGTTCACTCGCGATGGCCTGCATGAAGCCCGAACCAGCAGCGATGGACGCCGCGGCCATCGCTGCCGAGGTCGCCGCCGTGCGGACCGCGATCGAGGCGGCGAACGCCGTATCGGTGGCGGCGGTCAACGCCGGTGACGTGACCAAGATGCTCACGAACTACGCCGCCGACGCCGTGTTCATGTTGCCGAATGCCCCTGCAATGCGAGGGCACACTGAGATCGAAGCCGGCCTCAAAGCGATGATGGAGGGCGCGACCTTCTCCGACATGAAGTTCACGACCGAGGACGTCATGCTCTCGGGCGACATCGCGGTCGAGACGGGCTCGAACGAGATGACGATCACTCCCAAAGGCGGCAAGCCGATGGTCGACAAGGGCAAGTACATCACGATCTGGAAGCGGCAGGCGGACGGGTCGTGGAAGGTCGTGCGCGACATCGCGAACACGAACCTGCCGATGATGATGATGTAGCCGAGCGGGTCGAACTCGCGGGATGGCGCCGGCGCGGCTACGCCGCCGTGCCGGCGCCCATCCCCTCGACCACCTCGACGATCCCCGGCCACCCCGCCGGATTGTACCGCGCGATCGTCCGCAGGTAGTGCATCCCGTCCTCACCGAACTGCTCACGAACCAGCGCCGCCGCGCGCGCGACCGACTCCGCCTCGGCATACGGCACCTCGAGCGTCTCGTCGATCACCGCCCCCTCGGCCTTCACTCCGGCCGCCTGCAGGAACGCGGTCTGGATCGCCGGCTCGATGTCCACGTACAGCGCCTGCAGCAGGTCGATCTCATCCTCGGCCGTCTGCGCATTCATGCGCACGACCTCCTGCGCGAGCTTCGCCGCCGGCCAACTCATGAGCGTCACAGGGCGAAACCCGCCGCGCTTCGCCATCCGCTGGATGAACTGGGCGCGGGAGTCCTTGCGCTCCGTGATCAGTCGCGTGAGCAGCGCCACACGCCGAGCGGCCGGGAGCGAGCGGTAGACAGAAGTGCTCATGCCGACCCCGCCCACTCCTTCATGTCCACCTGCGTCGCACTCGCCACGATGTAGTCCCGGTTCATCTGCATGATCGCATCGATCGAGATCCCCTTGGGGCACGCTTCCTGGCATTCACCGAACAGCGTGCAACTGCCGAACCCCTCGAGGTCCAT
>JANOTB010000094.1:0-3695 GCA_031416115.1 Gemmatimonadota bacterium
GTTGCCGAACCGAGGATTCACCACGCTGTTGAAGATCGACCCGAACTGGTAGCGCACGCCGAAGAAGGCGAAGTACCGGTAGTTGGTCTGCAACGCACGGAGCCGCGTCAGCACCTCCTGCTGCGTGGCGCCGCCGCGCTCCAAGTAGAGCTGGTCACGCACGCGCGAGACCGAGCCGTCGACGTTGAACGAGAAGCCCCGCCCGAGGCGCACGTTCACGCCGCCACTCACGCCCGCGTTGTAGTACTTGAGACCGTCGAGATACTGCGACCCGTAGACGGTCACGTTCGCCTCGCCCCAGGGCTGGCGCGCGGAAAAGGTCGCGTCGAGCGTGTGCACCGGCCGCGTCTCCGACGTCACACCGAAGACCGTGATCTCCTTGTAGCGAAAGGACCGCGCACCCACCGTGTAGAGCACGGCAAGCTTGCGGCGAGCGAAGTCCTTGTACGGGAAATAGTCCCACTCGATCGCCGCCGCCGCATTCGTGCCGACGTCGATGTTGCCGAAGTCCGACCTCTCGCCAGCAACGCGTCCACCGACGGACCAATGATCGCTGAGGCTCTTCACGGCCATCGCACTCACGCTCGCGTTCCGCTGCAGCGCGACGATCGTCGTGTCGGTCACGGAGTCGAGCGGGTACGTGAACTTGGACTCGTTGTACGAGTTGTCGGCGCTCAGGCGGATCTTCCACTGCTCGGTCGTTCGATTGGCGTTGAGGTCGAGCGAGCCGTTGCGGAACGACTGTCGCGACTCGCCGTTGAGGAATCCGTTGGCCGAGATGCTGTAGGTCCAGAAGTCCCACCTGTCATTCGCGGCAGCGGCCGGTGCGCGACTGCCCGCGGCGGCGGCCGTGTACGAGACCGCCAGTTGTGGGCCGAGTGGCCCGCGTGCCGCGTGCGGCAGCAACAACTGCGAGACCACGCGCATCAACTGGCGGCGGATGATGTCGTTGGCGTCGTTGGGATTGGTCGTGAACTCGAGCGTATCGGTCTTTCCCTGAAAGGCGCGCTGCCCGATCGCGACCACCGCGTACTGCCGTCCGCCGGAACCAGTCGTCTGCGACGTCACCAGGATGTGGAAGTCGGCGTCGAGCCGGTCACGCATCCAGTTGATCCACTTCATCTCGCTCACGAGGAAGTCGCGATCGCAGCCGCGTTCGTCGCAATCGAGGAAGGCGCGGAGTGCTGCGTTCTGCGTGGTGTCGGGGGCGACCGGGGGGGTCTCTTGAGCCCGGACCGGTGCGGCGGCATTCAATAGAAGGAGCAGGGCTCCGAGGATCGGGGTCCGCACGGGCATCGGCAGCTCACGGCTAAGGGAGGAGGTCGGCAGGGATACCCGCCGGACCGGCCTGGGTTCGTACGGCCGGGTACTTGGGTTGGATTCCCCAAACCGGCAAAGCGTTGCTACCGCCCTGCCACCAGTGTGGCAGCGGTAGGATGCTAGGGCCGGTGCATTAGCGGCCGGTGAGCGACGCGTGAAGGTTCGATTAACCCACGCGAACGCGGATTCGGCCCGCTACTCGCGAACGTCGTTGACGACTGATCACGATCTCGACGTCGCGCCCGAGGTGAGTGAGGAACTCCAGTAGCCGGTGCAGCGAGTAGCCCCGGAACCGTCCGCGAAGAAGGTTCGAGACCTTGGGCTGATCGATTCCCATGAGCGCGGCGGCCTGCGCCTGCGTGATCCGGCGAGCGCGGATGATCCGGGTTATCTCCCTTACGAGTCCGGCCTTCGCGAGCATCTCTTCGGCGTCCGGATAGCCGAGGTCTGCCCAGATGTTGCCGCTACCGACGGTGAAGTCCACCCCTTCGACCAGCGGCTTTCGGGTCGTCATCGTGGTTCCTCCGAATCCAGGTCTCGCTCGGCGTCGAGCTCGCGTGCTACGGACAATCGAGACTTGATCAGTTCGATATCGCGTCGCGATGTCGCTATTCCGTTCGTCGATTTCTTCTGGAACTCATGCAGGACGTAGATCGCGTGCCTCAGCTTCACCGTGAATACCGCGCGGTACGCATTCCCGCCGTGATCCGCGATCAACTCCACCAGTCCGCCAAGATCTCCGCGAAGCAACTTGGCCGACTCCGGGTACTCGCCAAGTTGCACCAGATGAAGCGTGTATCCGATGTCGGCAGTCACCTCGGCCGGCAGTCGCTGAAGGTCGACCAACGACGTCCGAACCCACACCACCGGGCGGAGGGGAAGGCGACGAAAGGGCGTGGACGGATGATATGCTGATTTTGGCATAATCGGCAAGGGAGGGAGTCCGCTCGAACGTGCGTCATGACCAGTCCCCACCCAGCACCACTCCCACTCCCCGCGTACCCTTCCAGCGCACCCCCGGTTTGCCAACCTCCCCGCACCGCGCGACATTCTCCCCCCGCTCCACCGCCGGATCCCCCGGCACTCCCGACGACCCGACCAGCCGCATGCCCTCCCGCCGCGACTTCCTCGCCACCACCGGCCTCGCCGCCAGCGCCATCGCGCTCGCCGCCCGCCGCGCCGACGCCGCCGGCACGCGCTCTCCGATCCTCACCGCGAACACCGAGCCCGACCCACAGGTGAAGGTCCTCCTCCTCGAAGCCCTCAACGCCGCCCGCATCGCCGGCGCCGGTTGGGCCGACGCCCGCATCCAACGTCAACGCCGCCAGAACCTCGGCACCCGCGAGCAGCAGGTCACCAACGTCTCCGACACCGACACCATCGGTTGCGGCGTGCGTGTGTTGGTCGACGGGACCTGGGGCTTCTCGGCCACGCGCTCACTCACCAAGGAGGGAGTCGCGCGCGCGGCGCAGCGCGCGGTCTCGCTCGCCAAGGCCAATCGCGTCGCCCGTGATCGCCTGGTCAAGCTCGCACCCACCGAGGTGCACCCCAATGCCACCTGGAAGTCGAGCTACACCATCGACCCCTGGTCTGTCCCCGTCGAGGAGAAGGTCGCACTGCTCCTGCGCGCCAACGCCGAGGCGATGAAGGTCAAGAACATCCGCTTCGTGAACTCGAACCTCTCGTTCGTGAAGGAAGAACGCTCCTACGCGAACTCCGAAGGCTCCATGATCTCGCAGGACGTGGTGCGCAGTTGGGTCACCATGAGCTGCACCGCCGTGAGCGACGACCGCACCGAGACTGCGACCCGTGGCCCCGAGGTCGTGCAACCCATGGGCCGCGGCTGGGAGTACGTCCTTGAGAACGACATCGTCACCAACGCGACCGTCTGGGCCGAGCAGGCGCGAGAGAAGCTCACCGCGCGCCCAGTCGACGTCGGGCGGTGGGATCTCATCCTGCACCCGTCGCAACTCTTCCTCACCATTCACGAGTCGATCGCGCACCCCACCGAACTCGACCGCGCCATGGGCTACGAGGCCAACTACGCCGGCACATCGTTCATCGCACCACCCAACGACGTGCTCGGCAAACTGCGCCTCGGCCCTGACCTGCTCACCATCCGCGGCGACCGCGCCGAGCCCAACGGCCTCGCGACCATCGGCTACGACGACGACGGCGTGAAGCCCGAGAGCTTCGACATCGTGCGCAACGGCATCTTCTGGGACTACCAGACCACGCGCGAGCAGGCCGAGTGGCTCAGGCCCTGGTACGAGAAGAACAACATGCCGGTGCGTTCGCACGGCTGTTCGTACGCGCAGAGCTGGAGCGACGTCGCCTTTCAGCGCATGCCGAACGTCTCGATCGTACCCGACCAA